>CAYZIX010000049.1:0-28211 GCA_964478395.1 uncultured Candidatus Solibacter sp.
GGCCAGCAGGGCCACGGCCATGGACCGGCAGTCGCCGCAGACGGGCACGGGCGGCGCGCGCGTCGTCAGCTGCGGCGACGTAGCAGCGCGGCGCCAGTTGCGCCTTCAGCGCCGCGGGCGAGTCGCAACGGATCAGGCAGCCTTTGTACATCAGCCCAACGCGCGCGCAGCGTTCCGCCTCGTCGAGATATGCCGTGCTCACCATGATGGTCATGCCCTCGCCAGCCAGGCGATAGAGAATTTCCCAAAAGTCACGGCGCGACAGCGGATCGACGCCGTTGGTGGGCTCGTCCAGAAACAGCACGCGCGGCCGGTGCAGCAGCGTGCACATCAGCGCCAGCTTCTGTTTCATGCCGCCGGAGAGCTTGGCCGCGGCGCGCTGGCGGAAGGGCGTCATGCGCGTCATGTCCAGGAACTCGGCCATCATACGGTCGCGCAACGCCGGCTCGATGCCGAACAGATCGGCGTAGAACAGGAGATTCTCTTCGACGCTCAGGTCGCCGTATAGGCCAAAGCGCTGCGCCATGTAGCCAATCTGATCCTTAACGCGGTCCAGATTACGTCCGACGTCCAGCCCGGCCACTTTCACGTGGCCGGACGTCGGGTCCAGCAGGCCGCACAGCATTCGCAGCGTGGTAGTTTTACCAGCGCCGTCCGGGCCCACCAGGCCGAAGATCTCGCCCCCGGGAATATCGAGCGTGAGATCGTTGACGGCCGTGAGCGGGCCAAAACGGCGTGTGACGTGATCGAGTTGAATCATGGCGCCCTACTGGAGGTGCAGCTCAGCGTCCACCGGCATGTTCGATTTCAGCTCGCGATTGGGGTTTTCGACCTCGATTTTGATGCGGTAAACCAGCTTCTGCCGCTCTTCCTGCGTCTGGATCTGCTTGGGCGTAAACTCGGCCTCGGAACTGATGAAGGTGACATGGCCGCGATAGCGCTTGCCCGGATACGAGTCTGTGAAAACGTCGGCGTACATGCCCAATTTGACGCGGCCCAGGTCACGCTCGCCAACATAGCCGCGCACCCAAGGCCTGTCGATATCGCCGATGCTGACCACGGTTGCGCCACCGGCCAGGACCTCGCCGGGCTCGGCGCTCTTGGTGAGCACAACGCCGGCGACGGGCGAAAGAATCACGCGGTCGTTGATCTGCACATCCAGCACGCCGGACTGCGCGCGGGCGCGTTCAATTTCGGCCTGCCGCATGGCCACTTCCTTTTTGCGGCGGTCGAGATCCAGACGGTTGGCTTCGGCCAGACGGAGGGCCGCACGGCCGCGCTCGACAACGGCGCGCTGCTGGTCGATCTGTTCACGGCGTGGGCCTTCCTGTACCAGCGCCATCTGCTCCCGCGCGCGCTTCAGCGACGCAGCCGTGGCATCGGCCTTGGCACGGAACTGGTCGTACTGCGACGTGGAAATGTCATCGCTCTTGTAGAGCCGCTGGGCGCGCTGCCAGTCCTGTTGCGCCTGCTTGTTCTGCGCATCCACCTCGGCCAGCGCGGCCCGGGCGGTCTCCAACTCCTGTGGGCGCGCGCCGTTCTCCATCTCACGCAGACGAGCCTCGGCCGCGGTCAGATCGGCTCTCTTCAACTGCACGTCGCCGCTGATGGATTCGCTCTGGTAAGCAATGGCGGTGCGCAACTGGTCCAGCGCACTTTCGGCTGACGCGACGCCGGCGTGTTCACGCTCCAACTGGCGGCTCAGTTCGGCTGTGTCCAGCCGGGCAATCAACTGCCCGGCCTTTACGGGATCGCCTTCATCCACAGCCCGCGCCACCAAGCGTCCGGGCAGCTTGAAGGACAGGTCCACTTCGGTGAGTTCAATATTGCCGCTGATGCGGATGGTGTTTGCGTCCGCACCATCACGCAGCAGGCGCCAGGCGACGATGCCGCCCACGGCCACGATCAGCACGGGGATGAGTATCTTTTTCTTGTTCACGACGTAGTCACTCCTGGCTTGGGGTCAAAACAGCATGTCGAGGTTGCCCACGGCCACTCCGAGGTCGATGCGCGCGGAGCGTTGGCGGTACAGTGCGGTGACGCGATTGTCACGCGCCCGCGCCAAGCGCGCCTGGGCGTCGGTTACTTCCAGACCACTGGCCACGCCCGCGTCCACCCTGCGTTCAGCCTGGGCCAGTTCCTTTTCCGATTCATTCAACGCGGTCAGCGCCGTGACGGCCTGTGAATCGGCCGACTTTAACGCTTCGATGGAGAGCCGGATTTCCAGCTCTACCTGTTGCGCGGTGTCGCGCGAGCGTATGGTCTCCTGGCGCAATTGCGATGCCGCCTCGCCGCGCCGCGCGTCACGCCGCCCGCCGTCCCATAGCGGTACCTTCACGCTGATGCCAACCGAGCGCGTCGGCAGCATCTGTGCGCCGGCCTTGCCCAGCGTGCCGTAATCGCCGAATGCCGCGGCCGAAGGCAGACGTTCCGCCTTTAGCGACTGGTGCGTCAGCTCCGCCGCGTGTTGCCGCTCGGCCTGGGCCTTCAGTTCCGGGCGCAGCAGGCGCGCTGCCTCCAGGGCCTGCGCTGGCGAGGGCGCCTCGTCCGGCGCGGTCTCGAGTTTGTCGGTCAACTGCGGTTCAACATCAAGATCCAGGTTCATCTCGCGTAGCAGGCGCAGACGCGCCGTGTTGCGGTCCTCTTCGGCCACAGTCAGGCGCTGCCGTTCATTGGCCAGCGTCACGTCGGCGCGCGTAATCTCGATACCCGTTCCCGTGCCGGCCGCCTTCTGTGAGCGGGCCTGGCGCAGGATGCGCTCGGCCAGCGCCACGTTGGCGCGCGCGGCATCCAGAGCGGCCTCTGCGCGCAACGCATTCAGATAAGCTTTGGCCACCGCGCCTTTAGTTTGATTGGTGGCGGCATCTTCGTCGGCGCGCGCGGCGCGGGCCTGCGCCTTGGCAGCCTGAAAACGGCGGATGGCCGGCAGGTCGAACAGGCTCTGTGAGGCAGTAGCCCGGGCGTCGTTCGTCTCCAGCGGCCCCACCAGCAGCGGAATTTGCACGTACGGAATGGACGAGAGATTGATGCCCATCGCGCTGAGGTTGTTCGTGAAGCTGCGGAACGTGTAGCTGCCGTCCACGTTCGGTAGCAACAGGCCTAGCGCCTGACGGCGGCGCGAGTCGGCCTGGGAGATTGCTTCGCGAGCCAGACGAACACGCGTGGCGCCGTCGGGCGAGGTGGCGATTTCCACCGCTTTCGCCAGACTCAGCGGCAGCGTCTTGGTTTCCTGGCACCAGGCCGTACCGGCCAATGCCATTAGTGCGATCCACGCCCGTGTCATCGAGCATCCTCCTTTGCGGGATTCGCCAGCGCGCGAAGGCCGGCGGCGGCGAAGCAAACCAGACGGTCCAGCGCGCCGTCCACGTCGGATGGATCGGCACGCCCGTTTGAAATCACGGTCAGCAGTTGACCTGCGCCGAGGAAAAAAGACATCGAGCCGATGCTCAAATGCAGTCCCCACACCACATCCAGAGGATCGGCGCCGGGTAGTGCCCGCTCAAAGGCGCTACGGAAGCGGTCTCGAATCTCACCGAACACTTGTGGAAAGATCCGCATTGCCCAGTCGCCCGGCTCGGTGAAGACCCTGCCGAACAGTCTGGGAAAGTTGCCCAGCGGGGCACTGCTCTGGCGGCATCCCATCATTGGCGCCAAAAAGGCGCGGAGCACATCTTCCAGGGCAAGAGGACCCGATCCGGCCCGGGCTTCAACCTCGTCGAGCATCATTAGCCGGCGGTCGTTCAGTGGCGCGACCTTACGGTTGAATACCGCGAGGATCAGAGCGTCTTTGGATTGAAAATGGTAATTCACTGCCGCCAGGTTGACGCCAGCCTCGGCCGTGATCTGGCGCAGGCTGGTTGCGGTATAGCCTTGCGTGGCAAACAGATTTTCGGCCGCATCCAGTATCCGTTCCTTTGTCAACGCACCGCGATGCTGTGGTTCTTCTTGGTCGAACGTATGATTCATACGACTGTTTAAATCATACGTTCGGTCTGTTGTGCTGTCAAGAGTGGATAAAAAAGGCGGCCGGATGCTGGTCAGGCATCCGGCCGTTTAGGAGGTGGTGCGTGGTCTCCTTTGGGGAGGAGTCCAGGCACGTTTGGAGGAACTGTTCAGATCATGCCAGCAGGCCGCCATGTCCCAGGCAGGCGATTTCCCAGCCTGTGACCCGGTAGCGGGCCAGCATCGGGGGGAGAACCAGGTCAACGACATTCGCTTTGGCGGAGCGGAAACAACCCGGGGCGGAAACTATCGGAATGTCGTCTTTGTAGCCGAGTAGGAGCAGATTGCCGGGCTCGACAGGCGCCAGGAAACGCTCCAGGTGGCAGCCCAGGCTGGCCATGGCCCGGCCCACCACGTCGCTTGGGCCGGCCGGCGCGGTAGTGGAGGCCACCAACAAGGCTGTCGGGCGCGCGCGGAGCAAATGGCTGAGCGCTTTGGTGACGCTGTCTTCCGTCTCCACCGCAGCCAACGAAAAACGGCTCGCAATGCCGAACTTCTCCAGGCGCTGCCGCATGATGGGTTCAAAGAGCTGGCGGGCGCGTTCCCCTGAGTAGTGGTCACTATAGAGCACGGCCACGGCCGGATCACGAATCGGACGGCCCTGCAGGATAGGGCCGCGCTCGGCCAAGATGGATTCCACGGCATCCAGTTGTTCGCGCGAAACGGCAAACGGCGCGCTTTTCACCGTGGCGATGCGCTCACCGGCGCGGGCAAAGCTGAAATTGGCGGCCGTGGCGATGACAATGCTGGCTGTGCAGTTGATCTGCTTGAGCAGTTCATCGTCCACCAGCACGCAGCAGTCCTCTGTGGCCAGTAAGTTAGCGCGGCCTCCGGCCGCCAGACGGACTTCCACCGAGCCGCAGCCGATCCGTGCGCCCACGCTGGCCACGGCGTCGTCTTCACCCACTTCGCCCTCGTCCAGTTCGGTCACCCAGATGGTCTGCATCCCCTCGGTCTCGAGCAGGCGAACGTCTTCTTCGCTCAAGACGTGGCCTTTGGCTAGGAGTTTCTTGCCGCCGGGCCTGAAAACGGTGCAGCAAAGTATCCGGCCGGGGGCTTCGCGTACATCAATGGTCTGGGCGCGCATGCATCCTCCGAGGCAGAAATCGCGGTGGCGAAAAACAAACACGTATGCCTTCCGCAGAGCCTCTGCCGGTAGTAGTGCGCCACCGGTCGAATTTCTCTCAATTTTCGGGGATCTATTGTCTGAGAACCGGGATCTGCACCAGCGAATCATCGCTCACGGCATGCCGGGCAGCTGTGAGATTGGCGTCGCCCTTCAGCAGCTTCAGAACTGCAATCTCGTCGCAGGCCTGAAATTTCGGGCAGCGCAGGCAGTCCTTCCAGACCTTCAGCGGCAGTTCGCCGCGGTCTACTTCGTGATAACCCATGCGGGCAAAGAAGCCGGGCACGTAGGTGAAGGCGAACAGCGCGTCCAGGTCGAACTCCAACGCCTCTGCATCCAGAGCGTCCATCAGCAGACGGCCAGCCCCCGTGCCCTTCAGCGTAGGCGAGACGGCCAGGGACCGCACCTCGGCCATGGTCGGGCCATAGAAATGCAGCGCCGCGCAGCCCACCAGGCGGTCGCCATCGTATAGCACCGTAAAGTCGCGGACGCCTTCTGAGATCTCAAACTCGTTGCGCGGCAGCATGATGCCCTGCCGCGCGTAATCGTTGATCAAGCCCAGCATGCCGGTAATGTCGCTCATGCGGGCCTTGCGGACAGTCATTTCCGGCTCCCGATCAGGCGGGTGCCCACGGCTTCGCCCGCCACAAGACGCGCCACAATCGACTGCGCCGCGCCGGGCGCAATCACAACCTCACCCACGCCGCCATCGAGCGCCGCACAGGCCGCACGAAGCTTGGCTTCCATGCCGCCCGTGGCGATGCCTTTTTCGATCAGCGCGAGCGCTTCAGCGGCAGTCAACTCCGGCAGAATCGTGCCCGCCTCGCCCCGCACGCCGTCGACGTCAGTCAGAAACAGCAGCTTCGCGGCCTGATACGCCGCAGCGCAGGCCACGGCCATTTGATCGGCATTTACGTTATATACGTTGCCCTGACGGTCGCCCGCCACGCATGCCACCACGGGCAGGAAGCCTGCGTCTACCAACGTGTTGAGCAACTCCGGATTCGAGCGCACAATTTCGCCGACAGCGCCCAGTTCCGGCTTCAATTGCCGCGCTTCGGCCAGCGCTGCGTCCACGCCGCAGATGCCGACGGCGCGCGCGCCGACCGAGACCAGCGACGCCACCAGGCTCTTGTTCACGCTGCCAGCAAACACTTTCAATACAGCGTCAATTACTTCCGGTGAGGTGACGCGCAGGCCGTTCACAAACTGGCTCTCGACGCCGCGCTCCTTCAGAAAGCGCGTCATCTGCTTGCCGCCACCGTGCACCACCACCGTTTTGGCGTTGAGCCCGGCAATCTGACCGGCGAGCGACGCGCGCAATTCGGTGTTGTCCAGCAGTGTGCCGCCCAGCTTGACCAGGATCTTCACAGCAGACCCTCCGTCTCCGCGTAGCCGAACATCAGGTTCATGTTCTGCACGGCCTGGCCGGCGGCGCCCTTGCCCAGATTGTCGATGGCCGACACCACTACCGCGCGGCCCGTGCGCGCGTCCAAACGTACGCCGATGTCGCAGAAGTTGGTCCGCGCCACACCGTTCAAGTCTGGCAGCACGCCCACCGGATAGAGCCGCACGAACGGCTCGTCCGCGTAGGCGCGCCGGTAAACAGCCAGCAATTCTTCAGCGCTCGCCAGGCCTTTGGCCCGGAAGTAGATGGTTTCCAGAATGCCGCGTTCAATGGGCAGCAACTGCGCCGTGAAACTAAGTTCCTGCTCTTCCAGATGCGAGTTCATGAGCACTTCGGGCACATGCCGGTGGTCCAGCACGGAGTAGGCGCTGAAGTTCCCGGTCACTTCGCAGAAATGGGTCTTGAGACTCGGCTTGCGGCCGGCGCCGGTGACGCCGCTCTTGGCGTCGCAAACGATGCCCGCCGCGCGGTCCACCACGTCAGCGCGCACCAGCGGCGCAATGGCCAGATTGGCGGCAGTCGGATAGCAACCTGGATTCGACAAGAGCTTTGCCGCGGGCACCTGTTCGCGATAGAACTCGGGCAGGCCGTAGACGGCATCGGCCAGCCATTGCGGCTCGGCGTGGTCGGCCTTGTACCACTGCTTGTGGCGCTCCACGGTCTTCAGGCGGAAGCCGCCGCTCAGATCGACCACGCGCACGCCGCGGTCCAGCAGCTTGGGAGCCAACTCAATGCTCACTTCGGGCGGAGTGGCCAGAAACACCACTTCAATGCCGGCCTCCACCACTGCCTCCGGCGTACATGCAATGCGCGTTAAGCCCGTGTGGCCCAACGGAAGCACCGGCGCCGCGCCATCTGAACGATGTTCCAGCAGGAAAGGGGTGACACGCGGATGGGAAGTGAGAATCCGCTGCAACTCCATTCCGCTGTAGCCGCGGAATCCAACAATGCCGGCGTTCATGGTCATGGAAGACTATTCCTCCTCGTGGTTACTTATTCAGCCTCATGAATAATTATAACACCGCACTGCAAACAGGGCGCTTAGCGCTGTTCGGAGACGCTGCGGTCGGCCAGTTCGCCCAGTAGAGGCAGGCGGAAGTCGTCGCCTTGCTTCGTTTTGATCATCATGAAGATCCAGGCGCCGAGTACCACCAGTTTGAACAAGTCGCCCATGTGGTGAGTAGGGGTTGAGTAGGCCGCGATGGGCTCGAATACCCACTCCACAAACAGCCACAGCACGAAGAGGTACAGCCCCTGGAAGGCGTGGAAGCGCACCATGCGGTCCTCGCGGAAGCGGTCCGACGCCAGCATGACAATGGCGAACACCCAGCCGACAATCGGGATGTAGCAGAGGAATGCTGCGCGGCGGGCCGGCATGTCGCGCAGAAATTCTTTCTTGCCCGTTGGGGGCGCTGGCTCGGGCTTGGGCCGCGCCGCGCCGGCTTGCGCGGCTCCGCAACCGGCGCAGAAGGCGTCGGTTGGCTGGACCGCAGTGCCGCACTGTGTGCAGAAGGGCATTTTCTGACTTCCCGTAGTCTACTACGAGGGGCGGCCAAAGGATGTTCCGCTCCTCGTATGATAGGATGCCGCCATGCTCCGTATAGTCGCGATGTTCTTCTGCAGCTTGGCGTTGACCGCGGCCGATCGCTCCGCCCTGGAGATGACGTTCGTCGACACCGAGGGTGGCCAAGCCACGCTGATGCGTCTCCCATCCGGTGCGTCACTTCTGGTGGACGCCGGCTTCCCCGGCAATCACGGCCGTGACTCGGACCGCATTGTTGCAGCCGCGCGCAAGATGGGGATCAGGAAGATCGACTACCTGCTGGTGACGCACTACCATTCGGACCATGTCGGCGGTGTGCCGGAACTGATGGCCAAATTTCCTGTGGGTACGGTATTTGATCATGGCTCCAACACTGAAATGACGCCCGGTGTGATGGCGCTGGAAGACGCCTATAAGAAGGCGATTGCCAATGGCGTCAAGCACATGACCGTGAAACCGGGCGATGTGCTGCCCATCAAATCCGTGCGCATTGAGGTGGTCTCGGCTCGCGGCGAGGTGATTCACCGGGCGATCAACGGCGGCGGCAAGCCTAACCCGTTCTGCCTGTCCGTTGAACGGGCTCCCGAAGACCCTACCGAAAACGCACGCTCCATCGGTATTCTGCTGACCTACGGCAAGTTCCGCTTTGTCGATCTGGGCGACCTCACCTGGAACAAGGAGCTGAACCTAGCCTGTCCGAACCATCTGCTCGGCACAGTGGATCTGTTTCTCACCACGCATCATGGCTTCGACGCCTCCAACCCGGCCGCCATGGTGCACGCGCTGAATCCGCGTGTGGCCATCATGAACAATGGCGCGCGCAAGGGCGGCTCGCCCGCGGTGCTTGAAATTGTGAAGACCTCGCCCGGGCTTGAAGATCTCTGGCAACTGCATTATTCAGTGGCCGGAGGTGAGAAGCTGAACACCGCGGCCGGCCGCATTGCCAACGTGGAGGAGCCCTGCAAGGGCTACAACATTGAGGTATCGGCCCAGCCGGACGCCACCTTCACCGTGACCAACACCCGGAACGGCCTCAAGAAAACCTACCGGCGCTAAGTATAATGGGAGATTCGCGCTTGGCGCGCACGCGCGCATGCTCCTCACCAGCTCTGTCTATTTCATCTTTCTGGGTGGCCTGTTCCTGCTCTACTGGCCGCTGGCGCGTTGGCGCGCCGCCACGCTGGCGCTGATCCTCTTCGCCAACTTCTACTTCTATGCCAAGTGGGATCTCTTCTATCTGGCGCTGATTCCGTCAGCGGCATTCATCGATTATCTGATCGGGCTCGGGCTGGGCGCGACGGCCAACAAGTTGCTTCGCCGGGCGCTGGTCACCACGAGCGTACTGATGAACATCGGCATCCTGGCCACGTTCAAGTACATGCCGTTTCTGCTCGGCACATGGGCCGGCGCGACGGGCTCAAAGCCCATCGCCTGGCACTGGAGCTTCCCGCTGGGCATCTCGTTCTACTGCTTCCAGTCGCTCACCTACACGATTGACGTCTACCGCAAGGACGGCAAACCGGTCCGCAGTCTGCTCACTTACATGGCTTCGGTGACGTTTTTTCCCACCACGCTGAGCGGGCCCATCACGCGCGTACTGGCGCTGGCGCCGCAAATGCAGCGCGAGCCAAAAGCGATGCTTTCAAGCGAAGACGGCAGCCGCGCGTTGTTCCGCATCGGGCTGGGCCTGCTGAAGAAATTTCTGATCGCGGACTACCTGGCCGAAAATCTGGTCAACCGTGTTTTTGACGGCCCCAGCCTCTATACCGGCATGGAAACGCTGATCGCCGTCTACGCTTACGCCGTTCAGCTTTACTACGATTTTTCCGGGTACACGGACATCGCCATCGGCAGCGCCCTGCTGCTAGGCCTGAAATTGCCGGAGAACTTCAACCGGCCATATTTGTCGCTGAACATCAGTGAGTTTTGGCGCCGCTGGCACATCACACTGTCCAACTGGCTGCGTGATTATCTCTACTTCTCGTTGCCCGGCCTGCGTTCGAAGTGGAAGCTGTTCACGTACATGAACCTGTTCGTCACCATGCTGATCGGCGGCCTGTGGCACGGCGCGGCATGGACGTTTGTCGTGTGGGGAGCGCTGCATGGCGCGGCGCTGGCGGTGCATCACGGTTTCCGTACTGTGCGCGGTAATCCACCGGTTACTAAGAACCCATTCGTGAAATTCGCCGCGCGGCTACTGACCGCGCATTTTGTGATCTTTGCCTGGATCTTCTTCCGCGCCACGTCCATGGATAACGCGCGCGAAGTGCTGGGCCGCATCGCGTCGCTCACCGTCAGCTTCGCCAATATTTCATTGCCGTTGGCAGTGGTGATGAGCATTGCCATTGTGGCCCACTTCCTGCCGAAGACCATCGCAGAGCGTGGCATCCGTCTCTACATTCGTGCGCCGTTCTACGCGCAGGCGGCCGTGCTGGTGGGCCTGGTGCTCGCCATTGAATACATCGCCATCACGGGAGCGGCGCCGTTCCTGTACACGAAGTTCTGAACATGAAGTCGCCCTGGCCTCTCAAACCGCTTCTCGTTCTCGCCACCTTCGGGCTGGGCATCACGCTGCCGCAGTATATTCCGCAGTGGTACAACTGGCGCATTTACGAGTGGGGCTCGGCCACGCAGATTATCGACTTCCAACCGCGCCAGCATTCGGCCACGCCGGTGGAAGACGAGCTCGAACGCTTGCGCCCGGACAGCGTGCCGGTGAAGCAGAGCGATTCACGCATTGTCGACAACAACGGCTCAATGACGGCCTTCTACGCCGCACTGCTGCGCACCGAACGCGGCCGGCCCGGAGCCGTCACGCGCATTCTCCACTACGGCGACTCGCCCACCACAGCCGATCTCATCACCGCCGACGTGCGCCAGTTCCTTCAGCAGCGTTTCGGCGACGCCGGCCACGGCACCTACCTGCTGGGCAAGCCGTGGGCTTGGTACAAGCATCGCGGTCTGGATCTGGAGAGCTCCGGCTGGCGGATGGATCCGGCCACACTGCGCGGTGCGCCCGACGGCCGCTACGGTCTGGGCGGGGTCAGTTTTATCGGCGGCGTCAATTCGGCGACGCGCATCGCGTTGCGCTCGGACGGCTACACGCGTTTGAACATCCGCTACTTCGCCCAGCCCGAAGGGGGCGACGTGGACATCATGGCGGGCGACATCCACATCGGAACGCTTTCCACGGCCGCTCCGCAAGCAGTCGAGGCCGAGGAGAGTTTCACTCTGCCAGCCGAAGCGCGCGAATATCGCCTGAGGGTGACACGCGGCGTGGCGCGCCTGTTTTCGGTTGAGTTCTTTAAGCCCGGCGACGGCGTGGTGTATGACAGCATTGGATTGAACGGCTGCTGGGCCGGAGTGATGGCGCACCACATGAACGGAGTGCACTGGGGCGTGGAGCTGCGCGCGGCCAAGCCGGATCTGGTCATCATCAACTACGGCACGAACGACACCGGCTACAAGAGCTACGTCGAAGGCGCCTACATCAAAGACATGACCGAAATCATTCGCCGCGTGCGCGGCGCTCTGCCCGACGCCAGCATCCTCATCATGAGCCCGATGGACCGCGGCTCGCGTGAAGCCGGCGGCAACATTGGAACGATTGCGCTGCTGCCGCAACTGGTCTCGATGCAGGCCCGTCTGGCTGCCGACAACGGCTGCGCCTTCTTTAACACGTTCCAGGCCATGGGCGGCCCCGGCACCATGGGCAAGTGGTACATGGCAGAGCCGCGTCTGGTCAGCGCCGATTTCATACACCCCCTGCCGGCTGGTGCGCGCATTGTCGGTACGTTGCTTTATCAGGCGCTGATGGATGGCTACAACCGCTACAAGCTGGAGCAGATCCGTCAGAGTGTGGCTTCCACCGCCGCTCCCGCGGCCACAACGGGGAAGCCCTGAGATGCGCGCGCTTGTGCTGATTTGTGCGTTGGCTGTCGCGATGGGCGCAGCGCCCGCGGCCAAGAAGAAAAAGCCGACCGCCAAGAAACCCGCTGCTGCCAGGGTCGTGAAGAAAGCGGCCGCGCCGGATCCTATTCCGGCCAGTGCGCCGAAGATGACCGCCGCAGTCGAACTGGGCATCCAGAACGCCGCCGCCATGGTGCCGTTTTACGAGATGCTCCACCGCCTTGAGCAGCACCACGGGGACGGCGAACCGGTGCGCGTGTTGCAGTTCGGCGACTCGCACACGGCCTCGGACGACTGGGCCGGCCAGATGCGCTCGCGTTTCCAGCAACGCTTCGGCGATGGCGGGCCCGGCTTCACGCAGGCTGGCCGGCCGTTCGCCGGTTTCCGCCGTTACGATTCACACGCCACCATGTCGCGCGGTTGGGCCGCGGCCGGCGCATTAGGGCGCCACACCGATGGTCTGAACGGCATGGCCGGCTTCAGCCTGGAAACAGAGAGCGCTGGAGAAGCCATCACGCTCGAAGCCGAAGGCCACGTCGTCGAAGTGTTCTACCTGCGCCAGGAAGGCGGCGGGTCGTTCGAAGTGGAGGACAACGGCAACGCGCTCGACACCGTCTCCACCGATGGCGTGGCGGGGCCGGCATACTACCGCAAGGAACTTACGCCCGGGGCGCACCG
This sequence comes from uncultured Candidatus Solibacter sp., assembly GCA_964478395.1. GTDB lineage: Bacteria > Acidobacteriota > Terriglobia > Bryobacterales > Bryobacteraceae > Paludibaculum. The sequence continues at coordinate 12,667 of CAYZIX010000049.1, forward strand.
GTTGGTGTTGCGCACCCGCGACGCGGCGCCGGTGCGCGTCTATGGCTGGGTGCTTGAGAAGGCGGGCGGTGTGACGTGGGAGACGCTCGGCGTCAACGGCGCACAGGTGGAGATGCTGCTTTCGCAGCACGCCGGACTACTGCGCAGCCACATTGAGCGGCGCAATCCGGCGTTGATCATTCTCGCCTACGGCACCAATGAGGCGCGCCGCCGCGATCTTACCGAAGAGGCTTACCGCGCCGATCTGAAGCGGGTTGTCGGCCTGGTGCGCGAGTCCGCGCCAACGGCCAGTATTTTGATTGTCGGCGCCCCAGACCAGGGCATCCGCACGCGCCGCCGCATTGTCGTCCCCGACGGTGTGGATCACATCATTGCCGCGCAGCGCGAGGCCGCTCTGGCCGCCGGCTGCGGCTTCTGGAATCTGCGCACCGCCATGGGCGGGGCCGGAAGCATGAAACAATGGGTACAGTCAGGTCTGGCGCAACGTGACTACGTGCACTTCACCACGCCGGGCTACCGGCTGTTGGGCGATTCGCTTTATGAGCTGCTCATGGCTCAATATGGTATTTTCCAGACCGTTCGCCGCCAGGTATTAGGAAGTAACGAGAATGGACCGCCGAAATAAGATCATCGAAATCATCAAGACCGTCACGAAGAAGGACAGCGTTCCGGCTGCCGAAGAATCGCTGTTCGACTCCGGCCTGCTCGACAGCTTTGCGTTGCCCGATCTGGTCAGCGCGCTCGAACAGGAGTTCGCTATCAGCATTCCGGACTCTGACCTGAATCCGCGCAAGTTCGATTCGATCGAGCGGATCGAGGAGTATCTGGACTCGCGCGCCTGAGTCCTCCCACAGCCATGGCCTATATCAAGGAATTCGGCAGCTACCTGCCTGAACGTGTGGTTGACAGCGCTGAAGCAGGCTCCTGGGTGGGGGCTGACGCTAGCTGGGTGGTGAAAGTCTCCGGCATTGAAGAACGGCGCTTCTGCGATCCGGCGGTGACGGTATCGGAACTGGCCGCGCGGGCCGGTGAGGACTGTTTGCAACGCGCCGGCGTGGAGCCGTCCGCGCTCGGCATGGTGATGGTCGCCAGCGGCACCGCGGAGCGGTCTTTCCCCGGACCGGCGGCCGTCGCGGCCAAGCTATTGGGGGCAACGGGCGTCCCGGTATTGGACGTGCCGATGGCCAGCGCCGGTTCGCTGTTTGCGCTCTCGCTGGCGTCGCGTCTGGCCAGCCAGATTGGCAAGATCCTTGTGATCGGCGCCGAAAAGATGTCCACTATCGTGCAGCGTGAACCACGCGAACGTGGTGTGGCCCCGCTGTTTGGCGACGGCGCCGGCGCCTGTCTGGTGACGCCCGACGAAGGCCGCGCCGAGATTGTCGACTCCATTCTCGCCTCCGACGGCACCTACGCCGAGGATCTCAAGCTGGAACATGGCGCGCCCATCCAGATGAGCGGCCGTAGTGTCATCCTGCAGGCTTCGCGCAAAATCCCGGCCGCCATCCGCACCATCATGGCGCGCAATGAGGTTGAACCGGCTTCCGCCTCGACGTTCCTCATGCACCAGGCCAACCAGAATCTGATCGACAAGGTGGCTGCCACGCTGGGCGTTGAAAGTGCGCGGTTTTTCTCCAACATCCGCCGATATGGCAACACGTCTTCGGCCTCGATGCTGATTGCCGCCGACGAGTGGTGCCGCCAGTTCGGCTTCGAGTCCGGCGTGCCCGTGGTGTTCGCCGCCTTCGGGGCGGGCTTCCACTGGGGCGCGCTGTTGGCGCGCGGCGTTTAACTCTGTATCCGCGTGCCAGGCTCACGCATCTATTCAGGCATGTGGGGAGCTTGGCGGCGCTGGACGCCGCTGGCACTGCTGGGTGTGTTCGTAGGGATGCAATTGGCCCGGCCGGAGCGGACAAATCCGGCTGTTGAGCCCGGGCGTGGGCTCGCCGATGCGTACGTGGTTCCGGATGCGGTGAACCACGCGCTGGAGCGGGCCTGCGCCGATTGTCATTCACAACGTACGCGCTGGCCCTGGTACAGTCACGTCGCGCCGGCAAGCTGGCTGGTTGCGAACCACGTGCGCGAAGGACGGCGCCGCATGAATCTTGACGACTGGAACGAAGAGACTTCATTTCGCGACATCTGCCGCGAAGTCCGCGTACGCTCCATGCCGCCAAGTGACTATCTGGCGTTGCACCGTGAAGCGCAGCTCAGCCCGTCTGAAATTGCCGCCATATGCGCCTGGACCGGACACCCGGAGCCGCGTTGAGGCGCGTTATGCTGGTCGAGGAAGTTTCCAGAGGAGATCAAAGCTGATGGCTAGAATGGTGAATTGCGTGAAGCTGGGCCGCGAGCTGCCCGGCCTGGACGAGGTCCCGTTCGACGGCCACCCGCTGGGCCAGCGGATCTATGAGAATGTCTCGAAAGAGGCATGGAAGATGTGGGTCGAGCATATGAAAATGCTCATGAACGAGTACCGCCTGAATCTGGCGACGCCCCAGGCCCAGGAGTTCCTGCTCAAGCAGATGGAGCAGTACTTTTTCGGTGAAGGTGCGCAACTGCCGCCCGACTTCCAGCCGCAGGGCCACTAAACAGCAGCGAACTCCACGGCCAGCATGGACATCGACCCGCCGTCGAAGCCTTCCACCGGGAACGATACGGCGTCGGCTTTGTTGCTGGCGCCCATCACATACAGCAGTGGCAGGTAGTGGTCTGGCGTCGGAACCGATAGCTCCGCGTCGCGTCCCAGCAGGGGGTAATCGATCAAGGGGTCGAAATCGCGTTCCTCCAGCGCGCGCCGCGCGGTGGTTTCAAAGCGCTCAGCCCAGTCGTACGGTTCCGTTGTCTGCTCGTGCCAACTGTAGGCCCGCAGGTTGTGCACCACATTGCCGCTGCCCACAATCAGCACACCTTCTTCGCGCAACGGCGCCAGCCGCTGACCCAGCTCGAAATGCGCGCGCGGCGGAGCGTGGTGATTCAGGCTGAGCTGCACCACCGGAATGTCCGCCTCCGGGTACATGTGCCGCAACACGGCCCACGTGCCGTGGTCGAGCCCCCACGTTGCGTCCAAACCAGCACCGGTCAAAGTCCCAACACGCTGCGCCAATTCCGGGCTGCCCGGCGCTGGGTATTCCACCGCGTAGAGGTCCGCCGGAAAGCCGCCGAAGTCGTGAATGGTGCGCGGGGCCTCCATGGCGGTGACCGCCGTGCCATTGACGTACCAGTGTGCCGAGATGGCGAGAATGGCCTTGGGCCGGGGAAGCCTCTTTCCGATGTCACGCCAAGCCGTTGCATACGGATTCGGCTGCACGGCGTACATCGGGGTGCCGTGGCCCAGGAAAAGGACAGGTAGAGGCGGTTGCATATTGCACTCGTGAAGATGCCGCGTACCCGCCGCCGGTTGCTAACTGCGAGCAAAGTAAAGATGCACGGCGCGCTCCAGATCCGGTTTAGAGATTTGTACCGCGCGGTTCTCGTACTTGCTGATCGACTCGATGATGTTCAGGATATCCAGCGGATAACAGGCGCGTAGCTGCGTGCGGCCGTCGGCCAGACACAGCCTGCGCAGGTATTCGGCGCTATCGTACTCGGACGGCACGTTGTGTGTAGACACCACGCGCTGGTAGATCATGTCGAACACCTGAGGCGCCACCGGCTCGACTTCAATCTTGTTTTGAATACGGCGCAGGAAGGCCTCATCGGCCAGGTCCGACGGGTCGAGGTTTGTCGAAAACACCACCATCAACTCGAACGGGATCTGGAATTTCACGCCGTAGCGTAGCGTCAGGTAATCCACGCGCCGGTCCAACGGGACAATCCAGCGGTTCAGCAGGTCGCGCGGGCTCATCAACTGGCGGCCGAAGTCGTCGATGATGAAGATGCCGTTGTTGGCCTTCATCTGCAAGGGCGCGGCGTAAATGCCTGAGCTCTCGTCCAGACGCAACTCAAGCATCGACGGAATCAGCTCGCCGCCCACCACGATGCAGGGCCGTTTGCACAACACCCAGCGTGGATCGATGTCCGGATCGTCCAGCTCAATCTTGGTATGCACCACGGGGTCGTAGAGGCTGAGGATCTGATTGTCGACCTCCACCGCGTACGGGATCAGCACGGCGTCTTGGTAGACGCGCAGCATGCGCTCGGCGATGGATGTCTTGCCGTTGCCTGACGGGCCGTACAGGAAGATTGAATTCTGTGAGATCAGCGCCGGCCCCAGTTGGTCCAGCAGCCGGTCGGGCACCACCAGGTCGGAAAATGCCGCCCGCAAAGCGCGCCGGTCTACGTTCACGCGCGCCGCCTGACGCTTTGTCGCCATGTGGTAGTCACGCAACGCCACCGGACAGGCCCCGGCGTATTGGGAGATCTGGAAGCGGTCCGATGCCAGTTGTTTGCCGGATTGCGTCAGCACGAACTGGTAGTCGTTGCCCAGCATTCCTTTCACTTCAATGATTTGCTGCTGGCGCAACTGGCGGAATGCCTGGTCGATGATCGGCAGGCTCAGCCGCAGCGAATGGCTGAGACTCTCCAGCGAGCTGAAACCTTCCAGCAGTGTGCGCCGCAGTACCAGATCGAGAACCAGCGACTGCGAAATGCCCAGTTCGGCAAGGTTCTGCGGAACGGGCGGCGAGAAGGCGGAGCGGGGACCGAGCGTCGACGTCATATCAGACCATCTATCGGCACGGGCGTGCGTCCGGATTAGGCGCTTTCTCCTGCACGCCGGGGCTTTATCCGGCGTCAGTTGTATTTGAGGCGGCTTACCGTGCGTACGCTGACTGTCGTAATTTTCGCCTTCCTCCTCCCTGTGTGGGCTGAGGACACCGCTGCGCGGCTATATCGGAATGCCCGTAAGGCTTACGAAAAGAAAGACTTTATTGCTGCCTACCTGCTTTCGTCGGAGGCCGTTGCGCGCGATCCGAAAAACTCAGAATACTGGGAGTTCGCGCGTTCGGTGCGCACGCGCGCTATGCCAGGGTTGAAGGTTGAAAGCACGCCCGCGCCCTCGGCCGCAGCCTCCAGCATTAGCGCCGCCGATCTGCGCGAGGCCCGCCAGGCGCAGCCGCCGCCCATGCTGCGCGGCCGTGACGAGCTGCACGATTTCAACACCCGCGGCGACACCCGCCAGCTCTATGAAGAGGTATGCCGGGCCTACGGACTCAGTGTTCTGTTTGACCGGGACCTGTTACCCGGCGCCTCTGCGCCATTCCGCGTGGAGCAGATGCGCTGGCAGGACGCCTTGCACGCTCTGGAAACTCTCACCGGCACCTTCATCGTTCCGGTGAACGAGCGTGTTGCCCTGATTGCCAAGGACAACGCCCAGAAGCGCGCCGAACTTGAGCCCGTCATGAACGTGCTGGTCGACTACCCGCAGCCGCTCACGCCGCAAGAGATCCAGGAGGCCGCGCGCGCGGTCCAGACTACCTTCGACATCACCAAGATGGGCATTGATAACGCCCTCCGCGTCGTACTGTTCCGCGACCGTGTTTCACGCCTTCGTCCGGCCGTCGAGCTCTTCCGCCAGCTCACTGAACACCGCGGCCAAATGGTTGCCGAGGTCGATCTGCTTCTGGTGAGCTCCACTTCCTCGCTCGCCTATGGGCTGGGCCTGCAAAACGCCTCCCAGTTGGTCTTTACCGGCCAGTTGCTGTCATCGCTGGCGACCACTTACACCGCACCCAGCGGCTACGCGACGCCGCTGCCGTCGTTCGGTGGCGGCCGCACCAGCATGGCCATCGGCATCGCCGATACCGAACTGCTTGCCACGATGACGCGCGGCCAGGCCCAATCGCTCGCCAGCGCCCAACTGCTCTGTGTCGATGGCCAGGCTGCGCAATTTCACGTTGGCGACCGTTACCCGATTATCACGGCCAAATACTCAAACTCCACAACCAACACATCGGCTTACGCCACTGCGCCGTCGGTTCAGTTTGAAGATCTCGGCCTTTCGCTTAAGATCACTTCACGTGTGCATTCAAGCACCGAGGTCTCGCTCGAAATCGAAGCTGAGGTGAAGTCGCTTGGCAGCGAGACCGTGAATGACATTCCCGTGGTGTCAAACCGCAAGCTGGCAACGCGTATCCGCACCGGTTTTGACGAGACCGTCATCCTGGCCGGCATCGGCCAGTCCACGCTGGCTCAGAGCTGGAGCGGGCTCCCGCTGGTCTCATTTCTGCCCGGCGCGCGCGATAACTCGCACTCCCTCGACCGGGCCCAGTTGCTTATCACCGTGCGGCCACGTCTCGTCAGCCCGCCCCCCGGCGAGTCACCCGGGCCCGCCATCCGCGTCGGCAGTGAGTCGCGAACACTGACACCGCTGGACTGACTTCCGGCCTCCTTCTGCTGTAGCATGGTGAACAGACATTCGCCCGCCTCGAGCGCGCGGGCAGATCCGGAGAGATATCCGATGAGTGAAGAAACTCTGAAAACGGCTGATGAGCTCGCTGCTGAACTCGAGCGTTTGAAGGCCGAAAACGCATCTCTGAAGCGCACGCGTAACGCCGGGGTTACTTTCAAAGTGAGTGAAAAAGGGGCGGTGTCGGTTTACGGTTTGGGCCGCTTCCCTGTCACTCTCTACAAAGAGCAGTGGGATCGCCTGATGGCGGCCTCCGATCAACTGAAGGCGTTTATCGCTGATAACGGCGACAAACTCAAGCTCAAGGAGTAACGAAGGGCGTATTCATGTCCAAGATGAAAGAGGAGATCCGCGAGCAGCCTGCGGCTCTCGAGCGGACCCTGAAGGCGGAGCTGCGCGGATTTGAACGTTTGCGTGCGCATTTTGCCAAACAGCCGCCACGTATGGTGGTGCTGGCCGCGCGCGGCACGTCCGATAATGCGGCGCAGTTCGGACGCTATCTGATTGAAATCACCACCGGCATTCCGGTCTCGCTAGCCGCTCCGTCGGTGGCGACGCTGTATTCGGCAGAGTTGAAGCTGGATAACGCCTTGGTGGTAGCCATCTCGCAATCCGGCGAGAGCACCGATACCAATGCTGTGCTCGAAAAGGCCAAGCAGCACGGCGCCTTTACGCTCGGCATCACCAACGAGTCGACGTCGACGCTTGCCAAAATCGCCGACCACGCCGTACTGGTGCGCGCCGGCCGCGAAAAGAGCGTTGCCGCCACCAAGACCTACACCGGCCAGTTGCTTTCTTTCTACCTGCTCGCGTGGGCGCTTGGCGCGCCGATCGAAATCGACGATCTGCGCCGCCTCAGCCAGTACGCCGCCGACGCGCTGAAGCTGGAAAAGGAGATTGGCGAACGCGCCCAGCGCTACCGCTTCATGGATCACGCCGTAGTCGTCGGCCGTGGCCTGAACTACTCGAACGCGTTCGAGTGGGCGCTGAAGCTGATGGAAACCTGCTACATCGTGGCGGAGCGTTTCTCACAGGCCGACATCCTGCACGGGCCCATCGCCATGGTTGAACAGTCGTTCCCGGCTTTTGTGCTGGCTCCCACTGGCGTTACGCTGCCGGTGATGACCGAACTGGTCAAGCGCTTCGAATCGCTGCGTGCTGAGACGCTGGTGCTGACCGACCGTTCAAATACCACCGCGCTGGCCAACGCTGTCCGTATCCCGGCGCGTCTGGCTCATACAACGCGCAAGGGCCGCGCCGCGCTGCCCGAGGATGTTTTTACGCCCATTCCGTACATCATCCCGGCGCAGTTGTTCGCTGCCTCGCTGGCTGAAGTGAAGGGCCTCAACCCGGATCAGCCGCGCGGCTTGTCGAAGGTCACGCTCACGCTGTAGGCTCGCGGCTTCACAGACATTCGGGCCTGGGCTGATATGGTATACAGAGAAGCTTAGGCCCGAGTCATGACCCTGCATTTCATCGACTACATCATTCTGGCGCTCTATTTTGGCTTTGTGCTTGGAATCGGCTGGTTCCTGCGCAAGAACGTCACGTCGAGCTCCGACTTCCTCACCAGTGGCCACTCCCTGCCGCTGTGGATCACCTCGCTAGCCTTTCTGGCCGCCAACATGGGCGCGCTGGAAATGATTGGCATGTGCGGTTCCGGCGCCAAGTATGGCCTCATGACCGCCCACTTTTACTGGCTGGGGGCAATTCCCGCCATGCTGTTCGTGGGCGTCTTCATGATGCCGTTCTATTACGGCAGCAAAGCGCGTTCCGTGCCCGAATATCTGAAGCTGCGCTTCGATGAAAAGACGCGCGGCTTCAACGCAATCACCTTTGCGGTGATGACGCTGCTTACGTCGGGCATCTCCATGTATGCACTCGGCATCTTGCTGCAGATGTTGTTCGGCTGGAACTTCTCGACGTCGGTGCTCGCTTCGGCTGGCATCGTCCTTGCCTACACCTACCTGGGCGGGTTGTCGAGCGCCATCTACAACGAGGTCTTACAGTTTTTCCTGATCGTCGCCGGCTTCGCGCCGATGGCCATCCTGGCGGTGCAGAAGGCGGGCGGTTGGGCGGGCATGAGCGCACGTCTCAGCCCGGTGATGACACAGAGTTGGCGTCACATGGGCAAGGCTACCGACAACCCGATGGGCGTCGAAATCGTCGGGCTGGTAATGGGCCTGGGCTTCGTGTTGAGCTTCGGCTACTGGTGCACCAACTATCTGGTGGTGCAGCGCGCCATGGCGGCGCGCAACATGACCGATGCGCGCAACACGCCCATTGTCGGCGCGTTTCCGAAGATGTTGATTCCCTTCGTCGTCATTGTGCCCGGTATCGCTGCCGCCGCGCTGGCGGCCATGAATATCGGCTACGCGCTGCCGCTCAAGAATGGTTCGCCCGATTATGACCAGGTGCTGTTCAGCCTGATGCGGGAGTTTTATCCGTCGGGCATGCTCGGCATCGGCTTGACTGCACTGGTCGCCTCGTTCATGTCCGGTATGGCCGGCAACGTCACAGCGTTCAACACGGTGTGGACCTACGATATCTACCAAAGCTACATCCGCAAAAACGCGCCCGATTCGCATTACCTTTGGGTGGGCCGCATGGCCACCATCTTCGGTACTGCCGTCTCGGTTGGCGCAGCTTACCTGGCGTTGTCCTTCAACAACATGATGGATTACCTCCAGTTGATCTTCGGCTTTGTCAACGCACCGCTGTTTGCCACTTTCCTGCTGGGCATGTTCTGGAAACGGGCCACCGGGCACGGCGCCTTCACGGGCCTGCTCGCCGGCACGGGCACGGCCGGGCTCACCTATTGCCTGACGTTGGCGGAGGGCAAGGGCGGCTATCTGGGCGTCGTGCACACCTTCCCGTCGTCAATGGCGCAGAACTTCTGGGTGGCCATCAATGCCTGGACCGTTTGTGCGATTGTCACGATTATCGTCAGTCTGGTGACCAGACCGAAGCCGGAGTCTGAACTGGTGGGCCTGGTTTACAGCTGCACCAAGCATGAAGCTGAAGTGGCGGTCTGGTACAAACGTCCGGCCATGATAGCACTGGCCGCCGCGGCCTTCTGCCTGGCGCTGAACGTGATCTTCTACTAGGAGCTGAGCGATGCTCGATTTGCGTAAACCGGCCGGTTACTTCTTCGTGCTGCTGGGCGTGTTGATCGGCGCCACCGGTCTGGTGGCGGACTTCGGCGCCCCGCTGCTCGATATCAATCTGAATCTCTATTTCGGTATTTTTTCCATCGTCTTCGGAGGCATCTTCCTGTGGCTTGCGCGCCGCGCATGAAGCGCTATGAAGCTCCCGGCCGGGTAAACCTGATCGGCGAGCACACCGATTACAACGCCGGCTTCGTCATGCCCATCGCCATCGCGATGGGCTGCACGGTGAAGGCCGCCCCGGCCCGTAAGGCCGCGCTCCATCTCACCTCGCAACAATTCCCCGGCGAAATGATTTTCCCGCTCGACGTCATCCCCACCATGCGCCGCACCGGAGCGTGGGTGGACTACGTGCTGGGCGTGGCGCGCGAAATCGCCGCGCTTGGCATCGAGCTCAAGCCGTTGAAGCTGGATATCGACGCCACCGTGCCCACGGGCAGCGGGCTCAGCTCGTCGGCCGCGCTGGAGGTCAGCTCCGCGCTGGCGCTGCTCGACGATCATGAACTGCCGAAGCTGGAGCTGGCGCGCCTGTGCCAGCGCGCCGAGCGCAATTTCGTCGGCATGCCCTGCGGAATCATGGACCAGTACGCTTCAGTGCATGGTGAGCCGCATCGCGCCATCATGCTGGACTGCCGCTCCACCACGCACCAGCTTGTGCCCATCCCTGAAGACGCCGAGATTGTGGTCGCCAATACGATGGTCAAGCACGAATTGGGCAGCTCAGCTTACCGTCAACGCGTGGCCGAATGCCAGGCGGCGCTTTCGCATTTTCCGGGCAAGACCGCGCTGCGCGACGTCACGCTGGCTGAGCTGGAGCGTACGTCATCGCAGATTGCCGAGACGCCGCTGGCGCGCGCGCGCCACGTCATTCTCGAGGATCTGCGCGTGGAGAACTTCCATCAGGCTGCTGAAAAAGGTGATCTCCATGCGATGGGCCGCCTGATGGTGGAGAGCCATCGCTCGCTGCAACACGACTACGAAGTGAGCTGCGAGGAGCTGGATTTCATGGTCGATACTGCGCTGACCATCGACGGCGTTTTCGGCTCGCGCATGACCGGCGGCGGCTTTGGTGGCTGCACGGTGAGCCTGGTGGATCCGGCCAAGGTGGAGACGTTCGAGCACGAGTTGGCCGCGCGCTACGAGGCTCGTTATCAGTTGAAGCCGGCCATTTATCGCTGCCAGGCCAGTGCCGGCGCGCGCCGTGTGGCATAGGCTCATCACGAACCGCAAGCTGTGGCTCGGTTGCCTGTTGGCGCTGGCCGCGACGCAATTCGCGCGCCAGTTCTACGCCGCGGCGACTGAAACGCAGACGTTCGACGAAAGCATTCATATCGGCGCCGGCTATTCGTTCCTGCGCTCCGGCGACTACTCGTACGATCCGGAGCACCCTCCGCTGGGGCGCGTGCTGGCTACGCTGCCGCTGTTGGCGCTCGACCTGGATCCCAAGTTCGATACCGAAGGGTGGCGAATACGGGACTTGAGGCGGTACGGCCAGGCGTTGCTCTACCGGCAACCCAAAGTGCGCGCTGAGACTATCCTGCTGGTCTCTCGCACGGTGCCCATCCTGCTGACGGTCGCGTTGACGCTGCTGGTTGGCTTCTGGGCGCGCGCGCGCTTCGGCCCGGGCGCTGGGCTGCTGGCGGCCGTGTTGGCCGCTCTGGAGCCCAATCTGGCCGCGCACGGGCACATCGTCACAACGGACCTCCCTGCAACGGTCACGGTCTTTCTGGCCTGCGTGGCCTTTGAGCGGATGCTGCGCCGCCGCACGTGGTTGGATGTTGTCTGGCTGGGCTTGGCGCTGGGAGCGGCGTTCAGCTCGAAGTTCTCTGCCGTCTTTCTGGCGCCGTCGTTTCTGATTGTCTGCGCCATGACGCGGCGCGCCGGGTTCGATGCTCTTCTGAAGACGGCCAGCGCCGGAGTGCTGGCGTTGCTCGCATTGATGGCCAGCTATGGGCCGGCAACGTTGCGTGTCAATCCGTCGCCGTGGGCTGACGAGGCGCTGCGCGTGGATGCCGGGCTGGTGGCGCGTGTGCTGGCCGGCTCGCCCACCTTGCACCGTTACGTGGTGGCGCACCCGTTGTGGCGTGGCATGAACATTATCACCGGACATCAGGATCACGGTCATCACTCCTATATGCTGGGTGAGATCAGCGAAGGCGGCCGGCGCGACTACTTCCCATTCGCATTTCTGGTGAAGACGCCGCTCGGCACGCTGTTGCTCATCCTGCTGACGTTGCCTCTGCTGCGCCGCATGGATTGGGATCCGCATCTGGCGCTGGTGGTGCCGTTGGTGGTGTTCTGGTCGTTGTGCATCAGCGCGCGCATCAACATTGGTCTGCGTCACCTGCTGCCCGTTTATCCGCTGATGTTCGTGCTGGCTGCCGGATGGTTTGCGACGCGGGCCCGCGCGTTCTACGGCAAGGCCACGCCAGCGCTGGCCGCCGTGGCGCTGGTGCTTCTGGCGGGGGAGTCTGCCGCCATCGCGCCGCACGACTTGGCGTTTTTCAACAGCGCAGCGGGCGGACCGGCGAATGGCCCGAATCTGCTGGTCGATTCAAATCTCGATTGGGGCCAGGATCTTGCGAACCTGCGCCGTTGGCTGGGCCCGGACAGGCAGAAGAACGTGTGTCTGGTCTACTTTGGTCTGACCGACGTCACCTACTACGGCTTCCGGGAATGCGGTCTGCCGATGACGTCCGAAATCCGCGCCGGCTATGAGCCGGACCGCCGCTGGGCCGCCATCAGCGCAACGGCGTTGGCCGGTGTGTACTACAAGCGCGAATGGTTCGAATGGCTGCGCGAGCGGCGCCCGGCGGCGCGCGTCGGCTGGTCCATCTATGTTTATGATGTGAACGATCTGCGCCCCACCCGGCGCACTCTGGACTAGCTTTCCGGTTTCGGCACGGGCCGTTGACGGTGCTTCTTCGCCAGGTACTCGGAGAGCTTCAGCAGTGTCCGGCCGCCGCGTTCAAAGTAGCGGTTGGCCGCCTTGGCGTAGCGCCGCAGAATCTCGCGGCGGTTCGAGTCGCGCAACTCGCACGCCTCGATGTCGAGCAGGATCTCCACCTCCCAGGACTGGAAAGTGTTGCGCTGAATGCGGCCGCGTAACAGCTCCTGCATCAGCTTGTTGAATTGCCGCAGCCGGGCTTCGAGTTCGTCAACGGCGACATTCATCGTCAGCAACAATTCTAAGTGATTTTGTCGCCGTCAGCGGAAAAAGATATCAATGAATTTCGTATTGCGGCCAGATGGATCGACGCAATAAGCAAAGGGGCTATAGGCGATCTGGCGCTGATCGCGGTCAACGTAGAGCGGGATCTCGTCCTGCGGACTGAAGACGACAATCTGAATGACGCCGCTGTCACATGAGCGCGTGCGGCGAACGTGCGCGGCTGAAACATCGGCGTGCGGGCTCTTGGGCCCCCAATCCTCGAGGAATTTCTCCATCGAGTAGTCGCGGCACGGCCGGGCCGGATCGCAGCCCCAAAGGCGGTAGGCTTCGGTGTAATTGTGTGCGCGCAAAAGATCGAGAAAGCGCGAGATCTGACGCTTCTCACGATAATCGTGCAAAAAGAGATAGACACCGAATATAACGAGGACCGACGCCAGCAGGCCGAGCGCCCAGCGCCATATCTTTTTTTCGCGCCGGGATTCCGCGACTCCGTAGTTGTCAAGATATCCGGACATTGGCGCCGGTCCTCCTTACGCCGTGCTACTTCTTGGCCGGGTAGGCCTTGTCGTAAGCGGCGGTCACTTCAGCCGAAATGTCGAGGGCGGGCTTGGAATAGAGCAGGTTGGCCGAATCAATGATACAGTCGAGGCCCTTTTCCTCAGCCACCTTTTTCACGACTTCCTGGAAACGCTGGCCAACGCGGCGCAGGATGTCCTGACGCTCACGGTCGACGGCGCTCTGCAGGCCTTCGCCGTTGCGCTGCAACTGGCGCTGCTTGACGGTCGCGCGGGCGACGATGTCGTTCAGCGCGGCTTCGGTGTACTTGCCTTGGTTGGCCTGGGCCTCCTGCTGGAGTTGCGCCACCTCCCGTTCGAGCTTGGCCAAGCTGTCCTGCTGAGGGCCGTATTTAGCTTTGAGGTCAGCCTCGGCGGCCTTGATTTCGGCGGTGTCCTGCAGAGCCTTCTGCAGATTGACGATTCCGACTTTGGTTTGCGCTACCGAAGGCAGCGCGAGCGCCGCAACGCACGCGGCGAGGCAGGCGAGGCGGGACCAGCGAATGGATTTCATGGAAACTCTACTCTCCTCTTCTAGCAACCGCGGCGCGGGCGTTCTAGCCCACCACCGCCAAAATTTCGTCCTCGCGCAAAATCAGGTACTCGACGCCATCAATCTTGGTCTCCGACCCCGAGTATTTCCCGAACAGGATCCGATCGCCGGTCTTCACGTCCAGCTCGACCCGTTTGCCGTTTTCCAGCAACTTGCCGTTTCCGGTGGCCACCACTTCGCCTTGCTGTGGCTTCTCCTTAGCCGTGTCGGGGATGATGATGCTGCCCACGACGGCTTCAGAGGCCTCGACGCGCTTCACCAACACGCGGTCGTGCAAGGGGCGTAGTGCCATGGGTCCTTCTCCTTGGGTATTAGACGCCAGGAATTCAATCTTGGATACGCCTTGGCCCCCGGTTAGGCGGCCACAACGAGTCCATCTTGCATTGTAGAACCCGGCGGCGAGCCGCCTCAACTACTCTTCTGGCCGTTCAGTGCCGAATGCAGCGGCCACTAGTACCAGCCAAAGTAGTTGCGCCAGGGCCAAATGGAGTATCTGCATCCAAACTGGAGCCAATAGCAGCACGTCCGCACCACCGGCTGCCAACTGCACGAGCACGCAAATAACGACAGCCGTGCGCCAACGGCCGGCCAGCGCCATCTGTGCGCCGAGCAGCACCGTGAAGCCGGCCAGCGCGGCCAGTAGCGGGTGCATCAGACGCAGTTGCAGCAGGGCCGGCGCGCCGGCCGCCAGTTCCCGGCGGATGCCGTCGAGCATGGATACGGCCGGGTAGAGCGTATCGCCAAGAGCCGCGATGGCGCCGGTGACGGCTGCCACCAGGGCCATGGCCAGGGCCGCCCGCAGGGCGCGCGGGATACTGCTCCAGGGCCGCAAGGTCCGGGTGGCGGCCAACGCAGCCAGAGCTAGCGCGCCAATGAGCATCAATGTGTTGGTAAGGTGCGCGCAAAGATAAAAAACGCGGCCCCACGAAGCATTTTGCTCGACATAGCGCAGCAGGACGAGGCCCGCGCCGAGCAGCGCCTCAACAAGGATCAGCGCCATGGCCCAGACCGCCCAGCGCCGCGCGGCGTGGCGCTGTGGGAAGAGGCGCCAGGCCCAGATCAACAGCACAACAACGCCGGCCAGGGCCAAGCCGCTGGAGAGGCGGTGGGTGAATTCGATAAGAGTCTGCATGGACGGCGATGGCGGAACGACGGCGCCATTGCAGAGCGGCCAGTGGCTGCCGCATCCAGCGCCGGAGCCCGTGGCGCGCACGAACGCGCCCCAGAGTATAACCAACGCGTTCCAACCGAGCACAGCCCAGGCGAAGCGGGCAAACCGACGGCGCCGATTATCCATATGATCAAAGATATACACGATGACCATCTCCTTGCGTGAAGTCTGGCAACGCCGGCTGGCCGCGACGGACTATGAACAGCACATGGCGGCGATTGGCCAGGCGCAGGCCAACGCGGAGCACATTGCGGAATTTGCGGCGCACTGCCGGCCGGGCGCGCGGCTGTTGATTGGCGGCGCGGGCACGGGCCAGATGTTCGACTACCTGCCGGAAGGCGCGCTGGAGCACCTGCGAGTGGTCTATAGCGACCTGAGTGAAGCGTTCCTGAAGCGGCTGCGCGAGCGGCGTCCGGCGGCGGTGTGCGTGTGCGACGACCTGGAGCGGACGGCGCTCGCCGGGCCGTTCGATGCGGTCTGCGCCGTGCTGGTGTTAGAGCACATCGATTGGCAGCTGGGCCTGAGGACGCTGGCCGGGCTGGGCGCGGAGCGAGTGATGGTGGTGGTCCAGGTGAATCCGCC
>CAYZIX010000050.1:0-28197 GCA_964478395.1 uncultured Candidatus Solibacter sp.
CGGATTGGAATTCACCTGTCCCATGCAGCGCAGCACGGCAAAAGTAAATACGCCCGCGCTGACGAGCGCCACGGCTGGCGGCAACAAAAAGGCGAGCAGCGCTGGCGCAGCCATCAGATAGAATCCACCAAATAGCAGCATGCGCGCCGAGGCGCCACGCCGTGCGGCGATGTCGGACGGGAAACCGCCAAGTACTACGCCGAGCGTCGAGCCTGCCTGCAGAAATACGGTGCCGAATAGTGCGGCCGGACCCATGGCCATGGCGAAGGTTTCGTGGAAATAGAGCGGCAGCCAGTTCACCAGGCTCCACGTACCGATACCCATCAGCATGATTTCGGCACAGAGCACCACCATCCCGCGAGTGTGTACGATCCGCGTCAGAGACGCAGCAAGCGGCAATGTGTGCTGCTGCGCCGTCCGTGGCGCGCCATCCCGTAACAGGTGGCGGCATACTTCAGCCAGCACCAATCCAAGCACACCCATCACGACCAACGGGACGCGCCAGGAAAACGCTGCAGCCAGGTAGCCGCTCAACACGCCACCCATCACCATACCCGTGCTGAGCCCGGCCATGTGCGCACCAATGGCTTTGGCGCGTGTCTCAACCGGATGATGATCAGCCAGCAACGCCACGGAGGCAGGCAGGTAGAGCGACTCGGCCAGACCCAGCGCCAGACGTAGCGAAAAAAGCACTTCGATGCTTTGCGCCAGCGCGGTCGCCAGGGTCACAGCGCTCCAGGCATACAGGCTCCAGGTAATCAGGCGGCTGCGCGAAAAGCGATCGGCAAGGAAGCCAGCGACAGGAGAGCAGAGCCCGTAGCTCCACAGAAACGCCGAACCAGTGGCGGCAAGGCCGAGATCAGAGAGCCCGAACTCACGGCGCAAAGCCGGGAAGACGGCCGTGATGGTGGTGCGGTCACCATAGTTGAGAGCCGACGCCAGGAAAATCAGCGCAGCAACTTGCCAGCGGTACGACACCCTATTTGACCCGCACTTTGTTCCAGATGGGACAGACAGAGACACGATCCGGCGCCGTTGCCCTAACAGGCGGCGCGGCCAGCGGCAGAGGACTCAACGGTTGGTGCATGGGCTGAGTGCATTATACGGAAACGCAAGGGTTGGATATTATGAACGCTGGTTTCACAAAGCGCCATGAAACTCCTGCTTGCCCTGATGCTACCGCTGGCCTGCCTGGCGCAGACCGACTGGTTTGATCTGACGCGGCTAAAGGATTACACCGCCCACCGCGTCTCCAGTAACAACCCGGATCCAAACTCCAACGACGACAGCAAGCGCCCACTGCCCGGTGAGACGCTTACACTGGCCAATCTGCAAGGGCCCGGAATGGTGACGCATATCTGGATCACCGTGGCGGCCAACGAGTACGGCTGGCCGCGGCTGATGCGCCTGCGCGTGTACTACGACGGCAGCGAAAAGGCGAGTGTGGACGTGCCGCTAGGCGACCTGTTTGCCGCCGGGCACGGGCTGGAGCGCAATCTGAAATCACTGATGGTGGTAAGCAGCTCGAGCGGCCGCTCGCGCAACTTCTACTGGCCCATGCCATTCCGGCGAAGCTGCCGGATCACGCTGACCAATGAGGGGCGGCGGCGCGTGTCGAACGTCTATTATCACGTCGACTGGCGGAAAATGGACGAGTTACCGCTCGACACCGCGTACTTTCATGCGCATTACCGGCAGGAACTGCCCGCCGAGAAGGGCCGGATGTACAACATTTTGAATGTGTCCGGCCGCGGCCACTACGTGGGCACGGTGTTGAGCGTAATCCAGGCCGAGCCCGGCTGGTTCGGCGAAGGCGACGAGTGGATCTACGTCGACGGCAAGCCGCGCGCGGTGATTGAAGGCACGGGCACGGAGGACTACTTCAACGACGCATGGTCGCTGCGCGTGGCCGACGGACCATACACTGGCGTGACGGTGGCCGAGGGCACGGGCCTGGGTGCGCGCATGTGCGCCTACCGCTGGCATTTGCCGGATCCGATTCCGTTCACCCAGTCGTTCCGCTTCGACATTGAGCACGCCGGCTGGACTTATGGCGCTGACGGAAATGTGCGTTCGGCATTCGAGGAGCGCGCGGACCTCTTCTCAAGCGTTGCCTTCTGGTATCAACAGGGCATCGCACGGGACTTGCCGGAACTGCCGTATGGTTCGGCGCGGCTGCCGCAGGGCAACGCACAACAGATTGAGGCAGAGACGCTCGCCACGGAGGCGCATGTAGAAAAGGGTAGGATCGAGGTGCAAAAAGAAGTCTTTTGGTCCCGCGACTTGCTGGTGTTTCACGCCGAAGGGCCGGGAGCACGGGTTGAAATCCCGTTGAATGTGGCCGAAGACGGCTATTACGAGTTACTAGCTCAGGCCGCACAAGCGCCAGACTATGGTATTTTCGACGTGCTGCTGGACGGCAAGCCGGTGGTGGTGGTAGGCGAGTTGGAACACGAACCCGGCGCCACCGACATCACAGCGGAGCCGATTGACGGGTACCACGCCGAGCTCTATGTGGCGGCGGATCACTTCCTCGGCTGGCAACACCTGAAGCGTGGGCGCCACACGCTGACGTTCGTGTGCCGCGGCAAAAATGAGCACGCCACTGGCTATCTGCTGGGACTGGACACGCTGATCCTGGCCCGCATCGCGTCACCGGACAAGACGGCTGGCGTGCGCGAGCGCGCCGTGCTCGACGAGCACAATCCACAAGCGCTGATTCGTTGGCTGTCCGATCCGGACTACGTCATTCGCGGGCTGGCCGCGATTGGACTACGCGGCCAGAGTGTGGCGCTCAGCGCGCTCGCCGTCCGGTTGAAGGACGAGGACATGGGCGTACGCATGGCCGCAGCGGACTCGATTGCCGCACTGGGCCGCGACGCAGCTCCCGCACTGGAAGCGCTGTTGGCCGCGTGTCAGGTGGAGGACCAGCATCCGCATGTGCAGCGGAGTGTGGCCACTGCGTTGGGAGCCATAGGCCCGCCTGCCCAGCCGGCGCTGGCATGTCTGAAAAAGCTGGAAGCGATTCCACGCGTGCGCTGGGCGGCGACGGCGGCAATCGCCCGGATCACGCCCCAATGACTATGCTCCGGGCTGGCTAGCCCACTGCCGCAGCACACGATCGAGCTGCATGAGATCGATCGGTTTGGAGAGCACGTCATCCATTCCAGAAGCGGTGGCCCGCTTCAGGTCGGCGGCCATCACCGAGGCGGTGAGGGCGATGATCGGCGTGCGGCGCCCGGCACGCTCCGACTGGCGAATACGCGCGGCAGCTTCGAAGCCATCCATGCCGGGCATGAAACAGTCCATGAAGACCATATCGTAGTGGGACTGCAGCGTCTTCTCGACAGCTTCCTGACCGCCGGCCGCGCTTTCGACTTCGCAACCAGCCTTGGAGAGCAGCGCCGTGCAGACGTGGCGATTCACGGCATTGTCGTCCACGAGCAACACTCGAGCAGCTCCCCCATGGGGAACCCTAGGCAAAGCCGGCACTAACTCCAGCGCTTGAGCCGCCCCTAAGGGAAGCTCGAACCAGAATAGTGAGCCCTGGCCGACGCGGCTCTCGATGCCGACTTCCCCATCCATCAACTCGACTAACGCCTTCGAGATTGCAAGGCCGAGGCCCGTGCCACCGTAGCGCTTCGAGATTGACGAGTCGGCCTGTGAGAACTTCTTGAACAAAAGTGCTATCTGATCGTCACTGAGCCCGATGCCGGTATCCCGCACGCCGATGCGCATCCGATCATTGTGGGCCGATAGCTCTACTCGAACTCCACCTCTCTCAGTGAACTTGACGGCGTTGGACAGCAGATTTGTTATCACTTGGCGAAAGCGGACAGGGTCGCCGGCGAGATGCGCCGGCACGGGTCCCGACTCGATAAGTTCGAGCGTCAGACCCCGCCGTTCGGTCTCTGACCTGAAGCTGGCCAACACGGACTCCACGATTTCGCGCCAGGAAAAGGCCACATGTTCCAACTCGAGTTTGCCTGACTCGATCTTCTTCAGATCGAGCATCTGGTTGAGCAACGTAAGCAGGCTTCGGGCCGAATCCCGCGCGATGCTGACCAACTCGCTCTGTGCCGGATCGAGCGGTCCAGCGCCCAGCAGCTCGATGGTGCCGAGCAAGCCGGTCATCGGTGTACGGATTTCGTGACTCAAATTGGCAATGAACTCGGATTTGGCCGTGCTGGCGTGCTCCGCCTCCAGGCGCGCGGAGACAACACGCCGGTTCTGCCAAAGCAGCAAAAGCAGAACCACCAGCGCCAGCACGGCGGATGCACCAAATAAAATCGTACGATTGCGGTCCTTCTGCCGCTGAAACAGCATGTCAGTGTCGCTGCCCGAGAACGGCGCCCAAAAAGAAAGCTGTTGGTCGAAGAAACCATCGGCGTGAAGCGCGTCGATCTCGTCGCGCAGCTCATCGGCAATACCGGCAGCAGCCCACGTGGAGGCCGTCCCTAGATCGAAGTACGCCTCCGACACCCGAAATGACTGAAAGGCTACGTCTTCACAGCCCGCCGGGCGGCTGAGCAAGGCGGCGTGGAAGTAGTACATCTCGACAAACGTGGCGTCCACTTCGCCACGGCAGAGCATCTTGACGGCGCTGGCACGATCTTTCGCCGGCACCAATAGCGCGCCGGCCATGGCGCCGCTTGCCAAGTAACGGGTAGCCGGACCGTTAACCAACGCCACCAGACGGTCTTGCAGCTCGCTTACGCTGTGAAATGGGAGTTTGTCGGACGAAAGCACAGCCATTTCGTTGCGTATCCAGGGCCGGGTGATATGAAAGCGAGCCAGCCGCTGGGGCGTCGCCGCCATGAGGAGCCAGAGATCAACAGCCTTCCTCTGCAATCCCGCCTCTCCACCACCCGGCGGGCGCACCCATTCCAGATGGATACCACGCCGCCGCGCCGCTTCATTTAGAATGTCGGGACCCAGTCCACGTAGCTGCCCGTCAGCATCCCATTGGCTAAAAGGAGGCGTGCTATCGGCGCCAATACGCACAACGGCCCGGCGCGCCCTTTCGTTGGCGCGCCAACCCACCCAGAGCACGCACGCCGCCAGCGACAGAGCGACTGCGCCAGTCGCCCACCAGACGTTGTGCTTTGACGGCCAAAGTCGTCGCATCCTAACTGAACTTATCGGGAGAATGTGGCGAATTCTCCATACACCCCCATGGGGGAGCCGTGCATTTTTACCGCACCATGCGCCCTGCTGCGGGACGGCCGAGAGCGGCCTTATTGCCTCCGGCGTCTGATCCCGGCGGCGCGATCAAAAATCTGTTCGCGTGGAATGCCCGCCTCGGCATACATAGCAAAGATGTTATCGTCCGGCGTCTCCGGCGGAATGGTGTGCGACGCGGCCAGGATAAAGCCGCCCCCGTCGGACGTCATCCCCTCAATTAACTGCGCCGTGGCGCGCGCCACCTCTGCGGCCGTGCCGCGCGGTAACAGGTATTGCGTATCGACACCGCCCATAAAACTGATGTGCGCGCCGAAATCGCGCTTCAATTCGAGCGCGTCCATGCCGGGGCAGTTGCTTTGGATGGGGTTGAGTACATCCAGGCCAATCTCAATCAGGTCCGGAATAATCGGCCGCAGCGCGCCACAGCAGTGATAAGCGACCGGTAATTGACGGCGCTTGCCCACGGCGAAGGAGCGCTCGAGTTCGGGCTTGACCAGAGCCCGCCAGGTGCGCGGGCTCATCATCATCGACTGCTGGCCGGCCACATCGTCTCCGGTCCAATACCAATCGAGTTCGAAACGTTCGCACGCCATCTCGCCCAGGCGGATGGAGAAATCCGCGCAGCGTGCCAGCATGGTACGCGCCAGCTCCGGCCGGGCGGCCATGTCCAACATGGCGTCTTCCATTCCGCGCAGACGCCAGTACATTTCAAAAACGCATGGCGAGACGTCGCAGCCAATGAAGAAGTCGCCGCGCGCGTCGATCACCGGCCGCATCAGATCGACCAGTTTGTCGAAATGCTGCTCCGGAAACTGATAGGCAAGCACCGCCGCTTCATCGGCACCAGCCAGCGGGTGGTACGAGATCTGGTTGAAGTGGAACTGCTTCACCCAACGGATGCCCCATTCGTCGACGTGGCCCTCACCATCATGCTGGTGAGTGATGCCTTCCATCGCGTAGTTGTTGTTCACCCAGGTCTGCGCGACGTCGTTGCCCATGGCTTCGCCCACTTCGCTGGGATGGACCTCCAGCAGTGTGGCCAAGTGGCGGGCGGTTTCGGGATGAAACCACATAAACACCGGCACGCGGTCGACAGGCTGGCGCCGCAAGGCGCGTGAGACTCGTTCCTTGGAGGTCATAGGCACGAACTGAGGATATCGTAGCTAAGACATGATTTTGTCCTGGGGTAGAATCCCCAACTCCTGGTAGACGGGCCGCATGGCGCGCCGCACCGAGGGTAGACGCATGGTGAACCAAGCGGCGCCGGCGAGCACGGCGGCTCCGTTCAATGTGACCGTCAGCGGCGCGCCGAAGGCGTCCGCCATGGTCCCGGCCAACAGGCTACCGAAAGGCGCCATGCCGACAAAGGCCACCGTGTAGTAGCTCATTACGCGGCCACGCATCTCTTCGCTGACAATGGTCTGAATAATCGTATTGCTGGCGGCCATGCCCTGAATCATGCCAAAGCCGGCCACCAGAACCGCCGCGGCCGAAAGCCAGAACGTCCGCGACGATCCAAAGCCGATCAACCCGATGCCAAAGCAAGCGGCCGCAATCGGGATCATGCGGCCCAGCCCGAGCACGTTGCGGCGCACCGCCAGCGAGAATGCCGATGCCAGCGCGCCCACGCCCATGGCGCCCATCAGGAAGCCGAGCGTGTGTGGCCCGCCATGCAATACCTTGGCGGCAAACACCGGCATCAGCACCACAAACGGCATTCCCATCAGACTGACCAGTGCGAACAGCAGCAGGATGGTGCGAATGGGCAGGAATCCGGTAACGTAGCTCCACCCCTCTTTCAATTCATGCAGCGCCGAGGTTGCCGCCCGGCGTGGCTCCACTTTACGCAGGCGCATGTACAGGAGCGATGTGATCACCGCAAGGTAGCTGACGCCGTCGACCAGAAAACACCAGCCTTCGCTGGTGGCCGCGATCAATACACCGGCGATTGACGGGCCGATGAGCCGCGCCAGATTCACCATTGAAGAGTTGATGGCAATGGCGTTGCTAAGATCGGCGCGATCCTCCACCATCTGCACCATGAAGGCCTGGCGGCCGGGCATATCAAAGGCATTGATGATGCCTTGTAGCGCGCTTAACGCCAGCACCCAATGAACGGTGATGCGGCCGGAAAGGGTCAACGCAGCCAGAGCCAGCGATTGCAGGCAGGCGGCGGCCTGCGTCCAGACAAGCACCTGGCGGCGATCCAGGCGATCCACCCAGACACCGGCGAAGGGCGCCAGCAGAAACGTGGGAATCTGTCCGGCAAAGCTCACCGTGCCGAGCAGGAGCGCCGAACCGGTAAGGCGGTAAACCAGCCAGCCAGTGGCCACGCGCGTCATCCATGTACCAACCAGAGAGATGCTCTGCCCGCCGAAGAACAGACGGAAGTTGCGATGGCGCAACGCGCGCCAGGCGTGCGAGATGCCCGCAGCGTTACTCAACAACCCAGCCCTTCATCCAGCCCATATTTCAATTATCGCCGCGCAACGCGTTGTATACTGGCACGCAAGAGGAGCTGATGAAATACCTACTGGCCTTTGCATTGGCGCCAGCTTTGCTGGCGCAAGTCCCCAAGACGCCGCTGAAAGTGGGCGACGTGGCACCGGAATTCACGCTGCCCTCCACCACCGGCAAACCAATTTCGCTCAAGGACTATCGCGGCAAGCCCGTCGTGGTGGCCTTCTTCCCGGCCGCGTTCACCGGTGGTTGAACGAAGGAACTCACTGCGTACCAGTCTGGTATCGCAAAATTCAATGAACTGGGCGTACAGGTACTGGCCATCAGCACCGACAATCTGCCCACACTCTCACACTGGGCCACAGAGTTGAATGCGAGCTATCCGTTGCTGAGCGATTTCATGCGCAAAACGGCCACTGCGTACGGCGTGCTGTTTGCCGACCGTGGCATTGCTAACCGCGCAACGTTCGTCATCAGCGGCGATGGGCGAATCGAGCACATTGAAGAAGGCAGCGAGGCCATCAATCCGCTGGGCGCTGAAACGGCGTGCCGCCGGATCCGCAAAAAACCGTAATTTCGCATTAGGGGACGGAGTCGATATGTGTCCAGCGTGCGGCTAGTGTGCGCACCGCCACCGGCACATCCGCCGCACGCTGGACCACGCCTTCGCTTTCGCTTTTTGCGTTGTGCCAGACGGCCACGTCGAGGCCGGCGTCAAGATCGATGTGCGTTGACCCGGCTTCGAGATGGCGCAGGCCGGAGGCGGCCAGCGCGTCGATACCGCCGCTCGCATTGAAACGAATCGCGAACACGCCCGTGGCGCGCACGGCCACTTTGCGGTTGCCGCAGTAGAAGGTCTCGTCGATTGGATCGCCCGCCGGGTCGTGCCCGCCACGCGCCAGAATGCACGTGCCATCGGTGAGCAGCGAAAGGTCCTTGGGCTGCAGAGGATGAGCCGTCATGGCGCCGTCCAGCCAGCGCGCCACGCGTGACGGCGACGCTCCATCGTACACGCCTGGAGCCGGACTGGGGCCACGCTGAAACGCAAGGGTGCGTGAAGCGGCGGCTCGCGCGGCGAATTCGAGCATGCCGCCTTCAGCATTCAGCAGCACGACAGCTCGGTAGCGTTGCTTGCCGTAGGTCACGAAACCATCCTCCACGCGCAGTGCGCCAACCTCAATCTCACTCGACGGAATGACATCGGCGCGATAGCCGAGCCGGGCGAGTTCATCGGCATAGTCACAGCCAAGATCGCCGAAGTGCGGCTCCAGCCAGTTCAGCGCCGCGCGATGGTTGAACACTATGGCGACCGGCGAATCGATGGGCGCGCGCGTGACATAGTTCAGCAGGCGGACGCTGGCCTCGGCGCGCATGACGGGACTTGCCAGCAATAACGCGTCGCGCTCCGGCGCGCCGTGGCCGGGATAGAGAGGGTGGAAGTTGATGCGCCCACCGTTGCGCGCCGCGCGCCACAGTTCGGGCGCGTAGGCGGCCGCATCGGTGTTGTAGTACTGGTTGAACCACACGGGTTGGCCCCAGCGCTTGGCGAGAGAGGTGCGGATGGGATACGGCCAGTCCTCGTCGGTCTGGCCGTAGTCGCGCGGCGCCTGCCACCAGTCGTAACCGTTCTTGAAGGCGTCACCAGTGGGCATGATGCCCCAGGTGGCATGCGTGCCGACAAAGGCCGAGGCACCCCAGATGCGTTTCACGTTCTCGTAGAAATGGCGTTCGATGCGCGCGTTGCGTTCGAGAACAAGCCGCTCATAACGATCCACGGCCGAGATGCGTTCCGCCGGCGTGCCTCCCAGCCCAGCGAACATCACCGCACAATCGCGAATCATCTCGCCGCCGCCGGCCGCACGCCACGCCGCGGCAAATGCGGCTGAATACCAGAAGTTACCATCGCGCGGACCGCGATTGAACACCGGCGGAAATCCCCATTCGTCTTTCATGCCGCCGTCGAGTGGGATGTCGCGGTACTGCTCGTAAATCGAGTTCTGGAATTCGAGCAGCGCTGGTGCGAAAACGTCGGGAGTGCGGTACTCAAACGCCGCGACGACGATGGCCGCTGCACCGGGCTCTACGGTGACGCCGCTGGCCGATTGCTCCACTATGCGCACCGAAACAGGCTTCAAGTCGTTGTCAAAAGCCGCGGCCAGCCGGCCTGACAACAGCTCGTATTCCTTGCTGCCAGTCATGTGATCACTGAGATGAGCTGGAGCGATGGTCATTTGTGCAGCGCCGGCGTCCACACGCCGCACTCGAAGCATCCACTGCTGCTGATCCGGGAAACGCCGCAGAAATTCGCCGCGCGCCAAACGCACGTCCAGATCAAAGGCCACGCGCAGGCCGCGCCCGTGCGCATACGCCACAGCGCTCGCGACCTGCGCGTGCGTCGCAGCCGCGGTGATTTCGCGGCCCGGCGCGCGCACACTAGTGGTCAACAGGCCGAAATTCGAGCGACCGGCGATCATATCGACAAAACGCTCGTAGCCGCCGGGCGTGAATTCGCCCTCGCCCCAAAACCAGGCGTAAATCTCAGGCGCAAGGCTGGACGGCAGACGGCGCGGCGGCGCGTCAGCAGCCACTAGCACCAGCGAGGTCAGAACTAGCAGCGGAGCAACGTTTCGAAAGCGCATGTCCGCTGTTGAGTATATGTGAGCTTAGGCCGGTATGCCGGCGATGACCAGCTTGTTCAGACCATCAACGTAGGCGTGTGCGCTGGCTTCGATGATGTCGGTAGACGTGCCGCGGCCGATTACTGTACGGCCGTGCGAGGCCAGTTGCACCCGCGCCTCACCCATGGCTTCAGCGCCGCTGGTGACGGAGCGGATCTCGTAACGCACCAGCTTCGCCGTAGTCTTCGTAGCAGCAGAAATGGCGCGATAGACAGCGTCGATTGGACCGTCGCCGGTGGACGCCGCTTCGTTGGTGTCTTCGGCGGCGGTCATACGCACGGTGGCCGTCGGGATGGCCGAAGTGCCGCTGTAGATGTGCAGGTAGTCGAGCTTCCACGTCTGCACGTCGGCCGGCGCGTGGTTGTGCATGATGGAGACGATGTCTTCGTCAAAGACTTCCTGCTTGCGATCCGCGATGGCGAGAAAGCGCTTGTAGATGTCTTCCAGTTCGTCCGGCGTAAACGTATAACCGAGCTTTTCCAGACGGTCGCGCAGACCGGCGCGGCCGGTGCGCGCGGTGAGTACCACGCGGCTCTCCTCGAAGCCGACATCCTCCGGACGCATGATCTCGTACGTCTGGCGGTCCTTCAATACACCGTCAACATGAATACCAGAGCTGTGCGCGAAGGCGTTGGCGCCGACTACGGCCTTATTCGGCGGCACGGCGATGCCTAGCAAATCGGCCACCAGACGGCTGGTGCGGCGGAACTCGCGCGTGTCCTGAATGGTCTTCAGGCCGAAGAAATCGGAGCGAGTGCGCAGCGCCATGACAACCTCTTCGAGCGACGCGTTGCCGGCGCGCTCTCCGATGCCGTTAATGGTGGCCTCCACCTGCCGCGCGCCAGCGTGTACACCAGCCAGGGCATTGGCGACGGCCAGACCGAGATCGTTGTGACAATGCACGCTGATGGTGGCTTGGTGGATGTTTGGCACGCGCTTGCAAATGGTCTCGATCAGATGCCCAAACTGATCGGGCACGGTGTAGCCGGTGGTGTCTGGAATGTTGACTACGGTGGCGCCGGCGCCGATCATCAGTTCCAGCATCCGGCACAGGAAATCCGGGTCGGCGCGGCCCGCGTCTTCGGCATAAAACTGCACGTCATCGACGTAGCTCTTGGCCAGCTTCACAGCCTCGACGCCCATCTCCAGAATGCGCTCGCGCTTCTCTTCGAGCGTGGTGCCGTAACGCTCGTCGCGGAACTTACCCATGATGTGGATGTCCGATGCGCCGATACCGGTGTGAATGCGCGGCTTGCGAGCCTTGTCCAATGCCTTGCCGCACGAATGGATGTCGTCGGCAACGGCGCGCGACAGCGCACAGATGGTGGGCCCATGGATCTCGCGGGACAGCAGCCTCACGGCCTCAAAATCCTCAGGCGACGAATTAGGATAACCGGCCTCGATGATGTCGACATTCAGCTTCATCAACTGGCGGGCAATAGTGAGCTTCTCGCGGCTGCCCAGACGGGCTCCGGCGGCCTGTTCGCCGTCGCGCAGAGTGGTATCGAAAATAGCAACGTTGTCGTTCGGCATTGCAAACTCCTTGGTCATCTGGGCTGGGAATGAGATGGGCGGCGCGCCCCATGAAAAAAGCCGTCCCTCTGGCGGTTTTGCCCCGCCCGGACGGCTTCTCAAATCTCGCTTTGAGCCGGCCTCAGGCGGGGCCTGTAAGGGCCAGAAGAAGCAGGCTCAAGCTCAGCGCGCGCGGCATCGCGGGAAAGCGGGCGGCGCAATTGGCTGAGCTAAGCATCGTTATTTTTTAGAGTACCAGAGCCCGCGCGACGATGCAGGAATTCAGCCGCGTCCAGACACCCAACGCAGATATCCCGCCACAAGAACGGGCAGCCGCGCCAGATCTTCCAGCAAGGGCCGGCCGCCGGCACCTGCGAGCCACGCACCCTGGCGCATACCATGCCAGGCGAAGGACTCCGACAACACCGTCAACACCAGCGACACCATCATGCCGCGGCGCCATGCGGCCGAGCCCAGCGCAGTGTGCAGCAGATACTCCGACGTGTGCATCACCAGTGGCAGCACGCCGAAGATAATCAGCCACGCCGCCCACTCCGGCCGCAAATTGCGTACGCGTTGTACAGCCGCTCCGGTGAAGCCCGCTATCGTGGCGAAAAGCAGAAACTCGGCCAGGCTCGCACGCGCAGCGCCCGCCCAGCCGGCGCGGATCGACACAATGATGAACGCCGGCGCGCGATAGCAGCCGCTGGCAAGCGCCGTTTTCCAGTTCCAGACCGGGCTCACGGCAACTCCGCATAGCCCTGGTAGACAGAATCAAAAACCGCGTCCCAACTGGCGCCCAGCGCATGACGCCGCGCCTCCAACGCCATGCGTAAGCGCAGCGACGGATTGAACGCCAACTTCACAACAGCTTGACGAAATCCATCCAGATCCCGCGCGACGAATCCATCCACGCCATGGCGAACCAGGTGTGCCGGGCCACCGCTAGACGTCACCACGCACGGCACGCCACTGGCCATCGCTTCCTGCACGACGTTGCCGTAGGTATCGGTTTCGCTGGGAAATGCAAAGATGTCGAAGCCGGCGTAAACCTGCGCCAGCGCATCGCCGGACAACACGCCGTGATCACGCAGCCGTGACAGGTGTGCGCGCAGCCACGCACGCCGCGAGCCGTCGCCAACCACTTCAATGCGGTAGTCGCCGATGCCCGCCGCTCGGAGGGCACGTTCGACGTCGACCAGCCGCTCCACACTCTTCTCCGGTGAAAGCCGCCCGACATAGCCCACCACTAAAGCGTTATCGGCGCGCCGCCGGCGCGACGGTGCAAACTGGTAGCCATCCACGCCGCGGCGCATCAGGCGGCACGGACGGCCGGTGCGAGCCTCCAACAGCCGCGCCAGTTCCGGATTTGGCGCAAACAGCAGCCGCGCCAACTGGTAGTAGCGCAGCGTCAACGCCAACGCCGCCCGCTCAGCCTGACAGGCCACCCCGTGCGGCGCGAAATGCGCAAGCCGCCGTCCAGCGTACTCGTGAACATTCGTATGCCAGGAAGCCGCCAGCGGCACACCCAGCCGGTGAGCCAGCCACGCGCCCAACATGCCGGTGTGATTCGGTCCGGTGATGTGCACCACGTGCGGCTTGAACTCGTCGAGGAGCTGCATCACAACAGCGCGATGGCGCATGAACAATAGATCAAAACGCAACCCTTCGTCCAGGCCGAAGCCCAGCCGGGAAGAAGGAATCTGGCAGAGCGTGACCGCCCCCTGACGACTGATGGAGTATTGCGCGCCGGCATGCACCACCAGCATCGGAAAACCGCGCCGTGCGGCGTACGCAGCAAACTGCCGCGCCGTCGTCGCCACACCGTTCACTTCAACAAAGCTATCGGGGAAGAAGGCCAGACGTGGCGACAGACTCACGCAGTGAGCTCCGGCGCCGTCTCAGTCAGTCCACGCAATGCCGCGCGCAGTCCGCGGTTATCCAGCAGACGAGCGCCGGCCACAAACAGGCGAATCAAGGCCGGCTCGTGGCCGGAGCGGAACAGCGCCGACAGCGGAGTCACAACACCATTGGCCCGGCGAAAGAAGACGCGGTCGCTCCACCGCACCCAGCCATGGCTATGCGCGCGGTTGTCCCGCATCACATCGGCAATGGCGGCCAGCACGCGGTGAACCAGTGGTTCACGGTATTGCCGCATGACAAGCACGCGGCTGTGACGATCCTCGCGAATCTCGGCGACAAACTCAGAAAAGGTCGCGGCGGTGGTGAGGTTGAGCAGTGCGTTGGGCTCGTGCGAGTGACGGTCACCGCCCGAAATCACGGGCAAGCCGTGCGCCTCGGCCAGCCCGATGGTGCGCCGGTTCTCCGCCCATGGGCGCAACCCGTTCAACTCAAGTGCGTGGATCGAGTGGCCATGCGCCTGAAGAAACTGCTCCGCACGAGTGGAGTGAAGCGCCGCGCCATGGCCTTTTTCGTCCCAATAGGGGTGGTTGAAGACTGCCAGCGTGTCTTCGTTTTCTGTGATCCATTCCAGCAGCCCCGCCAAACGTGATTCGTCCGGGCAGGCCGTGTAGCGCGCCATCTCGGCGGCACGCTCGCGCGCTGTGCGCGGCGCCAGATTGTGGATGCCGATGTGAAACGTGGCACCGCGCCACGGCACGGTCCACTCCAGGCCGATTGGTGTAGAGTGGCTTTCGCTGAACACGCGAAGCAGGAGCGGCGCTTCAATGCTGTCGTGGTCCGTGATGGAGACCAGCGGCGCCAAGCCTAGTCCCTCAATTTGCGCACGTTCCACCATCAGCGCCTCTCGCGGGCACAGCGGCGGGGTCCACCATGCGTCGTTGTAGTTGAGTTCGCGGTCGTGCAGCCGCCGGTAGCGTGCCTCATAGCGGCGCAACATGGCCGCCACAGGCGGGCACGCGGCGGCGAAGCGTGGAATGAAATCCAGCGTCTCACGAGAATACGAAGTGTGGCTGTGCAAGGAGACGGCCGTACGGAAGCCGCCCAGCGCGCCGTTCTGCCAGGCTGATGCGATCTTCATCGATCATATTTTCGGCAGCGCAGCTTACACCACCGTGCAGAGACGATGAATTCTCGAACACAAGCCGGCCGAAATGTTCGAAACACGGCGCGCCACAAATCGCGCTCACAAAAAATTAGCACGGCATCCATGGAGTGTTAACAAGCCGGGCGCAGGCTCAGGGAGAGGCTCCTTCATGGCGTCACCTTCCGACATTCTTTCGGCCGGCCAGCTACTGGCCCCGCGTCTGCCCATGCCCATGCCGGGCGCATGGCTGAATCGTCTGCTTCAGCTCGGCGAGCTGGAGAATCTTTACGATCAGGCCCGCCAGCGCGCGCAAGGAAAGCCGCTGTTCGGCGCTTTGCTGAATGCGCTGGACGTCGATTGTGACTGCAAGGAACAGGACCTGAAGCGAATACCGGCGCGTGGCGGCGTTGTGGTGGTCGCCAACCACCCGTTCGGCCTGTTGGACGGACCCGTGCTTGGCACGCTACTGCTCCGTATCCGGCCCGATGTGCGCTTCCTGGCCAACTCCGTGCTGGCCAGTGTACCGGAGTTACGCGACTATCTGTTTCCGGTGGATCCGTTCGGCGGGCCGAGCGCTACGGCCGCTAACATCGCATCGTTACGGCGTGGGCTGGAGTGGCTCAAAGACGGTGGCCTGCTGGTAGTGTTTCCGGCCGGCGAGGTGGCGGCCATGCGTCCGCCACGCTGGAAAGTGGAGGATGCCTGCTGGCATCCGGCGGCGGCGCGATTGGTGCGGCGCAGCGGCGCCACGGTGGTCCCCGTTTATGTACACGGCGCAAACGGTGCTGGCTTTCAGGCAGCAGGACTGCTGGATCCGCGCTGGCGCACCGCGCTACTGGGCCGCGAGTTGCTAAACAAGCGTGGCCGGCGCGTACGCGTGAATGTGGGGACGCCGGTCAGCGCAGCGCGCCTTGCCGCGCTGGGCAATGAGGCCGAGGTCACAGAATACCTGCGCCGGCGCGCCCACCTGCTGCGCTGGCGGCAATCGTCGACGTACGCCGCGCCGCGCCATCAAAAGGCCGTCGCCCACGCATCGGAGTCAACGCTCATACAGCGGGAGATCTGCGCGTTGCCCACCGCACGGCGCATGGCGCAAGCTGGCTCGCTGGCGGTGTATAGCGCCGCGGCTGCCGAGATTCCGCATACGCTGCGCGAAATTGGCCGCTTGCGTGAGTTGACCTTTCGCCTGGCCGGCGAGGGCACCGGAAAAGAGCTCGATCTAGATCATTTCGATTCGCACTACCAGCATCTGTTTGTGTGGAACGCGGAGCGGAACGAGATTGCCGGCGCCTACCGCCTGGCCGAGACGGCGCAACTGATTGAGCAACGAGGGCTGCGTAGTCTGTACACGGCCAGCTTGTTTCACTTGCGCGGCGAGCTTTTCCGCAAGCTGGGCCCGGCGATTGAGCTGGGCCGTTCCTTCGTTCGCCCCGAATATCAGCGTGCTTATCAGCCGTTGCTGTTGTTATGGCGAGGCATCGGTGAGACGGTGGCGCGTCATCCGGAGTGCCGCTACCTGTTCGGTCCAGTGAGCATCAGTCCCAGCTATGGCGCCGCGGCGCGGCAACTGATGGTGTCGTATTTGCAGGACCATTGCCTGGACGGCGCACTACGGCTGTATGTCCGGCCGCGCCGCGCGTTCCGTTGCCGCTGGGCCAGTGAGATTGCTCCGCTGGCCGCGCGCGTCGACGGTTTGAGCGAACTGGACGAGGCCGTGGCGGATATTGAGCCGGATGGCCGTACCACCCCCGTGCTGCTGCGCCACTACATGAACGTAGGTGGGCGGTTTCTGGCCTTCAGTGTGGACCGTCAATTTTCGGATGTCATCGACGGGCTGGTGGTGGTCGATCTCCTGCGCACCAATCCCAGGTTGTTGCGGCGCCACCTTGGTGAGATAGGCGCGCAGCGGTTCCTCGACCACCACACCCGCACCGCTACGGCTTGTTAGCGTTCACGCTCAACATGCAGACCGAGATGATGTCAGCCTTGGTCAGCCGAGCATCTTTGTGAATGAAGCGGTACTGCAACGGCGGCATTTCACCGGAGTTGGCCAGACGGCACATGTCACCAAGCCGCTTCAGACGCAATTCCGGGCTGAGCTTACCCCATTCGGAAAGGTTCAAGTGGCGGCGGCCATCTTCAACGTCTTTCGCCACCAGCCAGGACGCGGGCGCAACGTGGCTGTACCACGGCCAGGATGTCTGGTTCGAATGGCAGTCCTTACATGCACGATCGATCACCGCCACAGCCTCCGGCGATGGCTTGGCCAGAGCGGTGAACGAGGCCGCCGGGTCCGTGGTTGGATTGGTGCACGCTGGTTGGCGAAACTGCGCCGCAATGAACAGCACCACCAGAACAGATAAGACGATTTTGGCGTTCTTTCCCATATCAGGCGCTCCTATTCCGCCGTCTCCGGCTTGGGTGTCTTGGATGTGCTCTCGGGCAGTTTCGGCGGCGCAACATAGTCGACCGGAACCACGCCAGTTAGCGTCTTCAGCCAGGCGACAATCGCCTTGATCTGCTCAGAGGTGAGCTGCTTGCCAACCTGATACTCGCCCATCCGCGCAACGGCGTCCTCAAGCGTTGCCACTTTTCCGTTGTGGAAGTACGGCGCCGTCTTTTCGATATTGCGCAGCGAAGGAACCTTAAACACCATCTTTTCGGCGTCGTTCTTGGTGAGGTCGAAGCGCCCCTGGTCCTTCTGTTCAGGATACGGCTTCATGACGCCGAGCTTTTGATACATACCGCCGCCAACCAGCGCGCCAGAGTGGCACGTGTGACAACCGGCGGAGAGGAACGTGTTAAAGCCCACCTTTTCGACCGGCGTGAGCGCATCGTTCTTACCGCCCAGGAAGCGATCCCAGCGGCCGGGCGTGATCAGTTTGCGTTCGAAAGCTCCAATGGCCTTGGCCATGTTGTCGAACGTAACAGCGTCCCCGTCGCCAGGAAATGCCTCTTTGAAGGCCTTTACGTATTCAGGCATCGACTTCAGCACAGCCACGACGGTCTTCTCGCCCGGCATGGCCATCTCAACCGGATTCATCACCGGCCCTTTGGCCTGATCCTCGACCGTCGCCGCGCGGCCGTCCCAGAACTGCGCCACGTGTGCGGCTGCGTTGTAGACGGTGGGCGAATTGCGAGACCCCTTCTGGCCGTTGTGGCCAGTGGAGGTAGGCTCGTTATCCACACCGTAGGTATCGAGCTTGTGGCAGGTGTTGCACGCGATCTTCTGGTCGGTCGACAGGCGGGTTTCGTAGTAGAGCATGCGGCCCAGATTTACCTGGGCTTCGGTGGCCTCGCCCGCCGCAGCCGGCATGGCCTTGGGCAGCGGCGAGAACATCTGAAGCATGGCTGGGTCTACGGTCTGCGAGATCTCTTCTTTCTTGGCGCAGCCAACCGAAAGGAGAGCCAGCAGGGAAAGTACGGTAACAATGGCATAACGCGTTTTCGTCATGGTACCCCTCTAACGCGCTCAGTATATCGGAAACGCAGCGCAGCAGACTGTCGCACAGGAACGCGATTCGCTGAAACCAGTCCGCCCGTGGCACCATTTACTAGTAGAGAGAGATCCGTGAAAGAGGAGCTTCGATGAAACACGTATTGGTCCTATTGGCTGGCTCGGCGATGCTTTTCGCCGGCGAGGCGGAAAACAAGCGCTTGGCTGATTCAGCTGAGGTGTTGAGCGAAATCATGCGGACCGAGGACAAGGCCATCCCGCAAGATCTCTTCGCCAAGGCGCAGTGCGCCGTCATCATTCCGGCGATGAAAAAGGGTGGTTTCATCCTGGGTGGCAAGTACGGGCGCGGCTTTGCCGCCTGCCGCAGGGCAGACGGTAAGGGTTGGACGGCGCCAGTGGCGATGAAGGTAGAGGGTGGCAGTGTGGGCTTCCAGATTGGTGGCGCCGAAAGTGACGTGATCATGCTGGTGATGAGCAAGCGCGGCATGGACCGCTTGCTGTCCAGCAAGTTCACGCTGGGGGGTGAAGCCACGGTGGCCGCCGGACCGGTGGGGCGCGATACCCAAGCCCAAACTGACGCCTCGATGCGGGCCGAGATCCTGTCGTGGTCGCGTTCCCGTGGCGTCTTCGGCGGCATTGCGTTGCAGGGCGCGACGCTGCGCGACGACTCCGAGGTGGACCAGATCCTCTACGGCAAAGAAATCAACCGCCGTAGCGTGCTCGACGGCCACGTGGGGGTGCCCGCGCCGGCGCAAGCGCTGATCTCGGCACTCAACAAGTATTCAGGCTACCGCGGCAAGTGAAGCCGCCCGGGCTGGCCTAAGCCGGCCGGTTGAGGGGATCCGGCGACCACGAAATGGAGCGGATCCCTCAGGTTTTGTAGTGCCCGGTAATAGTACAGCGGCGACGGGTGACGGTCTTTGAACCGGAGTTGCCTTAGGAACTCTATTTCATCTTCGTTCGCGTCGCCGCTGAGCGTGTTGTCACGCAGGAACTCCTCCAATGCCGGCTCGATGGAGCACGGCGCCGTGGGCGCCACCTCGGCAAACTCAAAGCGCCGTAGGCTACCCGGGGTCAGGCGCGGGTTGAGCTGGATTTCAAGGGCGAAGGTCCTGAGGTCGATGTCCCAGGCCTCGATCATCGGATCGAGAAACGCGACGCAGCTCTCGATGGTGACGTGAAATACGTCGCTGTCGAGGAACTCCAACATGGCCACCCGCATCTGTTCATAGCTACGCCCGCTGAATTGCGCCATCGTGCGCAGCCACTGCTCACTGCGTAATTCATCACGAGCCAGGCCTTGGGCCACATCAAGAATCCGTTGCGTGATCAGGCGTTCGAGTTCACCAAAAGGGTCCTTCTCGAAGATCCGCTCAATCTCGGCACGGCTTTCCGGTTCGCATTTGCGGAGGATCAGCGTCCGGCACTCCCGGAATAGAGGTCCAAGCGGCGGGGTGACCTTCTTCTTCAGTTCGAGCTTGCGCTGCATGTCTGCGAGCCGGGCCAGTTCCCCAGCCGGCAATTGCAGGAACTGCCCAATCTTGTCGTAAATATCGGTCCGCCCGGGAGCCGGAGGCGCCTTCTTACGGGCCAGCAGCTGCGAGATGTAGGACTCAGTGACCTGAGCCGCTGCCGCCAAATCCTTCTGATCCAGCCCCAACTCACTGAGGCGCTGCCTGATCAACAGCGAAATGTCCACGGCACCCCCTCGCGGCCCTGGTTCACCAAGACGAGTAAAGAGACAAACAAATTCTCCCGCCGAATCGATTGACTTGCAACAGAAATTAACCCATAATAGTTAATGTTCGGGCAATTTCGCCCGCTCGCGGACCACCTGAACTAGGTCAGGCGATTCGTTCCCTCCCCTTAGGCCCACCAGACAACCCAGGAGGTTGTCACCATGCTCGAATCCAACCAAATGCGCACAGGATGCCAGTACACCACGACAGCCGCATTGTTGATTGTGTCCTTCGTGTTCGTACCCGCGCTGTTGTTCATGTCGCGTCCGTTTGGTTTGGCGTCGGCGTGGCTGGCGCTGGTCTGTAGCGTGTTTTGCATCACTGTAGCGGGGGGCATCGGCACGAGGTGTTCGCAGTGGCCCGTCCCCACAATGGTGACAGCCAGTCAGAGGGCGACGGGAGTGTAGCTGCCCGGAATGGATCAACTCCCGCCAGTGATCCGGATGGTTCGAGCTTGAAGCCGTTTTCATCTTTGCCCATGACACTCATCACCATCAAGCTCACAATTAAAGAGTTGGAACTTTTGACGTCGTTGGCCGCCGACCAACTCTTCCGCCGCGAGTTCATCGACCCGAAGATGCCCGGCGCCAGGTTCAACTCCGGTGAGATCAGTCAGGGCAAGGTGCTGCTGAACCGGATGCGAAACCTTCTGGACCCGTCCGCGGCGCGAAGGACACCACCAGCGAGGATTGCCAACTAGGCGCACCGATGCCATTTGCACCACCATTCCCCCGCGCCTTCACGGCTTCGTCGATCCGCGAATTCGCACCGGCGCAGTCGGGAGTCTATGGCATCTCGAACGCCCGGGAATGGATCTATGTTGGCGAAAGCGACGACATACAGGCGGCACTGCTGGCTCACGTTGGTGACAATCTGACAGACATAGCCAGACGGCAGCCCAAAGGGTTCGTGTTCGAGACTTGCGACCGGGCCGGCCGGCAGGAACGGCAGGAACGCCTGGTGGCGGAGTATAGCCCCGTCTGCAATCAGACCGGGCGGCCGAGGCGCTGAAAGGAGACGCTGGTGGAGAACTCAAAAATCCAGTTCGTGCTGGAAGGATTTACTGAAGTGCAGGGATCCAGGGTCTTCACGTTTGAAGGCGTCGCGTCAGACCGGACACGCACGGCGTTGACCGTCAAGGCGGATCTCACGCTGGTCCGCAAGTATGGCATCCGGCTGCAGGAGTTGCCGTTGCTGTGCCGCGCCGTGGCCGAACGAAACTACCTGGGAGGGAAGAAGCGAACGTTCGCTTACACTGAAGACGAGATGCAACAGTATGCGGCCGGCGCCGCGGCACGGGATCTGGCGGCAAGAATGCGCAGGCCCCCGCGCCAGCCGGGCACGTCTTTGGCCGGCAACACCGCAGCCGCCGGCGCGAACGCTAGCCTGGCTCAGGACCGCTCTGACAAGAGCACAAGTTCATGAACAATCGAAAGAAGAGACATCCAGTAGCTACCGGGGCGCGCCGGCGAATGTGGCTGGCACATGGTGGACTGGTGGATGCGGCGGCCTGCAGGTTGCGGGCCGGAACGATTACCGCGCTGATGGCTGTCGCGGTGGGAACAGGGTTTTACGTCTTGGCGTTGCGCTAAGGCGCTATAAAGAGGCATTCGTGGCCATTGGCCGCGTCCTGGTTACCGTTCTCCAGGGAGAGTTGGAAAAGAACGAGTTCAATTTAGGAAAAAGACCTGATTATGACCAACATTTTCGTCGGTAACCTGAGCTTCCAGACTACACAGGATGAGCTGCAGGCGGCGTTCGCGAACTACGGTGTCGTCGAACGCGTCAACATTGTCACGGACCGCGACAGCGGCCAACCGCGGGGCTTTGCCTTCGTGGAAATGACCGACCGCGCTGCAGCCGAGACCGCAATCTCCAAGCTCAACGGTACCGATCTGAACGGCCGGACGATGAACGTCAACGAAGCGCGTCCGAAGCCGCAGGGCGGCGGTGGCTACGGCAATCGCGGCGGCGGCGGCAAGCGCTGGTAGGCTAGTCGCAAGGAATAGAACAGTTTGCGGCAGAAGTTCCCCTCGAGGACTTCTGCCGCGGTTGTGTGTCTGATTGGCTGTACGGTGTTCCTGCTCCAGCTAGCGGCCCCAGAAGCTGCGCACGGGCGCGGGCGCATCGCCACGGCGGATGGCGCGCCACAACTCTTCGTTCATCTCGTCGTCGTCGATACGGTCGGCTTCTGAGAAGTCGAAGTGCCGGGTTGACGCCGTGGCCTGGGGGTTTCGATCTGTTGTCGGGATGCGCGGTTTCTCGGCCATATAGGGAGCGCTGTTGGCGCGCGTCAGAAACGCGGCGGTCATCAGGCGCGCACTGGCGTCGTGCAGCGTCATGGGATTCAGCCCGAGAATCTCTTCCATCGTGCGCAGCATTGAGACGGTGTTATACATCGTCGAGTCGATGCCCCGGCCGCGCGTGTAAGGCGAGATGATGAACGCGGGTGAGCGGTGCGAATCGACGTGATCGGGCCCGTTTTGCGCATCGTCTTCCAGAACGAAGATGACGGTCTTCGCCCAGAAGCGGCTCTTGCTGACCGCTTCGACAACCATACCGAGCGCGTAATCGTTATCCGCCATCGATGCCAGCGGGGCAATTTTGCCGGCGGCTGTGCCCGATGTGTGGTCATTGCCCAGCCGGAGCGTAATCAGGCGCGGCATCTGGCCGGAGGCTTCAAACGCGGCCAAGTCCTTAAGAAAGACGCGGGCGCGGTCGACGTCGCGGTAGTCGAGATCGAAACCGCGGTAATCCATGTTGGTATGGGCGGCCAAGGCCGGATCGCGCACGGCCTTGATCTGCCGACCTTCGGCCGGCGTGGGCGTGATGTTAGTGGTCCACCAGCCGTAGTTGCGATACGAGAGCCCCTTCTGTAGAGCGTTAGACCACAGGTAACCAGCCGGCGGCAGCGCGGCGCGTTCGCCACCTTCGTAATCGTAGTGCTTGCGGCGGCCAGCATATGAATTCGGCCACATACGCTGCACGTACGGCGGAGCGATGGCTGCGCTGGACCAGTTGTGGCCCTCTGCACTCACATCGGCGTTCACATAGAAGTTGTCGAGCAGAACAAATTCACGCGCCAACTTGTGATGGTTTGGGCTGCTCGGTTCGGTGAACAGCGTCAGGGAGGCATCGCCATTGCCTTTACCCAGGTCGCCCAGCACCTGGTCGTAGGTGCGGTTTTCTTTGACGATGTAAATGACGTGCTCGATCGCTGAATGCTCGCCGGTCAACGGGTGACCGGCCTCCAGTTTTTCAACGGCCGCCAGCGTGTTGCGCCGGTAGGGCGACGCGGCCAGCACTTCGGCCGTGTATTGCTCCATCTGTTCCACCGTTGGCGCCGAAATCAATGACGCGCTACCGCGCTGAATGGCTGCGACATATTCGACTGCGACAATTCCCTCGTGCACGGGCGCCTTGCGGATGGTGGGATTCGGACCCTTGGGATTCGCGTAGGAACGCTCGCCACGCCAATTCAGCACCAGCAGACTGCCATCGGCCATGCCCCGCGCGGCCAGCGGATACCAGCCCACGGGAATGAAACCTTCCACCCGGCTGGCCGCCGCACTGACGTCCACCTTCGCTACGGCATTGGCGTCGGAGCAGACCACGTACAACGATTTCGCGTCGGCGGATAGAGCCAACGCGGAAGGCGTCATGCCGGCGATCTCAGCCACTTCGCTGTGCAGCGCCACGTTCAGCGTCTCCAGGCGATACATGTTCTTGCTCGCATCCACGCCGAACACCTGCACCGTATTGCGGCCGGAAATGGCGATGAAGAGCCGCCCTTGATAGCGCGGCGCGGCATCGTCGCCATCAGCAGCCGGCGCGCCCGCGCGCCACACCATATCCATCGGCTGCGGACCCACCTGCCAGTGACCGAGCAGTTCACCATTGGCGGCATCGTGACGGCGCAGTGAACCGTCGCCCCAACCGGTCACGTACAGCGAACTGCCGTCCGGGTGGACCAACAGCCGGTAGGGCCGGTGCGCGGTCCTCCACTCCGCCACCACCGCGCCGGACTGCGGGTTGATGGCGACAATCGAATCGCGGTACAGCGCCGCGGCGTAGATCATGCTGCCCGAGGGCGCCACCGTCAGGTCACCAAGAAAGTCGGTGTGTTTGCGCTGCTCCTTCGGTGTGACGACGAAGTCGCGCCGCCGTTCCAGCTTGCCGTTGACGATGGCCATCTCGAACACCGTAGCCGCCGAGCCGCCGCTCACATAAAAGACGTTCCCCTGCGGCGCAAACGCCAGCCCCAGCCAGGCATCCGGAAGCGTGGCCCGGTCCAACTCGGCCAGCGACGCCGCATCATGTAACGAAACAGACGGCGGCAGATAGCCGCCCTGCAAGATCACCACGTACTTGCCGTCGGGCGACACGGCCGAGGCCTGCGGCGCCGTGCTCAACGGAATCTGCCGGCCGGCCGGCTTCAACAGCCAGCCGCTGTTCAACAGGAATCCGCCCGAGGGGTGGGGCCCCACGCGCTCCGGCGGAGCCTGCTGCGATACCAGCAGACCCGACGTCGCGGCCAGTCCGGCCACCAGCACACAACCTAGCAGCTTGTTCATTCCGTGTACCTCTGCGCAATCGGGTAGCGGCGTCCCATACCGAACGCCTTACTGGTGACCTTCAGGCCTGGCGCGGCCTGCTGGCGCTTGTATTCATTGCGGTCCACCAGCTTCACCACATCGCGCACCAGCTTCAGGTCGAGCCGTTGCGCGGCGGCAATTTCGGCCGGCGTCTGCAAATCTTCGACATACGCCTTCAGCACGCCATCGAGAATGGCGTATTCCGGCAGCGAGTCCGAGTCCTTCTGATCCGGCCGCAGTTCAGCCGAGGGCGGCTTGGTGAAGACGCGCTCCGGCACGGCGCCAGGCCGGCGGCGGTTCACCTCGTGGCACAGCTCGTAGACCATCGTCTTCGGTACGTCGCTGATCACCGCCAGACCGCCGCACATGTCGCCATACAGCGTGCAATAGCCCACCGCAATCTCGCTCTTGTTGCCTGTGGTGAGCACCAACGCGCCCGTCTTGTTCGACAGCGCCATCAATGTCATGCCGCGCAGGCGCGCCTGAATGTTTTCCTCTGTGACATCCGCCGCCGCGCCGCGGAACGCTGGCGCAAGGCCTTCCAGCACGCGTTCGTAGATTCCACCGATAGGCACAATTTCGAACGCAATATCCAGGTTTGCAGCCAGCGCACGGGCGTCCTCAATGCTGTGACCGGACGAATACGGGCCGGGCATGGCGACGCCCATGACATTCTCGCGGCCCACGGCATCGGCTGCGATGCAGGCTACCAGCGTCGAATCGATGCCCCCGCTCAGGCCCAACAGCACGCGGCGGAACCCACATTTGGCAAGGT
This sequence comes from uncultured Candidatus Solibacter sp., assembly GCA_964478395.1. Lineage (GTDB taxonomy): Bacteria > Acidobacteriota > Terriglobia > Bryobacterales > Bryobacteraceae > Paludibaculum. The sequence goes on from CAYZIX010000050.1 coordinate 25,408, forward strand.
AGTCGCGCGTGCCGGTGACCAGCGCATCATAGACCGCCGCAGTCTCGTCGCGCGGCGCCTCGTGCAAATCACATTCTTCCGTTTCTGTGTCAAACAGAACCAGGTCTTCTTGGAACGAACGGGCCCGGGCACGGACCTCACCGCGTGCATCGACGGCAAAACTCGATCCGTCGAATACGAGTTGGTCGTTGCCGCCCACCATGTTCACGTAGATGTGCGGCAGCCCGTGCCGGCGCGCCATTGAAGAGAACATCTCCACGCGCAAGGCGCGCTTACTGGTGTCGTAGGGCGAGCCGTTGATCGAAATCACGATCTCCGCGCCAGCCTGCACCAGCGTCTCCACCGGGTCCCGCTTATAGAGCGGGCGTTCCCAGAATTGTTTATCGTTCCAGGCGTCTTCGCAGATGGTCAGCGCCAGCCGCCGGCCACGAAACTCCACCAGCCGCTGCTCGGCGGCGGGCTGGAAGTTGCGCCACTCGTCGAACACGTCATAGGTCGGCAGTAGCATCTTGGTCTGCGTGAACAGCAGACGGCCATCTTCGATCAGGGCGGCCGAATTCGTCGCGCGGCGTGCTGAACCGTGCGGCGCGCGGCCAACATGGCCGACGATTAGGCCACAAGCGAGCCCGCGCGTCTGCTCGACCAGCGCATTCAGCGCTTCGACTGAATGCTCAACAAACGACGGCTTCTCGACAAGGTCACGCGGCGGATACCCGTTCAGGGCGAGTTCGGGGAAGACGGCCAGCGCGGCGCCGCGCTCGGCCGCCTGTCGGGCGACGTGGAGGATCAGCGCCGAGTTACCGGCGAGGTCGCCCACAGTGGTATTGATCTGGCAGAGCGCAATGCGCATATCTGTAGTGGCGAAGAAACCTTTATTGTAGCCGCCCGCTACACTGGACCTGTGGCGCATCCGTTTTCAGTCCGGCAGTTCTTCGCTCGCAACGGGCGACTGGCCACGGCTCATCCGAACTACGAATTTCGCGCCGGGCAATTGGAAATGGCGCTGGCCGTCGAGGCCGCGCTGGACGAGGGACGGCACCAGATTGTCGAGGCCGGCACTGGCACGGGCAAAACACTGGCTTATCTTGTGCCCGCGATTCTCTCCGGCAAACGCGTAATCATCAGCACTGGCACGAAGAACCTGCAAGAGCAACTCTTCTTCAAGGACATTCCCTTCCTCGCGCAGTTCTTCCCCGGCGGCATCAAAGCCTGTTACATGAAAGGCCGCGCCAACTACGCCTGCCGCCAGAAGATCTACGACGCCGAGCGCGAGCCCATCCTGACCGGGCTCGAAGAAGTCACCGATTTCTCCATCATTCGCGATTGGGAACCCACCACCGACACGGGCGACCGCGCCTCCATTCCGAATCTCGCCGATGGCTCCACGGCGTGGGCCAAAATCGACGCACGCGGTGAAATGTGCACCGGGCAAAAATGCGCCAGCTTCGACAAGTGCTTCATCACGCTGATGCACCGGCACGCCATGGAGTCCGACATCGTGGTGGTAAATCACCACCTCTTCTTCGCCGACCTGGCGATGAAGGACGAAGAGTTCGGCGCCATTTTGCCAGACTACGCGGCCGTGATCTTCGACGAGGCACACGAAATGGAGGATGTGGCCGGGCAGTACTTCGGCCTTTCCGTGTCGTCGCATCAGATTGAGGATCTGCGCCGCGACACGCTGGCCGTAGCCCGTCGCAAGCAACTCCTGTCGAGCGATTTCGAGCAGATTCTCGCCGTGCTGGCCGATTGCGCCGATCGCTTCTTTTCGCTGTTCCCCGCGCAGGACACTCGTGCTGGCTTCGACGAGCACAAGGCGTTCCTGAAGAGTCACGGCACGGCTTACGAGAACATCCGCACAGCGCTGGAACTGTTGGCGACCCACATCTCCTTGGTGCACGACGCCCCGGAGGAGATGATCCCGTTGCATCGCCGCGCTCTTACGCTGGCCGACAATCTGAAACGCTGGATGGAGGCTACCGACGCAGGCAATGTTTACTGGGTGGAGCGGCGCGGGCGCGGGCTCTATTTGCAGGCCACCCCAATTGACGTCTCGAACCTGTTGCGCGAGCGCCTGTTCGCGCAGGTACCGGCCACGGTGCTCACGTCCGCAACGCTCGCTGTCGAGGAGAAGTTCGACTACGTCCGTGAGCGGCTGGGCCTCACCGAGGCACGTGAGCTGATTGTGCCCAGTCACTTCGATTACCAGCACCAGGCATTGCTCTACGTCCCTCACCATCTGCCGGACGTGCGCACTCCGGCGTTTATTCGCGCTGCGGCCGACGAGGTGCGCGTCATTCTCCGCCACAGCCGCGGCCGCGCTTTTGTACTGTTTACCAGCTATCAGCAGATGCGGGCGCTGCACGATCTGATCGCGGATGATCTCGACTACCCCGTGCTTATCCAGGGCTCGGCACCGACGCGCGTGTTGCTCGATGAATTCCGTGCCACACCACACTCGGTGTTGTTTGCCACATCGGCCTTCTGGCAGGGCGTGGACGTGCAGGGCGACCAGCTTTCCTGTGTCATCATCGACAAGCTGCCCTTTGCCGTGCCGAACGATCCGGTAGTGGCCGCACGCATTCGCGCGATTGAAGCCGCCGGCGGGCGGCCCTTCCTCGACTACCAGGTGCCGCAGGCCGCTATCGCGCTGAAGCAGGGTTTCGGACGCCTGATCCGCTCGGCCACAGACCGAGGGGTCGTGGTGTTGCTCGACAACCGCATCACGCGCGCACGCTATGGGCAGGTGTTCTTCGACTCTCTGCCGCCCTATCGCTTCACCACTCAACT
>CAYZIX010000051.1:0-28103 GCA_964478395.1 uncultured Candidatus Solibacter sp.
ACGCCCTTCCGATTTCGTCTGATTGAGCGTTATGCCGGCCTGTTCCATACCGTGGATCAGGTGGAAGGCACGCTTGAAGATGGTTTCGATTCGTTGGATGCTTTCCTCTCGCACATGTGGGCCGTCACCGTCATCGGCGCGCCCAAGAAGGCCGCCGCACAGGCGATTGAGAATCTGGAGAGCGACGCGCGCGGCTGGTACGGCGGCGCCATCGGCATGTTGTCGTTGAACGGCGACATGAATACCGGTATCCTCATTCGCACCGTGCATCTGCGGAACGGCTTGGCGCGCTACTCGGCCGGCGCCACGCTGCTTTACGATTCCGATCCGGCTGCTGAAGAGGCAGAAACGCGTCTGAAGGCCACCAACTTCTTCCGCTCGCTGCAAAGCACTCCATCACCGGTGAAGGTCCCGCGCCCGCCGATGGAGCAGCCCGGCCGCGGCGTGCGCCTCCTGCTCGTCGACAACGACGATTGCTTTATCCAGACGCTCGCCAACTACGTGCGCCAGACCGGCGCTGAAGTGGTCACCTACCGCTCCGGCTTCCCCCTGTCGTTGATTGAGAAGGTCAATCCGGACATCGTGCTGATTTCGCCCGGCCCTGGCCGCCCGGCCGATTTCCGTGTGCCCGAAACCGTGCGCTACGCCTCCGGGCTCGGTATCCCTGTCTTCGGCGTCTGCCTGGGTCTGCAAGGCACGGTGGAGGCGTTCGGCGGCGAATTGGGCGTGTTGCCTTATCCGATGCACGGCAAGCCATCGCTGATCACGCACAAAGGCGTGGGCGTCTTCTCCGGTCTGCCGGAGCACGTCAAGGTGGGCCGCTATCATTCGCTCTACGCCCTGCGCGACAAGCTCCCGGCCGAACTGGAGATTACTGCTGAGAGCGAGGACGGCATCATCATGGGTGTCCGTCACCGCACGCTCCCTGTCGAGGCCGTGCAGTTCCATCCTGAGAGCTTGCTGTCGCAGGACGGGGCCAACGGCATCGCCATGATCCGCAATATGGTCCGCCTCTACGGTCACGCCTGCCAGCGCGGCTGAGGGCGCACGCGCTTTGGGCGCCACCGTCATCGAAGAAGATTCGGGAAGCTGTGTATCATTGGTGCAACGGTATTTGCAGCCGGAGTGAGCGGCTGCCCGCCAGCGCCCCAAAACAGAGGAGCTTGCCCGGGATGCAATTTCTCTTTTCCGTGATCGACGAAAACACCGGCCTTGCCACTCCGGCCGAAATGGCCGCCATCGACGCCTTCAACCAACGCCTGCTGGCCCAGGGCCACTGGGTCTTCGCCGGTGGCCTCTCCGCGCCCAATTTGGCCACGGTCATCGACAACCGGGGCAGGGAGGCGGTCGCGACCGCCGGACCGTTCCTCCAGTCGAAGGAGTACGTCGCCGGTTTCTGGATCATTGAGGCCCCGGACCTCGCGACGGCGCTCCAACTCGCCACCGAGGCCTCCAAACACTGCAACCGCAAGGTCGAACTGCGCCCGTTCCTTCCCGACCCGGCCTGAACCAATCGGTCCACTACTCCCTTAAGCCTCCTCGCGCCGCCGGCTCCAGAATGACGGGGCAACGCGTGGGCCAGCGTTTTCTCCATGCTATGCTAATGATTAGTTCGTGATTCTACGCCGGAAGGAGGTGAATTGATCCATGGCAGAAGTCTACATCCAGGAGGGTGAAACTCTTGAGAGCGCATTGCGCCGTTTCAAGCGCAAGGTGCAGCAGGAGGACATCATCAAGGAGATCAAGAAACACTCCTATTACATGAAGCCCGGCGAAAAGGCCCGCGTGAAGCAGGCCTTGGCGCGTAAGCGCAACCGCAAGAAGCGGCCAAGGGACATGGACTAAGGTTTCCCTGATCTATAGACAAAAAGGGCGCCGCTCCCGCACGGCGCCCTTTTTGTGTCTGGACTACTTTTCGCGCAGCGCCTTCTTCATCTCGTGCTCCACCTCTTTGAAGCCGGCCGGCGCCTGGAATTTGGAGCCGTCGACGGGGCCAGCCGAGAACGAAGTGAGCTCGGTGGTGGTCTCCATGAAGACGCCGGGGTCGGCCGCGGCGGCGGGTTTGGGCTGTTCCTGCGGCTGTTGGGCAGCGGGTTGCTCTTCCTGCTGTTGCTGCTTCTTCCTGCGGCCAAAGCCGCCCATCATGCCGCCGACGGCGGAGCCGGTCAATCCGCCAAAACGGCCGCCGGTGGCGCGTGAAACCTGTGACGACGTCTCGTTGCGAGCCGAGTTGGCCGCTTCTCGCTCCACCGCGTCGCCCACATTGGTGTTGGACGTGTTGGACGGCCGCTGCACGTTTGGAGCCTGTGCCGTCTCTGCGCCCGGAACGCCGGCGCCCTTCATCCTGGTTATGGTGAGCACCGGAACGCCGTCGAGCTTGGCGGCTTCGCGCATGAACTTGGCGGTGCCTTCACTCATGCCGGGCTGCGATCCGAACATGCGCATCATGCCGGACAACTGAAGGTTCATGCCGAGCTTTTCGGCGAAGCGGCGGTTGAAGGCGCGCACTTCTTCATAGCCGGGCACAGTGGGCGCGAGCCAGAGATCGTTTTCCATCGACATGGACGCGGTTTGGCCGCTCTGCTTGTCTTTGATGTTGGTCTTCAGCAACATCTTCATCAAGTGAGTATCCAGGCTCTGGATATTGCGGCGTTCGCCGGTGTCCTTCACTTCGACATCGAACTGAAGATCGGCTTGCTGGTTTTGTGAGCCGGCCCGCGCGGCCATCGCGGCCAGGGCCTGACGCATTTCAGCAAAGGTGATCACCGAGTAAGTCTTCTTGTCGAGGTCGACGTGCGTAATCGTCTCCCGGGCAACATCGGTGATATCGATACTGCGCGAGGAGACGGTAGCCATCTGGTCGCCGCGCACCAGTTGAGTGGTGGTCTGCGGCTCAGTCGCCTTGCCTCCTCCGGGAATCATCCGCATCATGCGGAGCATAGATCCACCGGTAACACGGGTGGTCTGTTCATACTTAAAGTCGGCATGCAGGAGTGAGGCAACCAAGCCCCCCAGCATGACCAATATGGCCGTTTGGCGCATTTTCCCTCCTAGCGTATGAGCGTAGTGGATTAGGGCCCTGCTATACAATAGCCTTCAGGTCGTCTTCTACCCATGCAAACATCCCTGGTTGTCCGGCCATCGCTGCGCAAGACCAAGTTCGCGGCGGTGTTGTGCGTGTTGTTTCTGATCTTCGTGATCTACATCTGGCGAACCGTGGCTTCCGATGCACACTGGTCGTTTCTGGTCATCGGTCTCGTGCCGTTCATCGGGCCGGCGCTGGGCTGGCTTTCGGTGAAGCGCACCTGCCTGACCGTGGAGGACGGGCTGGTGCGGCACCGTCAGGGGCTGGTGGCGGAAACGACGCGGTCGACCGAACTACGCAAAATCCAGGACATCCGCGTCGAGCGTTCCGCCTCGCAGCGCTTGTGGGGGCTCGGCACGCTGGTGCTCGAGACGTCGAGCGAGCAGGGCCGCATCACGATGGCCGACATTGAGCGTCCGCAGCAGATTGCGGACCTGATTTTGGATGCCTCGCGCAAGGATGGCAATCATGCCTGATGGCGTGCTGGACGGGCGCGTGGCAGTGGTCACCGGATCCAGCCGTGGACTGGGCCGGGCCATGGCCGTGGCGCTTGCCGGGGCCGGCGCGCGCGTGGCCCTGGTCGGCCGCGACAAGGCCAAGCTCCAGGAGGTGGCCGGCCTGTGTGGCGGCCGTTCCGCGGTTTTCCAATGCGACATCACGGTGGAAGCCGACGTGGCGCGGCTGGCGGCGGGCGTTGCGGAAAAGCTGGGCCCGGCGCAGATTCTGATCAACAACGCGGGCGTCAACCTGCGCAAGCCGGTCACTGATTTCACACTGGACGAGTGGCGCTGGGTGTTGGACACCAACCTTACGGCGGCGTTCCTCTGTGCGCGGGCTTTTGTGCCACAGATGAAGAATACGGGCTACGGGCGGATTATCAACATGACGTCCACCATGAGCCACATTTCGCTGCCCGGGCGCATCGCCTACTCATCGTCGAAAGCCGGACTGCTGGGCTTGACGCGTGCGCTGGCCCTGGAACTGGCGCCGGAACATATCACGGTGAACGGCATCAGTCCAGGACCATTCGCCACCGAAATGAATGCTCCTTTGTTGGAAAATCCGGAGCTGAATTCATTTTTCCTGCAGCGAATTCCAGTGGGCGAGTGGGGCAAGCCCCGTGACATCGGCTCACTGGCGGTATATCTGTGCTCCGACGCAGCGTCATTTATTACGGGCACGGATCTGGTGATCGATGGAGGCTGGCTGGCACAATGAACCCGGATCGAGGATTTTTCGGCCACCCGTCGGGGCTGTCGACGCTGTTCTTCACTGAGCTGTGGGAGCGCTTTGGCTACTACGGCATGCGCGCCTTGCTGGTGCTGTTCATGACGGCGGCGGCCAGCGCGGGCGGCCTAGGGTACCCGCCCACTAAGGCGTTTGCGATTTACGGCCTTTACACCGCCAGCGCCTACCTCGCCAGCCTGCCGGGCGGCTGGATTGCGGACCGCATCCTGGGCCAGCAACGCGCCGTGCTATTGGGCGGCGTGATTATCTCCATCGGCTATCTCTCACTTGCCATTCCCACTGAGGCCGCATTTTTCGGCGGCATGGTGGTGGTCGTCATTGGAACCGGGTTGTTGAAGCCGAACGCATCCACTGTCGTCGGCCAGATCTACTCGCCGAATGATCCCCGCCGTGAAGCCGGTTTCTCCATTTTCTATATGGGCATCAACATCGGCTCCACTGTGGCGCCGCTGGCCTGCGGCTTCGTCGGGGAGTTGGTGAACTGGCGTTGGGGCTTCGCCCTGGCAGGCATTGGCATGTTGTTCGGCTGCCTGACGTTCTGGCGTGGCCGGAAGCGCCTCGGCGAGGCCGGGTTGCACCCGGTCGAGCCGCCCACGCCCGAGATCGGCGCCGCCTGGCGCCGCAACTTCCGCAATGCGATCCTCGGCTTTATTGCTGTTTTCGCCATCGGTGCGGCTGTGCACTTTTCGGGATTGCTGGAACTCACCGCGGAGCGGCTGGTCAACGCTTATGGATTCGTGCTGGTCGGCGTCACGCTTGTCTTATTCGGCTGGATGATCTTCGGCGGCGACTGGACCGGCGCCGAGCGCCGCCGCATGGCCGTCATCGTCGTGTTGTTCTGTGGCAGCGCGCTGTTCTGGGCTGCCTACGAGCAGGCCGGATCGAGTTTCAACCTGTTCGCCCGAAATCATACGGACCGCATGTTGGGCAGCTTTGAATTCCCGGCCAGTTGGTTTCAGAGTCTCAACGCCGGCTTTGTGATCTGTTTTGCGGCTGTTTTTGCCTGGATCTGGATCAAGCTCGGCGAGCGCCAGCCGTCGTCGGTCGCCAAGTTCGCACTGGCGATGGCCTTCGCCGTGGCCGGTTTTGTCGTGATGATGGAAGCGGCGCGGCGCGCCGGAGCTGACGGCCGCGTCAGCTTCCTCTGGCTTGCCGTGACCTACCTGCTGCACACCTTCGGCGAGTTGCTGTTGAGCCCGGTGGGCCTGAGCGCGATGACCCGTCTGGCGCCGGCGCGCGTTGCCGGACTGATGATGGGCGTCTGGTTCCTGTCGCTGTCGATGGGTAATTACATGGCCGGCCGGCTGGCGTCGTTCTATGGCGACATGCCGCCGTTCGACCTGTTCCGCGCGCTGGGCATCATGACGCTAGTGGCGTGCATCATCCTGGCCTTGCTGGTGCGGCCGGTTTCGAGGATGATGGGCGACGCTGAATAGAATCCCGGTAGTTCCTCAATAAATAATCTGTATATTAATTTAGATCATAGAAAACGCTTGACATTTTATCTGGGGGGGGGGTACGTTCGGGCATGAGACTACTCCGGATTGCAGCGTTTTTCGCAATTGCCGTAATCGGTTTGGTTACTCAATTGCGTGGTCAGGCATGCTCTATAATGGCGTTTGAAACGCCGTCTCCCGGGGCTATGTGTGGGCCCGATCCCCGGGATACAGTTTACACGCTGGGCTACACGATGAATGGGCTACCGCGCACAGTGGAGAGCGGCGTACTTGTCGAGGGCTGCTGTGCTGGGCCTTACTACAACTGTGACTGCCAATACACATCATATTTCGCAAAACCAGGCGGGATTGACCACAAGGTAGAGTGGGATTCAACCTGGGAATGCGCCGAGATCTATTGGAACTTAACCAACATATCCTTCGAAGGTTTCGAGAACTGTGGGACAGGCGGTAACTGCGGAGGAGGAGAAACACCTGAACATCCCACCTTTTCTGCGTGGATAGACTTTTATGTTGGCGATACAACGGCATGTTGTGGTGTGTAGAGGCGCTGAATCGAAGGGGACCATATGAAACACGTTGCGCTTACGTTACTGTGGATGATTCCGGCAATGGGCGTTTCCCAAACTCCCATTGCGGTGGCGGTTGAAAACAATGACGCGGGCTCCAGCCGGCTTGTGCTGACAAATCAGGGGACTAAGGTATTGACCGCGTTTGTGATCGTTTCCGTGAGCACCCATCAGAGTACCGGGAAACGAATGCACCAGAGTGTTTTCTTTTTCGATAATGCGACAAGTCCCTATCAGCCGGTGTTGTCACCCGGTAATAGCTGGAAGTCGCCATTCTTCGGCGGTTCTCAAAGTAATGTCGGAGTGACAACACCTGAGGTGAAGACCGAGACAATTCTGGGTGCTGGGATCTTCGAAGATGGTACGTCGACGGGCGACTCGAAGTGGGTGACGGCGATCTTCTCCCGCCGGAATGGCCTTTTTCAGGCCTATCGAGGGTTGGACGGTATTTTGTCGGCGGCTGTTAACGCCAAGACAACTCGCGAAGAAGTTGAAACGCAAATCTCAGCTTTGTCGGAAAAGTTACTGGCAGGTGCCCCGGACGAGTATTTCAGGAAGGCCGCGCGGGCCGTACTGGATGGAACGAAGGAGGACATAGCCAAAGACGGGAACTGGGGCAATTTGGCCAGCCAATGCCGGCGGCATGTTTCGCGGATTCAATCATTTCAGCCGACGGTGAATTGAGTCTTGCCAAAGTATAACTAGGAACAGATCGCCCGCCCGTTTTTTGGGCGGGCATTTCTTTGGGCGAAGATTGTCGTATCGGTAGGCTGGCCTGCGGCGCACGTGGTCAGCCGTGTGTCAAAACGCATAAAATAAGGCGATGGAGCAGCCAAACGATTCAACGGCGGCGCCGGGCTTTGAAGAGGCGCTGGCCGAGCTCGAATCCGTGGTCCAGGAACTGGAAAAGCCCGACGTGCCGCTGGAGCGTGCTCTGGCGCTGTTCGAGAAGGGTGTCCAGTTGAGTGACAACTGCCGAAAACGCCTGGCCGAGGCCGAGACGCGCGTCGAGAAACTACTTGAACGCGACAACGAGATCGTGCCCGAGCCGTTTGAACCGGAAGAGGAATGACAATCCCCGCCCAAACCTTGAAAAACTATCTGGCCGAGCAGGCGCACCGCGTCGATGCCGAGCTCGACCGTCTGGTACCGAGTGAAGCTACGCCGCCGGAGATCATCCATAAGGCGATGCGCTATTCGTTATTCGCGGGCGGCAAGCGCATCCGCCCGATTCTCTGCATCTCGGCGGCAAATTGCATTGCGGGCGAAGAGCCCGCAGGCACGCTGGCCGTGGCGTCGTCGCTGGAGATGATCCACACCTATTCGCTGATTCACGACGACCTGCCGGCGCTCGACAACGACGATTTGCGGCGCGGCCGGCCCACCTCGCACAAAGTATTTGGCGAGGCGATGGCCATCCTGGCTGGCGACGCGCTGCTCACTTACGCATTCGTGGTGCTGGGCCGTTCCGGCAACGCGCGGCTGGTGGAAGAGTTGGCGGCAGCGTCGGGCACGCCTGGCGGCATGTTAGCCGGGCAGGTGGACGATGTCGAGGGCGAAGGCCAGCCGCCGACGGCCGAGCTGTTGGAGCGTATCCACAAAGCCAAGACCGGCGCACTGCTGCGCGCGTCGCTAAGGCTGGGCGCCATCCACGCCGGGGCCGATGAAACGGCGCTTGCGGCGCTGACCGGCTACGGCGAACATATCGGGCTGGCGTTCCAGATTGTCGACGACATCCTGGATTGCACACAGACGTCGGAGCAGTTGGGCAAGACGGCGGGCAAGGACGCGGAGCAGGGCAAAATAACATTTCCGGCTGTTTATGGTTTGGAGCGTTCGCGCCAGATGGCCGAGGCTGAACGTGTGGCCGCGCACGCCGCGCTTGAGATGTTTGGCGCCCGTGCGCTGCGGCTGAATGAGCTGGCCGACCTGATTGTCGACCGCCAGTCATGAAGACGGCCCGCCAGCGCATCGATCAACTGCTGTGCGAGCGCGGTCTGGTGGAGTCGCGCGAAAAGGCGCGCGCGCTATTGCTGGCCGGGCAGGTGCGGGTGGCGGGACAGCGTGTGGATAAGGCCGGAGCGCTGGTGGCGCTGGATGCGGCCATCGAAGTGATTGAACCGATGCCGTGGGTGAGCCGCGGCGCCTACAAGCTGATTGGCGCGCTGGACCACTGGAAGATCGACGTCACCGGGCGCGTGTGTCTGGACGTGGGCAGTTCCACCGGCGGCTTTACGGACGTTTTGCTCGCGCGCGGCGCACGGCGTGTGCATTGCGTGGATGTGGGCACAGGCCAGTTGCATTGGAAGCTGCGTAACGATCCGCGCGTGGTGGTGCACGAGCAGATGAACGCGCGCTATCTGGAGCCGACGCAGATTGGCGAGCCGGTGCAGTTGGCGGTCTGCGACGTCAGCTTCATTTCAGTTACACTCATCCTTCCGGCTTTCGCCCCGCTGCTCGAACACCCGCGCGAGTTTGTGGTCCTCGTCAAGCCTCAATTCGAGGTGGGGCGCGAGCAGGTGGGCAAGGGTGGAATTGTCCGCGACCCGGCGCTGCACGCCGCTTCCGTGGACAAGGTGCGTTCTGCGGCCGCGATGCTCGGCTTCGCGACCGATGTGGTGGAGAGCCCGATTGTGGGCGCCGAGGGGAACAAGGAGTTCCTGCTCTATGGAACCGATCCGGATTGTCGGCATCATCTCGAAGCCTGACGTTGCCCCGGCGGAGCGGCTGGTGCCAGCCCTGCTGGACTGGCTGGAGCAACGCGGCGTTCGTTATCGCCTGGACGAGGCGACGTCGCGCTATTCCGGCGGCCGCGCGCCGGGCGTCGCGCGCGACCAGGTGCCGGAGGGCTGCCAACTGGTGATTGTGCTGGGCGGCGACGGCACGCTGCTGTCGGCCGCGCGCGCCATTGCAGGCCGCGAGATCCCGCTGTTCGCCGCGAACCTGGGCGGGCTGGGGTTCCTGACGGCGATTTCGGTTGACGAGCTATTTCCTGAGTTGGAACGGGCGTTGCGCAACGAGCATCGCATCGCCAAGCGGCGCATGCTTTCCTGCGAAGTGCAGCGCGGCGGCGAGCGCGTGGCGCACTACGAAGCGTTGAACGACGTGGTGGTGACCAAGGCGCACATAGCGCGCATGATCGACCTGGTATGCAACGTCGATGCGCACTTTGTCTGCCGATACAAGGCCGATGGACTGATTGTAGCCACGGCGACGGGCTCAACTGCGTATTCGTTGAGCGCCGGTGGCCCGATTGTGTTCCCGAGCGTGGGCGCGCTGTGTATTACGCCGATTTGCCCGCACACGCTGACCAACCGGCCGGTGCTGGTGTCGGACGCAAGCGTCATTCAGATTCTGAATCTCGCGGCCGACGACGTTGCGTACATGACTATCGATGGCCAAGTGGGCCAGCCGTTGAAGGAACAGGACCGCGTGATCTGCCGAAGCAGCCAGAACGCGCTGTCGCTGATCCGCCCGCCACGCATGTTGTTCTTCGACGTGCTGCGGCAAAAACTCAAGTGGGGTGAACGGTGAAGAAGCTCTCTCTGACCAGTTGGATCTTTATTGCGATGGCCGCCGGCATTGCCTTTGGCCACTTCTTTCCGGATTTCAGCCGCGGGCTGACGCCGGTTTCCAATATCTTTATTCGGCTGATCAAGTCGATCATCGCGCCGTTGCTGTTCGGCACGCTGGTGGTGGGCATTGCCGGATCGGGCTCGGCCAAGGCGATGGGGCGGATCGGGCTGAAGGCGATCATCTATTTTGAGATCGTTACAACGCTGGCGTTGGTGGTGGGCCTGACGGCGGTGAACATGGCGCGGCCGGGTGACGGCGTATCGCTGGCCAACGCCACGGCCGAGACTGGGCTGCCGCAGGTGAAGGCGACGTTTGCCGGGGTGCTGGAGCACACGTTCCCGACGTCGGTCATCGACGCCATGGCCAAGGGGGAAGTGTTGCAGATGGTGGTGTTCTGCTTCATTTTTGGCACGGCCTGCACGGTGATTGGCGAAAAGGCGCAACCGGTGCTGAAGGTGCTGCAATCGCTGGTCGACGTGATGTTCCAGTACACGAAGTACGTGATGTATCTGGCGCCGTTCGGCGTGGGCGCGGCCATGGCCGCAGTGGTGGGTTCGAAAGGCGTCGGCGTATTGGTCGGGCTGGGCAAGCTGGTGCTGACGCTGTACGGCGCGCTGGCGGTGTTCGTCGTCGTGGTGCTGGGCGCGGTGATTGCGTTGTGCCGCATCCCGTTAAAGCGCTTCTTTAATGCCGTGAAGGAGCCGTACGTGCTGGCGTTCTCGACGGCGTCGAGCGAAGCGGCGCTGCCCATGGCGTTAGAGAACATGGAGAAGTTCGGCGTGCCGCGTCACATTGTGAGCTTCGTGCTGCCCACCGGCTACAGCTTCAACCTGGACGGCAGCACGCTGTACCTCGCGCTGGCGTCGGTGTTCGTGGCACAGGCGGCGGGCGTTCAGCAAACGCTGGGCGAGCAGATCATGATGATGCTGACGCTGATGCTGACGTCGAAGGGCGTGGCGGCGGTGCCGCGCGCTTCGCTGGTGATCCTGGCCGGCACGCTGGCCACGTTCCGCCTACCGCTGGAAGGCATTGCACTGGTGCTGGGCGTGGATACGCTGATGGACATGGCCCGCACGTCGGTGAACCTGTTGGGCAACTGCCTGGCCAGCGCCGTGGTGGCGCGCTGGGAAGGCTACGATCTAACTCCGCCGGAGGAGACTGCCGCGTGATGCGTTTGCTTGTTTCCGTTGTTCTTTTTCTGAGCCTGGCTCTGGCCGAGCCGCCAACGCCGGAGGCCTTCTTCGGCCACCGTATGGGCGCCGACTACAAGGTGCTGGACTGGCAGAAGGTGGTGGACTACTTCGCCGCTCTGGAGAAGGGCTCGACGCGTGTCAAGGTGAAGGAATACGGCCGCTCCACCGAGAACCGGCCGATGATTGCGGCCATCATTTCGACACCCGAGACGATACGGCGCCTGGATCGTTACCAGCAGATTCAGAAGCGGCTGGCCGATCCGCGCACCACCACGCCGGAGCAGGCGCGTGCGCTGGAGGCCGAGGGCAAGGCGATTGTGCTGATTACGTGCAGCGTGCACGCCACCGAGATTGCCGCGGTACACGCGGCGGTGGAGTTTGCCCACAAGCTGGCGACGTCGAACGATGCCAAGGTGCAGGCCATTCTGCAGAACACGATTGTGTTGCTGGCGCCGTCGATCAACCCGGACGGGCTCGACCTGGTGACGAAGTGGTACCGGCGCACGCTGGGCACGCCGTTTGAGGGCACGTCGCCGCCGGAGCTGTATCAGAAATACGTTGGCCACGACAACAATCGCGACTGGTACTTCTTCACGCAGGCCGAAACGCGCGCCGTGGTCAGCGGGCTGCACAACGTCTGGCATCCGCAGATTGTCTACGACGTGCACCAGATGGGGCTCGGCGCGGCGCGCATGTTCGTGCCGCCATGGCTCGATCCGATTGAGCCGAACATCGACCCGCTGATTGCCCAGGAGTGCAACCTGGTGGGCATCACGATGGCGACCGACCTGACGGCCGCGGGCAAGAAGGGCATCGCCGTGAACGCCATGTACGATTACTGGACGCCGGCGCGGCATTATCAGAGCTATCACGGCGGGCTGCGGATTCTGAGCGAATCGGCCAGCGTGCGGATTGCGTCGCCGGTTGAGTTGCGGCCGGACCAGTTGAACGCGAGCGCACTGGGCTACAGCCCGCGCGAGCGGAGTTGGAATCACCTGGAGCCATGGCCGGGCGGAAGCTGGCACTTGCGCGACATTGTCGACGACGAGCTGATTGCCATGCAGAGTGTGTGCTCGACGGCGGCCGGACGGCGCGTCGAGTTTCTACGCGGGTTCTACGAGATCAATAAGCGGGCGAGCGAGCGGAAGGCGCCCTATGCCTACGTGATTCCGGCAGTGCAGGCCGACGCGGGCGCGGCGCGGAAGCTGCTGGAGACGCTCGCGTTCGGGCAGGTGGAGATTGACCGCGCACAGGCGCCGTTCACCGCCAACGGCAAGACGTATGCTGCCGGCAGTTATGTAGTACGGCTGCGACAGCCGTTCTCGTCGTTTGCCAAGACGTTGCTTGAAACGCAGCACTACCCGGACCTGCGTCAGTATCCGGGCGGTCCGCCGAAGCGGCCCTACGACGTGACGGCGCATACGCTGCCGCTGCTGATGGGCGTGGATGCTGAGCTGGCGACGGACCCATTCAGCGCGCAACTGGAGCGGGCACGCGAGTTCACGTTCGCCACGCACGGCTGGGCGGCGGCGGACTCCGATTCCTGGCGGCACATCAATGCCGCGTGGAAGGCGGGCAAGACCGTCTGGCGCAATCCAAAGACCGGCGATTTCGCGGCGGCCGAGCGCGCGGGCTTCGTTGAGCTGAAGCGGCCGCGCGTCGGGCTCTACAAGGGTTTCCTTCCGTCGATGGACGAGGGATGGACGCGCTGGACATTGGAGCACTTCGGCTGGGACTACGCGAGTGTTCCCAATGCGACCATCCGTGCCGGCAAGTTGCGGGAGAAGTTCGACGTGCTGATCTTCGCCGACCAGTCGGCTGCGCAGATTCAGAACGGTTACCGCAAGGGCGCGATGCCGGATGAATACACGGGCGGCTTGGGCGACGAGGGCGCGGCGGCCCTGAAGGAGTTCGCACAGGCAGGCGGACGGCTGATCTTCCTGAACGACTCGGTGGACTACGCCATCGGGCATCTGGGCGTGGCGGTGAAGGACTCCATCAAGGGCGTCCCGTCGAAGGACTTCTACTGCCCGGGCTCGCTGCTGCGGGTGGAGTTGGACACGGCGTCGCCGCTCGGCCTGGGGCTGCCCGCGGAGCTCACCATTTGGAACGAGCAGAGCCCCGTGTTTGACGTGGGTGACACTGCCGCGCATACAGTGGCGCGTTACGCAGCGTCGAACGTATTAGCTTCCGGCTGGCTGCTGGGCGAGAAGTACCTGGCGGCGAAGCCTGCGCTGGTGGACGTGGCAATGGGCGACGGATACATCACGCTGTTTGGTATGCGGCCGCAATACCGGGCGCAGAGCTGGCTGACACTGAAGCTGCTGTTCAACGCGATGGTGCGGTAGCCGGCACGCCGGATCCGCTTAAGATTCCAGCCGTGAACCGGCGCGCGGTGGATTGCCGCGAACACTCAAACCCCACATTTTGGTGTCTTTGAATTGGCCAAGTCATGATAGAATAGCGCGACACCGTTTAGCCGGTTCTGAGGGGGAGTTCTCTTGATGTTCATGCGAATCAACGGCCAAGGCCCGGGCAAATCGGCCCGGACGTCTTTCCTTTTGCCCATTGCCGTCATGGCCTGTTTTGCCATGCCTGCGCTGGCGCAGACATCCATCGACACATTTGCAACCTGGGATGGCTCGGCCTACATCTCTTCGTTCGGTGTACCCAATACGGCCACCTACGGACAGTACATTACCGTGGCGAGCGGTTCGACGGCCCTCCAGTCGTTTTCCTTCAAGATCGGGAACTGTGGTGCAGCCGTCACCATGCGTGGCGAAGTCTACGCCTGGGACGGAAGCAAAGCGACCGGACCTGCCCTATATGAGAGCGCGGCGACTACCATTCCCGCCTCAAGTGCATATCAAACTGTCACATTTACTCCGGGGGGACTCACTCTTCCGGCCGGACAGTACGTGCTGTTCGCAAGCACGTCGCGCGATCAGGCCAGTGCACCGAATTCGGCATGCCGCTGGGGAGCAGTCTCCGACTCCGCTATCGCAAACGGCTATTTCGTGTTCCAAAACAACACGGCGGATGTTTCGATGTGGACGGGTAGCGCATGGTCCGTCATTCATCAGGACTTGGCGATGCAAGTGACGGGGTTGGTGCCGCCAACCACGAATGTGCCGGCTACGTCCACGACTAGCCTCTCCATCGGATTTGTCCTGCTGATCAGTGTCGGGCTATTTGAGATGATGCGCCGGCGGCAGCACGTGCTCAGGCAATGATGTAAGCGCCCTGCGGCCGTCGCTATTTGCCGCGTGGCTTTGAGGCGGCGGGACTGGCGCCAGTTGAGCGGACCGTACCAGGGAACGCGAAGCTGGCGCAGTAGTTCCGCCACTCCGGATGCACCAGCAGGGCCACCGCGAAGGGCCCGGCGAAGGGCACAACCAGGTTGACGATATAGTAGACGTACTTAGCGAACCAGAGCCGGAAATCGGGTGTGCCGCTGAGAACGGTTCCCAGCGCATTGGTGTAGACGTATGCGGCAAGCGCCAGAATGCTGATGGCAGTCTGCACAGTCAAGCCGAGCGATACCTGCTTGAGGTATGCCTTTGACCGGCTTGCGACACTCAGCGCCAGGGCGATGTAGAGAAACCAGCTCGCGGCAAAGTGGGCGATGTTGCCCTCGGCCAGCACGAATTCAAGCGAATCGATCATCTGTGAGCGCCCGGTGGCGGCGTCTTTCCCCGCTGCGTTCACCGCAACGTTGAACACCCAGCCGCCCGTCGCCGGATCGATGTGAACTGGATCGTAACCGCCGGGTGTGATCAGAAGCGCCAGCGGAAAGTATGCGGCCACCCGGAGCAGCCATAGGGACGCCGGTTTCAGCAGGAACCACCACAGCGCCAGCAACGGGAATACCAGGACGGTCGCCCGGCCCATCGTTCCGCGCAAGAAAGAAGACCGCCAGTGCCACTTCATAATGAGCTCACCGCACCGCGGCATGCCGCGCCCACAGTCCGAAAACCACGATGGCGTCGATGATGATCAGCGTTTCCCAAAGATAGAGATGAGCAAATTCGAAGAGTGACGGACTGGACTGGCCAAGATAGAAGAGCGAGACCAGCCGCAGAATGTTCACAGACTGGATTGCAACGAACCCTCCAGCCAAACCGGCCAATCTCCATTTCAGTTGACTGGGGTAGGCCATGATGGCGGCCCACAGCAGGATGACGGCATTCACGCCATTACAGCCATCGCGCACTTCCATGGAAAAACCATTCACCGGAGAACTGAGCGTCACGCCGTGCTGAAGGCAACTGCCTCCCAGTGCATGGATCAGGACCGCCGACAGCGTGGCGAGATGAGTGGTGAATGCGTCGAAGAAAGGACGGAAAAGCGGGGCGAGGAGGAGTGCGAACTGGACCAATGCGGCCAAGGCAAAGACAAGTACGAACCTTATTGGAGTTCGCTGTATCGGTGCATCCATTGAGTGGAACCCCGGAATGAGGCCGTGTACGGAGCAGCAATCTTCAAAACGTTGTCCACAGTCCCGCCTTCGGCGCGGCAACCGGAAAGATAAGCCTACCACGGATTGCGGGTGCTGCCGGGAATGCTCACAAAACCGCCGCCGGCAACAGGTGCCGGCGGCGGAAGTCGGATGGGGTTCACTTTGGAGAGGTAATCAGTTCAACTTTTCCGTGACCGTCACAGACTCTTTCAGGCGGAAGCTGAGGCGCGTTTCGCTGGGCAGGTCGACCGGCTTGCCACGCGTCGCCATGGTGCCTGCGGCGCCGCCCGCGCCACCGACGCCTGCGCCGATAGCCGCACCCTTGCCACCGCCGGCGATAGCGCCGATCAACGCGCCAATGCCCGCTGCGGCGCCGGTCTTCAGGGCGTCCTTTTTGACTTCACTCTCAGCCTCGCGGCGGAAGGTGTCGGTCTTGATATCGAGGCGTTGACCGTCGGCGGTGTTCAGCTGGTTCAGCTCGACCGCGAGCACCGCGCGGCCTTTCACGCGGCCGGAGCGCGCGAGCTCAACAATGCGGCCGCGCTGCACCGAACCCTTTTCGGCAATAACCATCCCGTCTACGATCAGCGGCGCATCGAGCGTTGCCTGGAAGCTGTCGTCCGCCGAATTGCGCTCGGTGCTGAGCCCGTTGCGCAGCCGTACGCTGATCAACGTTCCCGCCGGGATGGTGACAGTTTGCGGTTTGCGCTCCGGCGGCGGCTCTACCTTGGGCGCCGGTGCCGGATGTGATTCAGCAACATGCACGGGCGCCGGGGCCGGCCTGGACGGCGCCGGGGGCGCAGCCTGCACGGGCGCCGGAGTGGGCGCCGGAGCTGGAGTTGTGCGGGCCAACTGCACGGGTTCCGTGCGGCGTGTGGACTTCTTTACGGGCTTCGGCTCAACCACGGGCGCCGGTGCAGCGGTGGTGGCCGGTTCGGGCGCTGCCGTTGTGGCTGGGGCCGGGCTGGCGACGGGCTGCGCCGTGGTGGCGGCCACTTGAGGCGAAGGTTCCGAGTGCCGCGTTGTGAAGTAAACAACGCCCCCAACGGCGACTCCGCCGAGTACAAACGCAAGGATTAGCTTGGGGTTCATCCGTCAATGTCCTCTCACCTAGATTCTACGTGGCCGGCACGGCTTGCGTTTCGGCTTCCGGCCGCAGACGCCCGGTACAATAGAGATGGATGCAAACCTTTCCCCCAGCGTTGCGGATCGGAGCGGTAACGGTGGAGCCGGCGACGGTGCTGGCGCCGATGGCCGGGGTTACCGATACAGTATTCCGGCGGCTGATCCGCGACCAAGGCGGTTGTGGACTGTTAATGACCGAGTTCACCAGCTCGCACGGAGTGGTGGCGACAGGCCGGCATCCGAAACGTAAATCACTGAGAACGTTTAACTACCTCTACTTCGAGCCGTGCGAGCGGCCGATCACGGCGCAGCTGTTCGGCGCCGA
This sequence comes from uncultured Candidatus Solibacter sp., assembly GCA_964478395.1. Classification (GTDB taxonomy): domain Bacteria; phylum Acidobacteriota; class Terriglobia; order Bryobacterales; family Bryobacteraceae; genus Paludibaculum. The sequence goes on from CAYZIX010000051.1 coordinate 17,038, forward strand.
CCCGGCCGTGCTGGCCGAGGCTGCGCGGGTGTGCGAAGGCGACGGCTTTGACATGGTGGACATCAACTTCGGCTGCCCGGTGAAGAAGGTGGTCACCTGCAACGGTGGCTCCGGGCTGCTGCGCGACCTGCCGCTGATAGCGCGGCTGCTGGAGGCCGTTCGTGCCGCTATCACCATCCCGCTGACCGTGAAGTGCCGCGCCGGCTGGAACGACCGTGAGCTGGTCCACCTGGACGTGGGCCGTATTGCCGAGAACGCCGGCGTCGATGCGATCGCCTTGCACCCGCGCACGCGCGAGCAGGGCTACTCAGGCAACGCCGACTGGACGCGCATCGCGGAACTCAAGGCGGCGGTGAAAATTCCTGTCATCGGCAACGGCGACATCACGACGCCGGACGACGCCCTGCGGATGGTGGCCGAAACGGGCTGCGACGGCGTGATGATTGGGCGCGCGGCGGCGTCCAACCCGTGGATCTTCCGCCAGATCAGCGAGCGGCTGCGCGGTGAGCCGGTGTTTGCGCCCACCGAGGAGGACCGCTGGCATCTGATGCGCACCTACTACGCCATGCTGGTGGAGCGCCGCGTGGGCGACGCCGTCGGCAAGATGAAGCAGTTCGCCACGTTCTTCACGCACGGCGTGCGGGGCGGCGCGGAACTGCGCGGGGCGGTGTACCGCTCCAAACGCGCTGATGAGATCGTGGCGCTGGTGGACGCCTTCTTTGAGCGCCAACTGGCCGGAGCGGCGCAATGAAGAAGATCCAGGTGTTCACCGACGGGTCGTGCCTGGGCAATCCCGGGCGCGGCGGCTGGGCGTGCATCCTGCGCTATGGCGGGCACACGAAGGAAATGTCGGGTGGCGAGCCACACACGACGAACAACCGGATGGAACTGATGGCTGCCATCCGTGCGCTGGAGGCGCTACGCGAGCCCTGTCATGTGGAGTTGACGACGGACTCGCAGTACGTGAAAAACGGTGTCGAAAGCTGGATGGCAAAGTGGAAGCGCAACGGCTGGAAGACAGCCGCGAAGAAACCGGTGCTCAACCAGGACTTGTGGGTGGCGCTGGACGAAGCGCTGGAGCGGCACGACGCGCGTTGGGCGTGGACCAAGGGGCACGCCAACCACGCCGATAACAACCGTTGCGACGAACTGGCGCGAGCGGCGGCCGAGCGGCAGATTTAGCGCTTGCGGCCGTGCCCGGCCAGGAACTTTAGATAAATGTCCCAGTCCGACGGGACAATGCCGTGTCCGCCGGAGTGCATGTAGTAGGCCAGCGTGCCGTCCAGGTAGGCGCCCGGCGCCGGCATCTGATCGGTTTCGAACGTCGTGGCGTGCAGCGCCTTGAAAGCCGGCTTGGCAGCCACGGCGGCGAGGAATTCGCCCTTGGGGTCCGACCAGAAGTCAGTGTCGCCGGTCTGTAGCAGCACCGGGCGCGGGGCGATCAGCGCGACAAGCATGTGCGCATCCACCGGGAACTCGTTCACCTTGTCGCCCCACTTGCCGTAGTTGAGGCAGAACTGGTACTTGAAGCGGGACTCGGCGGCCAGATGCGCGATGGTCTCGCCGTAATTACGGCGGCTCAGCGCCGCGCCGCCTTCGCCCGAGCAACTGGCGATGACCGCGCCGAAGCGCGTATCGGAAGCCGCGGCCCAAAGCAGGGTCTTACCCAGGCGCGAGACGCCGAGCAGGGTGACGTGTTTTGCATCGACCGCCTTATCGGTTTCGAGGTAGTCGAGCACGCGACTGAGGCCCCATGCCCACGCAGCGATGGTGCCCCATTCGTTCGCCGCGGGCTCTGGGTAGAGCGCACGCACACCGAGTTCACGAGCGCCGGCGAAGTCCGGATCAATGTCGCCGTAGTAAACGGTGGCGAATCCGAAGCCGGCTTCGACAATGCGTTTGGCGTTGATGCGGCCGAAGTTGCCGCGCGCGACGGCGGGCTCGCGCTTCTTCGTCTTCGGATTCCAGTACTCGCCGGGCCGCACGCCCGGATCGTCGACGGTGATCGAGTTCGGCACGAAGCTGGCGTTCAGCAGCACCGGGACGCGGGCCGTCGAATTCGCCGGCACGTAGAGCAGAACATCAATACGCGGTCCTGTTTTATCGGCCTTGAGGAAGATGCTCACCTGACGCCGGGTGGCAACGCCGCCCAAGGCGGCCGTGCCTTTGTCGAAAACGTCGAAGGTGAGCCCGGCGGGCTTGCCGGGAGCCAGGCCGAACTGGTTTTCGGCATAGAGCTTGAGCACCTCCGCACGGCGCTGCTTCGTCCATTTGCCAAGTTCGGGCAACGTATACGTGCCCACCTTGGCCTCGTCGTAGTTGACCGGAATGCCGGCGACGGCGTCCGGACGATTCTGCGCGCAGGCGAGCGCGGGGATCAGTAGCGCGAAGAAGAACCTGCTGGACATTTAGGACCTCGCTTTCGGACGGAAGACAACGAACACGCTCTCATACGGGCCGAGCTTCAGAGTGAGGGTGGAGCGGCCGGTGGCGACCGCCGCCTGCGCGGGCTCGATCTTGCCCGAGTCGGCGTGCCAGAGTTCCACCTGTTCACCGGACGCGCGGAAGCGGACCTCGTTCTCATAAGGCTTGGCGCTGCGATTGGAGACGAAATAGATCTCCGTCGCGCCGTCGCGGCGATGCGCCCAGGCGAGCGTCTGATCGAGCGCGCGGCCGTAGTCAACATCCTTGTCCACCTGGCAGAGCGCGAGCACGTCGGCCACCGGCAAACCCCAGACGACGCGGCCAGCACCGGCGCGGCGCGTGGTGCGGCTGACGCCATCAAGGTCGCCCCATAGATCGGTTGCGGGCAGCGTGGGCTGGGCGAGGCTCGGAGAAGACGAAGGACGCGGGCCGAGCACGGTGGCGCCGGCTTCGACAAGTACGCGGATTTTGTTTAAAACATCCGGTGTCATCTGCGGGGTTTGCGGCAGCACCAGCACGGCGTAGCTGGTGCCGTCCGGCAGCGTCAGTCGGCCGTCTTTCACGGTGATGCGTTTCAGCAGCGCGTCGGCGTTGATGAAGTCGTAGTCGTGGCCCTCGGGGACGGGCGGCTGAAGGCCGGCGCCCCAGATGGGCATGGTGGACGGCGCGCCCTCGGGCAGCAGATAGAGCAGGTCGGCCACGGCCAGGCCCTGCTGCATCATGTATGAACTGCGCGCGAAGTAGGTCATTAGCGGGCCGGCCTGTTCGGCCCATTCGATGTTGCGGTGGATATGCGTGCCCACCATGCGATTGCCGGGCTTGGTGTCGAGCGGCTGATGCGCGGAGGTGTGGAACACCAGGCGATTGAGGCCTTCGGCGAACCAGCGGTCCGCAATGCGGCGCAGTGTTTCGGGCGTCTCATAACCGCCGCCGGTGAACGACTCGGCTGCGACAATGCGCTTGCCATAGATGTGCGCGGCGGAGGCTGCGCCGCGCATGTCCATGTAGTACATCAGCGAGGGGTGCAGGTCGCGCACCCAGAACTCGCCCATCGGAATGTCGACGAAGCTCTTGTTGAGCAGCGTGTCCTCGGGGATTTCAAGCGAGACGCCGGCGGCCTCACTATACGTGCGCAGGCCGCGTTCGTGCGCCATGCGGGTGAGTACGCCGTAGTGGTTCTCGGCGAAGAGATCGGCCAGCGTGCGGCGGAAGTCCCACAGGAAACGGTCGCTGTCGGCGGCGCTGCCTACGATGCGGCCGGTGAGGACGGGCAGCCACGGCGTGAGGTCGTAGCCGCGCAGGCGTTGGAACTGTGCGGGCAGGTCCTCGGTCCAGTTCTGCATACCGGCTTCCCAACTGTCGATCAGGATGTGGCTGAGGGAGCGGCCGAACAGCGGGCCGAGCGCCTTGGCGAGGGGATCGAAGTAGCCGTGGAAGTACTCTTCCATGTGCTTGGCGCTGAGCTTGTCCGCCTCGTAGCCCAGTCCCGCGGGCACAGGCGGGCGGTTCTTCGCGCCGGTGAGCGAGTAACCGAGACGCAGAATGGTCCAGCGTCCGGCGGGCACTTTCCAGTCGAGCGTGCCGTCGGGCGCCATCTTCGAAGTGAGGTCGATGACGTCGCTGGTGGCGACGCCGGCAGACGGCGGCGTCGGCACGGAGTCGTATTCGAACATGAAGCCGAAGACGGCCTTCTCCTCCCAGCGATTGACGCGTGGCGCGGCGTGCAGAATGAACTCGGAGAAGGTGTACTGCTTGGGCGGCGCGGGCTGGGTCTGGTTCATCACCTCGGCGGGCTTCGGCACGGCGCCCAAGAGTTCCAGTCGGTAGAAGCGCGCCGGTGCTCCGGTAAGTGCGAACGTGCGCACCTTGGAGGCGCGATAGAGCTGCGCGCCGGGCAGCTCCACCAGCGGTGTGAAATGCGCGCCATCGGGGCTCGAAAGAAGGCGTCCGAAAGGAATGCCGTCGCGGCTGGCGATGGTGACGGCGCGTGCGGCGAAGGGCTTCTCGTATTCGTACTGGATCCATGCTGGACCACCGGCAGGCAGCGTGAACGAGGAGTTCAGATCGTCGTCGAGCAGCGCCGCGGCGTCCAGCGCGCCGGCCGAGGTGGTGACCTTGGGGCGCGGGTCGGCGTCGCTGGCCGGAGCGCGGTAGGCAACGACGCGCGCGTCGCCATAGAAGCCGGTTTCAGGCGCCTTGGCCGTGGAGAGATTGCGGATGGGGCCGATGATGGCGGGCGGCGCGGCGAGCTTGGCGTGCAACGATTTGGGGCCCTGAACGGTGGTCTCGCTCCAAACCAACTTCTTCATCGCCTGTTCCGGCTTGACCCACGGTCCGCCGGTGATACTCCAGCCCGGCGAGCTGAAGATGGACATCTCCAGGCCGAGCCGATCGGCCTCAGCGGCGGCGTGATGAACGGCGTCATACCATTCGGGGGTGCCGAAGACGATCTTCTTGTCGACCGTCTGGCCCATTCCGTACGCCACGTCGGCCAACTGGAAGCCGCCGATGCCGACGCGCTTCATCCACTCCAGGTCCTTGGTAATGCCGGTGAGCGTGACGTTGCCGTTGGTCCAATGCCACCATGTGCGCGGCTTGGCCGAATCGGGCGGGTTCTGAAAGCCCGCTTCGAGTGACTGAGAGCGCGCAGGGATGATGAGCAGCGCGGCGGCGAGTGTAATGCGGAGGATGTGTCGCATATCTATTCCGGGATGGTTGATTCCGGCCCCGGGCCAGTATACGCCCGCCGCACGCGGGGATTAAGGGGCTCAGGGCTCGGGAAACCAAGCCTTCAGGAAACTGGCCTCGCTGCCCTCGTAGTAGGCTTCGGCCAGATGCTCGACGCCCTTCTGGTTGCCCCACGAATAGCTGATGTAGAGGCGGCCATTCAGCTCGCAGAAGTCGATGTCGGAGTTGTTGCAGTCGACGGCGTTGGCAATGCGCTGGCGCTGCTCGGGCGTCAGGCGTGGGTTGTGGATCTGGCGGTCCTCGTCCGTGGCGCGCATCACGGGATTGAGGGGGCTTGCCTGCCACGTGATGAGATCGCGCGAGCGGACAACGCGCAACTCGTAGCCGTTGTTCACCTCAAGATAGAAGTCGTAATACCAGCCGTCGAGGTAGCGCAGGCAGTGCGGGGCGGTGTAGCGGTCCTTCGAGTAGACGTGTTCGGGCGTGGTGACGGTCCAGTGCTTGAGGTCGGGCGAAGTGGCGAAGCGCGCGGTGAAGGCCACGCCGGCCTGGTCCTTCGGCTTGTCGATTTCAAACATCAGCACGTATTGCTTGCCGGCCTTGCACATGGAAGTGTTGAAGATGGAGAAGCCGGGCAGGTCCAGCGCCACCCACGTGTCCCAGTGGCGCAGATCACGTGACGCAAAGATGTGAACCTCGTCAGCGCCCCACTTCTTGCCCTTGCCGCCGGTGCCGGTGACGTAGACGGTGTCGCCGTCGACAAACGCGGAGCCGAAGACAAAACCCTTGGCAAAGGCCGGAGTGGCCTCACCGGTTTCGTGATCGACGAAGCGGAAGTAGTCGTCGCCGGTGTGGTTGTTCCAGTAGTTGTGGCGGACGTACTCGAAGCGATAGACACGGCCATGGAAGACGACCGGTGTGGCCTCGACCAGATCGACGTCGACGGTGCCGAGCTTGATGATGCGCGGCGGTTCGGCGGCGGAGCCCAGCAAGGGGAGGATCAAGAAGAGCAGTGAAGTGCGCAGCATGACGAACTCACATTCTGTCAGATTGCGCCGGCGGACTCGGTGATAGAATGCGGGCGCAATGAACGACGATGGATTCAGCCGGCGTCAAGTATTGGCGGGCGTGGCGGCGTGGCCATTGTGCTGCCGTACGGGCGCCGCGCCTGTGGGAAGCTACCGCTTCGACGGTACGCGATTGATGATTGATCTGAGGCGGGCGCGGGAGTTGCGCAAAGCGGGCTCGGCCGTGGCCGTGGTGGATGCGGAGCGGAAACTGAACGTGATTGTGGCATGCGTGGAGGCGCGGCGCTACGCCGCGCTGGACCGCACGTGCACGCACGGCGGCGCGATGTGCGCGTACAACCACGCGCATCAGACCATCCAATGCACCAGCCTGAATCACGCCGAATACGACCTGAACGGCAAGCTGCTGCATGGCCGCACGCATGGCAATGTGAAGGCCTACGCGACGCGGCTTCAGGGATGGCTGCTGGAGGTGGAACTGGGATGAGGCGCGCCGTGGTGTGGTTGCTGGCCGCGCCGCTGGCGGCGCAGTATGTGCGGATTGAGGCCATGCCCGGCGGGAGGCCCTTTGAGATCAGCGCACGAGAGACGACGGTGGCGGAGTTCGGCCGTTTCGTTGAGGCGACCGGCTACCGGACTACGGCCCAACGAACAGGCGCGGCGCGCAACTGGCGCGCGCCCGGATTCCGCGTCGAGCCCCGGCAGCCGGTGGTTCTGGTGACACCCACCGACGCGGCGGCCTACTGCGCGTGGGCGGGCGGGCGTCTGCCAACGGATGCCGAGTGGGAGTACGCGGCGCGCGCCGGCGCCACGACGCGGCACTATTGGGGCGACAAGCTGGATGCGCGCTACCTGTGGTTCCGAGGCAACTCAGAGAACCGGCCGCACGCGGTGGGCCGCAAGAAGCCGAACCGCTGGGGCCTGTACGACATGGAAGGCAACGTCTGGGAGTGGACGACGGCCGGCGAGCAGGACGGCGTCCCGCAGGCGCGGCGGCAGGGCGGTTCCTGGGCGTCGTGCGAAGACGTCGACGGCGGGCCGGGCAAAACGCCAGGCGCGCTGATTGGACTAAGCGTCGGCTTCAAGATCGTCTTCGCGACCCAATACACCCACGACGATCTCGGTTTCCGCTGCGCGCGTTAAGGCACGAAGATGCGGTCGTAGAGCTCGGGCGTGGGCTTGAGCGCCGGGTTGTAGACGGCGACGGGCTCGGAGAGCAGCGTCTCGGCCCACGGCGCGGCGGCGCGCGGGGTGGGGCTCCAGGCCAGTTCGAACTGGAATTCCATGGCGCCGTTCTGGTCGGCGACGAAGTTCGTGTGCCAGAAGTTATCAAACAAAAGGGTCCACAAATGTTCCGGATCGGCGGGCGGCGCGGTAATGCGCTGCCAGGTGTGCGGGCCGCCGACGGAGACGAGCGGCGCGTCGCGCGTCACCACCAGCCAGCGGCCGGCGGAGGTCGTGTAGGCGGCCCAGGCGTCGATGGTGAAGTAGTCGCGGCAGGAGCCGGGCAACTGATCAGTGAAGGGCGTGAACTCGACGCCGCCGTTGGAGAACAGCGGCAGCACGCCGGCGGCGGGCACGGGCGTGAGCGCGTAGAGAGCCTCCGGCGGACGGTCCGGCTTGCGGTCGAAGCGCACGGTGAGCGTGGCGCGCGGCTCATCACGGAACAGTTCCAGGCGGCGCGTGGCGCGATTGAGGCTCGGATGCAGAATGGGCTGCGTATACACGAGCGTGTGGGGCGTCTCTTCAAGCGTCGACGCTCCATAGGCGGCCGCGATGCGCGCCAGACGTTCCGGGAACATGCGGCTGGAGCGTTTGTTTGGCGGCTTGATGTAGACCGAGAGCATGTCGCCGAGCCCGGCGCCGAACAATGATTGCCTCATGCCGGGCCACTGCGCGGCTACGGGCCAGCCGGCATCGTCCAGACGCACATCCGGCTTTGCGGTGCTGACCGGGGCGGGCTTAAGTGTTGCGATGGAGCGCGGCGCGAGTTGCGAGATCCATTCGGGCTTACGGTCGATGCCCGGGAACTTCAGCCAGCCGGTGAAGGGCTCGGGCGCGGTGTTGACGACGAATTCACCTTCGGGGCGGGAGGCGAAGATGACGCGCCCGCGCTGGCCCAGCAGGTGTTCGGCATGGCCCATGGGGCGGTAGGCGAGCAGTGATTTTTCGGTGTACTGCGCGAGCGTATCGAGTGCGTAAGGCTCGGAGACGCTGATGTTGGCGCCCCAGGTGTGCTCGTCGAAGAGGCAAAGGTCGCGCAACATTTCCGACACTTTTTGTTCGATGGGAACGGTGAGCGGCCCCCACACGGGAGACACGGCGGCGCTGATGAAGCGCTTGGCGCGGCGGCTGGCGGCGACCTCGCGCGGTCCGGAGGCGTCGCCGTTGGCCCACCAGTCCGTCCATTCACCGGAGTAGGTGGGCACGACGGAGGCAACAGCCTGTTCCATGTCGCGCACGGCGCGCGAGGCGGTGGTCAAACGCAAAGTCGGCTGGAGGCCGAGGCGCGTCCAGGCGTCGACGAAATCGGCCAACGGCGGGAAGGGCGCGTCGTTATCCCAGCGCCACTGGTTGGTGTAGGAGAGGATCAGCCGGGGGTAAGTGTAGCCTTCGGCCTTGAGCTCTGCCAGACGCGTGAGCAGATAGGCGTGACAGGTGCGGAGCGACGCTTCGTCGGTGTGCAGGAAGTCGCCGGCGTAGGGCGGGCGCAGCGTGAGTGTGCCCCCCTTCGGCTGGCCGTGTTGCCAGCGTTTAGCCTCGAAAAAGGAGTAAGCGGTGCCGTAGTGGTGACCCAACCAGACGAAGATTTTGCGCTTGTCGGGCATCTGCCAGAAGAAGGCCGAAGGGCGGCGGAAGGGCGGTCCGCCCATGTCGGTGTTGATGCCCATCAATAAGTGATGGATGTTGCGGTTGAGCAACGCGATGGCGCCGGCACGCGGGAAGCCGTTGACGTCGTTCTGCATGGCCGTGTCCAGGCGCAGTTCGCGGCGCACCAGCGCGGGCAGCCAGTTCATCGCCTCGCGCCATTCGAGCGCGTCCATGAACGGCGCCTGGTTGAAGGGCAGCGCCATGACGTCCATGCGGCCCGCTTCGACCATCTGGATGAGTTCGCGATGGCGCGCGGCGGTGGACTGGCGCCACCAGTCGTCGACGGTGAGCGTGCACTCGGCGGTCCAGCGGAAGGTGGGGTGGTGCAGGCAGGCGTCGAGCGCGGCGTCGAGGAAGCGCACCTGGAGATCGCGCGTCACCGAAGGAATGTCGGTGTAGCCGACATCGGTGTGCGAGTGGTGGTAAATGTCGATGTGCTCGATGGCGGAAGGCGAGGGAGCAAGCGCGGCCAGAGAGAATGTCTTGAGAGCGTCGCGGCGCGTGAGCATGGCTTCCGCATTATATTGCGGCGGGGGACACGAGTGAAATGGGCAGGAATGATGGGGCGCCGGATTCAGCTCCCTGGTTGTTGCCGCGCTCGACGCGGTGTTGGGTTCTCGGGTTCGAACGTCGCGAAAAATGCCTGCTAAGTAGCGTTTGATCAGAGATTTAGGCGTCTTTTCCGCATTTTCAAGAAATTGGCGTGAGTGGGCGGTTGGAGGGGCAACCCGGGGAGAACCGGCGAGTCCACTGCGCGGTTGAACGCCCTCGACCGCGCCGGCCGATAAGTGGCCTTCGCGTGGACGGCCCGAGAGTCGCAGAAGGGTCGCAATCCGTTGTCCGATAAAGAGTTGAGGGCGAATGTGCCCGTTCGGGTTCTCAGGTTCGAATTGAACCGAATTTTGGCACTTAACTCCTTTGTGCGTAATGAGATATGGGCGATTTTTTGAATTCTTCAAAAGTTTCGCGCTGGAAGAGCGAACAGAGGCCAAGTGCTGCTTCCGAATCGAGATGAGCTGAAGCCGCGTAGAGAACATAGTGCCCCCGAGTGTGGGTATACACCGCCCGTGGTAGAGAAAAAGGGGCGGTTTGTGGCAAGCGGCTAATAACAGGCGGAATATATGCCGGTCGGGATGCGGAACGGTCCTTGGGGGGAAGCCCTCGGCTGACGCCGAGGGTCAAAAGGGGGACGGCTGGGGAGTCTTACGCCGGGTAATTGGCGCGGCCAGGCTAGGCGGCTTCCCGTACGCGCATTTCGATGCGTAAGCCCGCGGCCGTTGCCATGTTCACCAGAGCGTCGAGGCCAAACAGGTTGATCTTGCCACGCATCAGGTCGGAGACGCGAGGTTGCGTCACGCCGAAAAGCTGGGCCGCTTGGGCCTGACTCAACCCGGCGCGCGCGATGTGATCCTTCAAGGCGATCATCAGTTGCGAGCGCAACTTCATGTTGGCGGCCTGCTCGGGCGTGTTTTCGATGGCGTCCCACACACTGGTGAAACGTTGCTTGTTCATTGCCCTAGCTCCTTCAATAGCTCGCGATAGCGTCTGGCGGCAAGCTCCACGTCCGCGTGGCTGGTTTTCCGGGTCTTCTTCTGGAAGCAGTGCAGCACGTAGATTGCATCGGCGAATGTCGCCACGTAGAGGACGCGGAACGCGCCAACCTCGTCCCGAATTCGAATCTCCTTCACACCTCGGCCCACCGCGGTGATGGGCTTCCAGTCGTCCGGCTCCCGGCCATTTTGCACCTGGTCCAACTGATGACCGGCCTCGCGCATTGCCGTCAACGGGAAGGCGCGCAGGTCTTCCAAGGAACCACCCCGAAACTCAACGGGTTTGGCATCAGCCACGCTGAATAGTATACAAAGTTTTGTATGTCTGGGCCACGGGACCCTTTCGGAGCCGCGGGAGAGAATGGTCGGTTCACAGCAGACTGAAGCGATTGTTGGCACCTATTCGGGCTGGGGGCTGGTCCGAGTTTGGCGCACGGGGTGGAGGCCTGGAGCTGAAGCTCATAGGCGCTAACTTAAGGCGGCAGCAGCGAAGAAGAGTTGTTGA
>CAYZIX010000052.1:0-27710 GCA_964478395.1 uncultured Candidatus Solibacter sp.
GTCTTGAACTCGCCGGCGTGGTTGTGCACCAGGATCTTCATCCCGAACTTCTTCACCATCTTTCCCTGCTCGTTCAACTGCGCCGCCTGCCGCTGTATGGAGTCCTTCGTGCGGCCCGCGCGCGCCGGATTCAGGGCCTTCACCGTCGTATAGCGGATGCCCATCAACTGGTATCCCTCCAGCTCCTTTTCGAGCCCCGCGCCCTCGCTCACCGGGATGTGTGTCGAAGGCACGCTCAGCCCCAGGCGGTCCAGCAACGCCCGGAATTCCTTCGGCGCCATGCCGCCATAGTCGCCGGCCGGCTCCACCTTCTTGAAGCCGATCTGGGCCACCTTCTCCAACGTCGGCACATATTGTTTGGCCATGATGCCGCGCAACGTATAAAGCTGCAAGCCAATCTGCGGCGCCGCCGGGGTCTGCGCCATCGCCAGGCCCGTGCCGCCCAGCGCCATCTGTGTCAGAAATGTCCGCCGATCTGTCATGTGTGTCCGCTGTCCTTTCCGTTCAGCTTCTCGGACCAGTGTAGAGCAGGCAGCTTGCCCGGGTCTCTTCGAATGCTTGCTGTTCCGGTAGCCAGGCCGTCTCCAGGTCGTCCACGCGCACGCCACCCTCCAACCCCTGCCGCACGCGGTCTGTGCCGGCCAGAATGTCGATTGGCATCCGGTCCCACACATACTCAAATGGCGGCTCGCTCCAGGCGAAATCCGCCGGCGCCAACTCCCGTGCAGCCTTCAATAGGTGCAGCCCACAACAGTAAGGGCGGAAAACGTTTCGATCTGTTACGTGCACCTGCACGCCTCCGCACAACTGGCCCGCGTGCTTGTCGAACGTTGGCCGGAACCAGCACGGGCGAAAGCGCACGCCGCCCAGTTCCAGTCCGTTCAGCCGGGCGGCCAGTTGGTCGGCATCGAGAAACGGCGCGCCCATAATCTCGAACGGCCGTGTCGTGCCGCGCCCTTCGCTCAAGTTGGTGCCTTCAACGAGCACTGTTCCGGGATAAACAGTGGCCGTATCGAGCGTGGGCATGTTGGGCGACGGCAACACCCAGGCGGTGCCGGTTTCGTCCTGCCATTGATCACGCCGCCAGCCTTGCACGGGGATCACTTCCAACTCGGCGCCCAGCTTGCTATTGGCGAGCCGCGCCAGCTCGCCCAGCGTCAACCCATGCCGCATCGGCAACTCCGCAAGGCCGATGAACGAGCTGAAGCGCGGGTCGAGCACATGCCCTTCGATGGTCATGCCGTTGACCGGATTCACGCGGTCCAGCACCACGAAGCGCTTGCCCGCGCCGGCGCACGCCTCCAGCGCCAACAGCATTGTCGACAGGAACGTGTACGGCCGCGCGCCCACGTCCGGCAGGTCGCACACCAGCGCGTCCAGCCCGTCAAGCTGCTGTGGCGCCGGCTTGCGGTGCTCGCCATACAAGCTATAGACCGGAATACCCAGACGCTCGTCGATGGCGTCCGGGCTCTCAATCATGTTGTCCTGCATGTCGCCGCGCGCGCCGTGCTGCGGCCCAAAGGCGCAAACCAGGCGTTTGCCGGCCAGCGCGGATACAATGTCGAGCGTATGGCGGAAGTGCGTATCGACGCTTGCCGGGTTGGCCACCACGCCCAGCCGCGCGCCGTGCAGGCTGGGCGGCAAGCCGCGCGACAGCAGATCAATCGCGTTCAAAGCACTCACGTCTGACATTGTGGCAGAGCGCGCCGTGCCGCTCGTGAGAGAATCAAGGCAGGGAATGGCTCTAACCACCACTGTGCGGGATATCGCGGTAACCCGCCTCAATAACGGCATCATCGTCATCAGCGAACCGATGCCCGCCGTGCGAAGCGTCGCTGTTGGCTTCTGGATCGGGACCGGCTCGCGTGCCGAGACGCCGTCTGAAAACGGCATCTCGCACTTCATTGAACACATGCTGTTCAAAGGCACTCCGCGCCGTTCGGCTGAAGCGATTGCGCGCGAAGTGGATGCCATCGGCGGCAACCTGGATGCGTTCACCGGCCGCGAGCTGGTGGGCTACAACACCAAGGTTCTCGACGAACATCTGCCCATCGCCTTCGACATTCTGGCCGACATGCTGTTGCACCCACGTTTCGATGCCAGCGACATCGAAAAGGAAAAACAGGTGGTGCTCGAAGAGCTCAAGATGGAGACCGACAGCCCGGAGAGTTACGTCCACGAGTTGTTCGTCTCGAATTTCTGGCGCCGTCATTCGCTCGGCCGCCCCATTCTCGGCTCGAAGAAGACCATCGCCAGTTTCGACCACGCCTCATTGAAGGCCTATCACCGCAAGTATTATCAGCCGGCCAATCTCACCATTACGGCTGCCGGTAGCTTGCGCCACGAAGAACTGGTGCGCCTGGCCGAACGCTACTTCGGTAAGCTTGGCGCCGTGGGCGAGGTGCCGGACTTTGTTCCGCCGGAGCCACAGGCCCCGCTCATTGTCCGCAATCGCCGCAGCTTGCAGCAGGTGCATCTCTGTCTGGGCGTGCCCATGTTTGCTGCAACGCACCCGCTGCGTTTCGCCGCCTACACGATGAACGTCGTGCTGGGCGGAGGTATGAGTTCGCGCCTCTTCCAGAACATCCGCGAGCGCCAGGGACTGGTCTACTCCATCTTTTCCGAGATGAACATGTACCGCGACACGGGCATGATGGCTGTCTACGGCGCCATGTCCGGTGAAAACACGCCGCGCGTTGTCGAAAACGTGATGCAGGAGCTACGCCGGCTGAAGCGCCAGGCGCTTCCGGCCAAGGAACTGCGTCACGCCAAGGATCACATGAAGGGTTCGCTGATGCTCAGTCTGGAGTCCACCTCCAGCCGCATGGGCAATCTCGCCCGGCAGTGGATGAACTACGGGCGTTTCTTTACGCTGGACGAGTTGGCCGCCAGCATCGAGTCCGTCACGGCCGATGAGGTGCAAACTGTGGCCAATGAATTCTTCGAAACCGGACGTGTGGGCATGGCTCTGCTCGGCCGGCTGGACGGGGCCGCGCCATGCCCGGCGGATCTGGCCTGTTAGGACATCATGCGACGCGCACTCATTGCCGCGCTTTTGGGTTTGGCCCTCACGGCTTCGGCCGCTGATTTCGGCGCACTCCAACCGCAGGGCTATGTCACGGATTTTGCCGGTGTCATCAATCCGGGCGCTGCGCGCGAAATCTCGGCCTATTGTGCGCGCGTCGAACAAGCTACCGGCGTTCAAATCGCCCTCGTTGTGGTTCCCAGCTTGCAGGGCGAGCCCATAGAGGACGTTGCCAACCTGCTGTTTCGTAAGTGGGGCGTCGGCCAGAAGAAGAATAACGAGGGCGTGCTGGTGCTGCTTTCCATCGGCGACCGCCGCACGCGCCTGGAAGTTGGCTATGGCCTGGAGCCCATCATTCCGGACGGTTATGCCGGCCAACTGCTGCGTGAGATGCGTCCGGCGCTACGCGCGTCCAACTACCCGCTGGCGCTTGCTTCGGCGGCGCGCTCGCTGGGCGAGAAGATAGCGGAGGCGAAAGGCGTCAGTTTGAGCGATACGCCACTGCCGCGGCGCCCGCGTTCGCGCGGTGAAGGCGGCCTGCCCCTCGGCGCACTGATTCTCGTCGGTGGACTTGTTTTGGTGCTGTTGTTGATCAGCGGCCGGCGCGGCGGTGGTGGTGGCGGCGGCGGGGGTGGTGGGTTCCTGCTCGGCATGTTGCTTGGCAATGTCATGTCCGGCGGCATGCGCACCAGTTCGCGCGGCGGCTTCGGCGGCTACGACTCCGGCGACGGCTTTGGGGGCTTCGGCGGTGGCGATTCCGGCGGCGGCGGCGCGTCCAGCGATTGGTAGAGGAGGGCACGCGTATGGATGATCTGCTTCAGGACAAGCTGCTCAACCAACTGGTGGATAAACTGCGCCAGGCGCTTGGCGCGCATCTCGTTTCGGTGGTGCTCTACGGCTCGGCGGCCGTGGGCGACACGCACGGCGCCTACTCCGATCTCAATGTGCTGGTGCTGCTCGACCGTGTGACGCCTGCCGAGCTCTCCGCCAGCCGTGCCGTCTTTGATTGGTGGCGCACCAAGGACAACCCTGCGCCCATGCTGATGAGTGTCGACGAGGCACGCCGCTCTACCGATTGCTTTGCTATAGAATTTCACGACATTGTCGAGCGTCGCCGCATCTTATATGGGGAGGATGTTGTCGCCTCGCTGGAACTGGACAACGCGTTCTACCGCGCCCAAGTGGAGCACGACATCCGCGCCAAGGTTCTACGTCTGCGCCAGAAGGCCGCCGGCGTGCTGGACGACGCGGATCTACTGCGCCGTCTGATGTGCGACTCGGTGGGCACTTTTTGTGTATTAGCACGCCACGGTCTGGCTCTTGCTGGGGAGCCCGCGCCGCACGACAAACGCGCCATCGTGGCTCAGATGAAAAACAGTTTCGGCATCGAAGGCCGGGCCTTCGATATGCTGTTAAGTCTCCGCGAAGGCCGCGTCCGGCCGCGCGACGTGAAACCCGAGCCGCTCTTCGCTGCTTATCTGGAAGAGATCTCGGCGCTGGCGGCCGCGGTGGACCGTCTGGAACGGTAGGAGGTTACCAAACCCATGAAGGTAGTACTTGCGATTGTTGGTGTGCTATTGGTGCTGGGCCTGTTCGTCGGCATGAAAGCCGCGTCGGTGAACAACGATCTGGTGGCGCAGCGCGAGGCCATCCGCGGCTCCTGGTCGCAGGTCGACGTAGCCCTGCAGCGCCGCGCGGATCTGATTCCCAACCTGGTGTCCACGGTGAAGGGCTTTGCCGCCCAGGAGAAGGAAATCCTTGAAACCGTCGCCAACGCGCGCGCCGCGCTGCTGAATGCGCGCACGCCGGGCGAAAAGATCCAAGCCAACCAGGGCCTCGACGGTGCTATCGGCCGCCTGCTGGTGGTGGTTGAAAACTACCCCAACTTGAAGTCCAACGAGAACTTTCTGCGCTTGCAGGACGAGCTGGCCGGCACGGAAAACCGCATCGCCGTTGAGCGCCGCAAGTATAACGAAACCGTGCAACGCTACAACACCTCGATCGCTCTGTTTCCGAACAATATCTTTGCGGGGATGTTCGGCTTCACGCGGAACGACGACTATTTCAAGACCGATGCCGGCGCACGCGTGGCGCCGCAGGTGAAGTTTTAGAAGAGGCGAGTCCGGTGAGCGCACCGCTGTTTGCCAACTACATTGACGGAGCCTGGGCCGACGGACCGTCGTTTGAAAACCGTAACCCGGCCAACACCGGCGAAGTGGTTGGCCTGCATGTGAAAGGTTCCGCGGCCGATGTCGTCCGTGCCGCCGATGCCGCTGCTGCCGCTTTGCCTGGCTGGGCCGCCACCAACGGTCCCGCGCGGGGCGCTCTGCTCAACCGGGTTGCCGATATTCTGGACGCCCGCTTCGACGCTATCAGCGCCGACATGACGCGCGAGGAAGGCAAGACCTTGCCTGAGTCGAAAGGCGAGGTGCGGCGCTCCATCAACATTTTCCGCTACTTCGCCGCAGAAGGTGCGCGCCTGGGCGGCGTTGTCGTGCCCAGTGAACGGCCTCGCGTCCACATGTACGCCTTTCGTAAGCCGATCGGCGTCGTGGGCATGGTCACGCCATGGAATTTCCCCAGCGCCATTCCGGCCTGGAAGCTGGCGCCGGCGTTGATCTGCGGCAACACCGTCGTGCTGAAGCCCGCTTCGGCCGCGCCCTTAAGCGCGTGGCGCATTGTCGAGGCTTGCCACGAAGCCGGTATCCCCAAAGGTGTCGTCAACTTTGTCGCCGGTAGCGGTTCCGAGCTGGGCCAGGCGCTGGTCGGCGCCGCTCCGCTCAAGGCCATCAGCTTCACCGGTTCCTGTCAGGTGGGTCACTGGATGCACGAGCAGGCCTCGCGCCGCCGTCTCCGCATCCAGCTCGAAATGGGCGGCAAGAATCCCACCATCGTGCTGGCCGACGCAGATTTCAACGCGGCTGTGGAGAACACCGTCAATGCGGCGTTCTTCTCCACCGGCCAGAAATGCACCGCCACTTCTCGCGCCATTGTCGAAGAGTCTATTTACGACCGCTTTGTCGAAGCGGTGGTGGAACGCACGCGCAAGCTGAAAGTCGGCGACGGCATAAAGCCGGGCATCGACATCGGACCGTGTGTCGACGAAGGCCAGATGAACACCGTGCTTGGTTACATCGAGCAGGGCCGCCGTGAGTGCGGCGCTCCGCTCTGTGGCGGCTCGCGCCTCACTGGCGATGAACATGCGCGCGGCTGGTTCGTTGAGCCCACCGTGTTTGCCGGTGTCTCTCCCGATGCAGTGATTGCGCGTGAAGAAATTTTCGGTCCTGTGCTGGCCATCTCTAAGGCGCGCGATTTTTCCGACGCCTTGGCACAGGCCAACGATACGAACTTCGGGCTGTCGGCGTCGCTGCAAACCGCTAACCTCTCCCGGATGTATGAGTTCATCCACGCCATTGAGGCCGGTTTGATCACCGTCAACCTGCCTAGCGCCGGCGTCGAATACCAGTTGCCCTTCGGCGGCACCAAGGACTCCAGCTTCGGACCTAAGGAGCAGGGACCGGCGGCGGTTGAATTTTACAGCGATTACAAGACGGTCTACATCAAATATTAGCCACATGAAAATCGGACAAGTTCTGTGGGAAGGCCGTCTGACGGCCGCTATCTTCGAAAACGGGCAGGCCCGGCCGGTGCCCGATCACACCATGCGCGACCTGATCGAGCGCTCTGAAGTGGAGCGGGTGTCGCTGGCGGAACTCGCCGCTGAGCACGCCGTCCACGCTCGCGAGTATAAGGAGCCGGCCATTCCCGTGCAGCCGCGCGAGGTCTGGGCCTGTGGTTGTACGTATGAGATGAGCGCCGCTTTCCGCGACGGTGAGCACAACACTCGCGAAGGCTTCTATCGCGCTGTCTACAGCGCGCCGCGTCCGGAGATCTTTTTTAAGGGTCCTGGCCGCGTCTGTGTCGGCCCCAATCAACGCATCGGCATCCGCCCGGACTCTACGTTCACCGCGCCGGAACCGGAGTTGGCGGTATTGCTCGGCACCGGTGGTACAGTGCTCGGCTACACGCTGGCCAACGACGTTTCAGCTTGGGACATTGAGCGGGAGAATCCGCTCTATCTGCCGCAGTCCAAGATCTACACGGGTTGTTGCGCGCTGGGGCCATGGTTTGTCACGCCTGATGAGTTGGCGGATCCCTATTCGCTGGACATGGGTTGCACCATCATGCGCTCGGGCCAGGCCATCTATTCTGGCCAAACGTCGACGTCCAGACTCGGACGCAAAATCGAAGCGCTGATCGAATACCTGATGTGCTCCAACCCCGTACCGCCGGCCAGCGTATTGCTTACTGGTACCGGTATCATTGTGCCGCAGGAGGCCGCGTTGCATCCGGACGACGAGGTTTCCATCTCGGTGGACGGCATCGGCGTGCTCACAAATCCAGCCGCGCTGGTGGTCTGACCGGCAGCGGAGCCTTCAGTTGTGATAAACAAACGTCTGGAGGCCGATCATGACCGAAGCCCAGATCCAACAGGCGTACGATCTCGCCAAGCAGCAGTACGCCGCCTTCGGCGTCGATACCGACGCCGCTTTGAAAAAGCTTGCCGCCATTCCCATCAGCCTGCATTGCTGGCAGGGCGATGACGTTGGTGGTTTCGAAACCGCTGGCGCCGAACTGTCTGGCGGCGGCATTCAGGCTACCGGCAACTATCCGGGCAAGGCCCGCACCATTGACGAACTGCGCGGCGATTTTGCCAAGGCCCTCTCGCTGATCCCCGGCAAGCATCGCATGAACCTGCATGCCTGCTACTTGGATCATGGCGGCAAGAAGGTTGAGCGCAACGAGATTGAGCCCGCCCATTTCCAAAGCTGGATCGATTGGGCCAAGTCGCTCGGCCTCGGCATGGATTTCAATCCGACTTACTTCTCGCACCCGAAGGCGGCCGACGGCTTCACGCTGTCTCACGCCGACGCCGGCATCCGTAAGTTCTGGATCGAGCACGGCATCGCCTGCCGCAAGATCGCCTCGGAAATCGGCCGCCAGCTCGGCTCCACCACGGTCACCAATTTCTGGATCCCCGACGGCTATAAGGACATCCCGGCCGACCGTAGCGGCCCGCGCGAGCGCCTCACCGCCGCTCTCGACGAAATCTTCGCGCCCGCCATCGACCCGAAGTTCAACCTGGACGCGGTCGAGTCCAAGCTATTCGGCATCGGCGCCGAGAGCTACACCACCGGCTCGGCCGAATATTATCTCGGCTATGCCGTGTCGCGTCAGAAGTTGCTCACGCTCGACGCGGGTCACTATCACCCCACCGAAGTGATCAGCGAAAAGATCAGCTCCGTGCTGATGTTCTGCCCCGGCCTGTTGCTGCACGTCAGCCGCCCCGTGCGTTGGGACAGCGACCACGTCGTCATCTTCGACGACGAGTTGCAGGCCATCGCCAAGGAACTGGTCCGCAGCGGCAAGCTGGAGTCGAAGATTCACATAGGTCTCGACTACTTCGACGCCTCTATCAATCGCGTCGCGGCCTGGGTCATTGGTACGCGTAACATGCTCAAGGCCCTGCTGTTCGCCTTGCTCGAACCTACCTCGACGCTACAGAAGCTTGAGCTCGGTGGCGACTTCAGCCAGCGCCTGGCGCTGTTTGAAGAGCTGAAGAGCCTGCCCTGGACCGCCGTTTGGGACCACTACTGCGCCACCAAGGGCGTGCCGGTGGGCATGAGCTGGTTCAATGAAGTGAAGAGCTACGAAGAGAACGTGCTCTCCAAGCGCGGATGATTGTACGTTGTTCCGGGCGCGCGGCGGCCCTCCTCCTGGCGTTGGTTTGCGCCGGAGCACCGTTGCGCGCCCAGTCTGCTGAGCCCCTTTTCGTTCGTCCCCAACCCGGCGCCGATCTGCGCACATCGCTGCACCGCCATCTGCTGCGCCGCGCGGCCGAATATCTCCAGTCCTCAGGCCAGCGCCGCCAGAAGGCGATCCAGGCGTCGGAAGTCAGCGCCTATGCCGCAGCCGTGCGCCGCGGATTGTTGGATACGCTCGGTGAGATGCCGCTCGGCGGTCCGCTGAACGTGCGTCTCGTTTCGCGCCACCAGCGCGACGCCTACACGCTCGAAAACGTGCTGTTCGAATCGCTGCCCGGCTGGGACGTCAACGCCACCGTCTATCTGCCCAAGGCCGAACGCTTCCCGCCGCCCTGGCCCGCCATTGTCGTGCCCGTTGGCCACTCCGGCAAGCAGTTTGCCAGCTATCAGATCCCCGCGCAGGTGTTTGCTCAGGCAGGCTATGTCGCAGTTACTTTCGATCCGCCCGGCCAGGCCGGCGAAAAGCAGCCGGGTAACGATCATTTCCGCGACGGTGTGCGCCACTACCTGTTCGGCGGCACCTCGCAGCGCTTCTTTGTCTTCGACGCGCTCCGCGTCATCGACTATCTGCAAACCCGCGCCGATGTCGACATGCGCAACGGCGTCGGCATGACCGGCGTCTCCGGCGGCGGACTCACCACGCTCTACGCCGCCGTCTGCGACCGCCGCATCCGCGCCGCCGGGCCCTCGTGCTTCACCGCCAATCCGCTCGAACATCCGTTGCGCGACGAATACCCGCCCTGCCCGGAGTCTCTCCCCATCGCCGCCTATGAGCATGGCCTGGATGACGAAAGCCTGCTCGTGGCAGCCGCGCCCACGCCGCTGCTGATGATGGCCGGCGAACGCGATGAGGTTTTCAAGGCCGAATGGGTGCGGAAACTTGCCCAGCGCGCCGGCGCTGCCTGGCAGCCAGGCCGTTTTCGGTTCTTCATGGACTCCGGCGGCCATGCCTACTCCATCGCCCAGGCGCTTGAATTCGTCCATTGGATGGACCGCTGGCTTCGGAACATCCCGCCGCGGACCCTCTCCATCACCGAAAAGAACGTGGAAATGGCTCCGCCGGAGTTGCTGCGCGGCTCGCCTCGCCCGGCTGAAAACATGTTGACGCTCGCACGCGCTGAGTCCGCCCGTTTGGCTGCCCACCGTTCCGGCGTCCCCGTGGCCCAGGCTGCGCGGACGCTCTCGGGCCTCGACTCGCATCCCGTAGCCATTCCCCGCGCGAAACATTCCGAGCCATTTTTGATTTGGGCCTCCCGCCTAGAAGAACTCCTGCTCCAGGTCGAGCCCGACATCGAAATCCCGGCCACATTCGTCTATGGCGCCGCGGATACGCCCGCGCCAGGAGGCATTCTCTATTTCGACGACCGCGGCCGCTGGACTGAACTCGCCCGCAACGGTCCGCTCGCCCGTCTCGCTGGAGCTTTGGACCGCGCCGCGCCCCATCCGGCCGTGCTCACCGTCGATCTGCGTGGTTGGGGCGACACCCGCCCGGCCTTTGTGCCGTACGAAATCGCTGGCTGGGCCCAGCCCGAACGCTGGCTCTCCTATGTCTCGGCTGCTCTCGGCGATCCCATCCTCGCCATGCGCATCCGTGACGGCCTTGCCTCGCTCGCCTATCTCCGTTCGCGCATCGGCGACCGGCCCATTGTCGTCGCCGGCCACGGCATGGGCGCCGTCGTCGCTCTGCATGTTGCTGTCATCGACGGCCGCGTCCGCGCCGTTGTTGCCGATTCGCCGCTGGCCAGCTTCCGCCTGCTGGCCGAGGCCGAGAGCTATGCCTGGGACGCCGGCGCCTTCTTCCCTGGCGTCTTGCGCCACTACGATCTCCCCGAACTGGCCGCTGCGCTGAAGTCGCCGCTGCTGCTCATCAATCCGTTGGACGCGCAAAAGCGCCCGCTTGCCTCCTCCACTCTTTATCCGCCACCGGTTGAGACTGTTTACAGTATTTCAGCCGATGACGCGGCCCGCCGGATACGTGAGTGGATCTTTGCGCGTCTTCAATAGTGAGCGTATGGATGATTCGTCGCCCCGCCTGGAGGGCTGGAAACAGATTGCCGGGCATTTGAACAAGGACTTGCGCACTGTGCAGCGCTGGGAACGGGCCGAGGGTCTCCCCGTCCACCGCCAGTTGCACCGCGCGCAAGGCAACGTGTTTGCCTATCCGGAGGAACTCGACGAATGGATGCGCCAGCGCGTCTCCCGGCCCCTCCCACCGCCCGCCGGCGTGCCCCGCCCGTGGTGGCGCTCGCGCTGGATGCTCATCCCGGCCGCCGCACTGCTCGCCCTCGTCTGCTTTGCTGTCTGGTACCGTTTCATTCGTGCCGACTTCTCGCGCTTTCAGGCCGGCGACATGGCGCTGGTCACGCGGATCAACAATCGCACCGGCATCCCAATGCTCGATGCCACGTTGCGCTCGCTGTTACTCAGTGAAACCGCCCGCTCCGGCTGGGTCCGCATCCCCGGCTTCCAAGCCCTGCAAGAGGCCACTGCGGCGCTCGGCGTTCCGCCCGGCACGGTTGTGGATCCCGTCCTCGGTGAACGTTTGGCGCGCACCAATCCGCGCATCAAGCTGCTGATTGACGCCGACGTCTCCTCGGACGACAACAATTTCCGCATCTCCATCCGCATCTGCGACCCACTCACCCACGCCTGCGCCTCCAGCCCGGCCATCAGCGCGGCTCGCGACCGTGGATTGCCCGTCGCCGCCCGCCAACTCGTCGACTGGATGCGTCATCGCCTGGGCGACCCGCGCCCCGACGACAATCCAGCCACCGAGCACGAGCCGGTCACCACCAGTTCTCGTGCCGCACTCAAACTCTTCAACCAGGCGCGCGCCGTGCGCCGCACCGGCACCGTCGAGGAAGCCGCCGTGCAGGAACGTCTCTTGCGCGAGGCTGTGCGCGAGGATCCGCGCTTCGCTTCTGCCTGGCTTGAACTCTCGTGGACCGTTCGCCGCCAGTCCCTGGACGGAGAGGAATGGCTCGCCATGCTTGCCAAGGCGCACGAACTCGCCGCCGCCGTTTCGGTGGCCGAACGCCTTCATATCGACGCAGACTACTACTTCTCCCGCCGCCAGTACGCTCAGTCCATCGCTGCGCGCCGTGCCTACTTGCAGCTCTACCCCAATTCCGCCGACGCTCTCTCTGGCCTGGGCGTCGCTTGCGAGTATGCCGGGCATTATGAGGATGCCGCTGCCGCCGCGCTCGACAACGTCACCCGCCATCCCAACGACGTGCGTGTCAACCATCGCGCCGCCGTCGTCTTCGGCGTCTGGAATGGCGATATCCGGCGCGGGCTGGAGTTCTCCTCCAAGGTCACTTCGCTTGGCACTTTCGATTCCAGCCTCGGCCTCCCCACGCTCACCTGGGCCGAAGCGTATCCGCTTCACGCGCTTTGGGTGGACGGCCGCTATGCCGAACTCCGCCGCCAATTGGATGAACGCGTCAGCCGCCTCGCCGCCTCGCCGCCCAATCATCTGCTGGCTGACTATTACGCCACTTTCTATTGGGCGCTCGGCCGCCCCTCCGGCGCTGAACGGTCAATTGCCTTGGACCTCCCGCTCCGTCAGCCTGAAATGCGCGTTATTACCGCCTGGCTCGCCGGACGTAGCCTGCCGCGTTTCGACGGTGAGTTTATCCCCACCAACGGTGGCACCGCCGCCATCATCCTGGCCCGTTCAGGTCAGCTCGCGGCCGCCCGACGTGGGCGGGATGTCTTCCGGACCGCCTTTGGCCGGCAGGGCGAACTCGGCGTTATCAATGGCGAGATCCTCGCCGCCGAAGGTAACACGCGCGAAGCCGTGACCGTGCTCAGCGACGCCCTCGTTCTTCTTCGTCTTGCCTCCACTCCCGTCTATTTTCTCGGCGCCGAACGCCTCGCCACCCTTCTCGATGCCCAAGGGCACACGGCCGAAGCCATCGACCGTTTACGTGTTGCCGTCAATGCACGTCCGCGAACATACGCCGAAACCGGCTCCGCCGCCGCCTTCTGGCTGCGCGACTGCCGACTGCTTGAACGGATCGAGGCCCGCACTGGGCACACCGAAGAGGCGGCCCGGCTACAAACGCTCATCCGTCAGGCTCTTTCTGAAGCAGAATAATAAATCAATCACTTACGCCGCATGACGTACTTTGCCGCGCTTTGTCGGCTGCCTTGCGGTGCTCCCGTATGCCATCCTTCGCGCATGGGGGGGGTGAACCCTTTCTGCAATCCGTGCGGGGGCGGTTCTTCGGCGGACTGGGACGCGCCTGACGTTCCCGGTTCGCCGCCACCGTCGCTCATTTCATAAGTTGGCCTCATAGAGTAGCATTTCTGTTTTCATCAGCTACTCGCAATCCCGGACCTTTCGGGCGGCGGACAACCGGCTTTGCGTCGCTGTCCGCCGATTCTTTCCATGAAAGAACTTTTGCGCTTTGACCCTTGTGGCGTTCCTTGGGAACGTGAAATGCTATCGCCATAGGTGGAATCCAATGACTTCTGCTAATGATCTGTGTCCCTCTGGCCCCAGCCGCCGTGGCTTCTTCCAGCTTGCTGGTACGGCAGTTGCCGCCTCTGGCGTCTCGCTCAGCCTGGCTGATCCAGGCAGCCGTCCGCTCACTGAAAAGGAAAAGTACGCCCGCATTGCGGCCAACTCCTGGCCACTCCGCTTTCTCTACAAGACCCGCCCGGGTGGCCGCCCCTACCCCCAGGCGGAGGCCATGAAGAAGAAGTACGGTGAGATCACCGCGCTCGACTATCCGCAGTTCACCAAGGACACCTTCCCGGGCGTCTACCAGATGGACATCTTCAGTGGCTGGTTCGGCGATGTCAACGACGATTCGATGTATGAGTCACAATCGTTCGTCTTCAACGGCCAGACGCGCCAGTCGCGCGAGTTCAACCCCGCTGCTCCCAGTTCCCGGCGCTGGCTCGACGAACTGGCCTCTAAACTCGCCAAGACCGGCACCCGCATCCACCACGTCTCCAACAACGCTCCTCGGGACATCTGCGATCTCGACCCCGAAAAGCGTAAGGCCGGCATTGCTGTCGCCAAGAAGTGGTTGGAAGGCGCTGCCATCATCGGCGCCAAGACCATGCGCGTCAACACCGGCGGGCCCCGTATCATGCCCGGCCCCAAGGCGGATCCTTCCTCCTACCCCAAGAACGACGAACTTGCCACCTACATCACCAACGCCATCGAGTCGTTCAAGGAGATGGCCGACTTCGGCGCCAAGGTTAACGTCAAGGTGACCATCGAGAATCACTGGGGCCTCTCGGCCAACCCCTCCAACGTCCGCGCCATCCTTGAAGAGGTGAACCACCCGTATTGCGAGGCCTCGCCGGACTTCTGCAATTGGGAGCACGAGTACATGCTTTTCCACGGCTTGGCCGAACTCGCGCCCTACGCCCGCACCACGGTTCACGCCAAGTTCTGGGACCGCTGGAAGGTGAACGACGTGCAACGGTCCGCGCGCATCATGATCAACTCCGGCTTCATGGGTGTCTTCGCCACTGAATACGAAGACGGTCCGCTCGATGGCGTCGAAGGCCAGCGCTTCCTGATGAAGGAAGTCATGGCCGCGCTGTAAAGTGCAAGTGGCGGGTGCGCCTCTCTGTGGGGCGCGCCCGCGTCAAAAGCCGCGAATCGTATACGCAAACCGCACGCCGCGTCCGATCTCCGGCGCGAAGTCCTTGATGAAGCTTAGGTGGTTCCGGTAGAGCTGGTCGGTCAGGTTGAACATGTTCACATTGAACGTGTGCATGGTGTGCTGCCGCGTTATGGTGTAGGTGGCCGACATCTCCACCACGGCCGAGCCCGCCGTTGACGTTTCGTTCGGCGCCACTTGCCCTTGCCGGTTGGTGAGCACCAGTTCGGGCCGCAGGCTCAGTCCTCGCCAGTTCAAGTCCAGCCCGACGCGCCCGCGCGCTGGTGGAATGCGCGGCAGGTTCATGCGATTAGCGGTTGTTAGGTTAGCATCCACTATGTCGAATCCGATCAATGCCCAAAGCGGGCCCTTGACGACGTGTTGCAGGCGCGCCTCCGCGCCCATGTAGCGGGCGTCGGCCTGGGCATACTTATACACGTGCAGTCCCTCCTGCATCTCCCCGGTTGGCAAGAAGTACACGAAGTCGTGCATCTGGTAACGGAACACGTTGGCTTCCATGCGGACGCGCTGGCTTTGGTCGCGGAGGCTGACTTCGAAGCCATCGGCTTTTTCCCGGTTCAGCGCCGAGTCGCCAACCTCGTAGGCCAAGTTACCCGGATGCGGGCCGTGGTTATATAGCTCTTCAAGCGACGGCGCCCGGTAGGAGTGCATGTAATTGCCCACCAGCGCTCCGTCGCGCCACAGTGGCAGGTACACGCCGGCTGAGCCGGACATGCCTGTAAACGACCGTGACTCCAGCCCCACCGGCGAGTAGCCGTTGTGTTCCAGACGCCCGCCGAACTGAAAGCGGATCCGGTTGAACGTCAGCTCTTCCAAGCCAAACGCGGCCACTGCGTTCTGCTTCACCGGCGGTGTCAGGGCCTCGTCGCCAACGGCTTTGTAGTCCCGGTGCAGTCCCCACAGGCCGAAGCTCCCGCTCAACGGCCCCCGTTTTTTCTGGTTGAGCGATCCGCGCCAGGTGAACTGCTTGTTGAAAAACTGGGTACCCACCTGGCCGTTGTCAATTTCCTTGTGGTTGTAATCGGAATAGCTGAGATCAAACTCGAGCTGCTCAAAACGCGGGCCCATCTCTTTCCACGCGCCGTTTAGCCGCACGTTGTTGCGGCGCATCTTCAGCGTCGGCGCCTCGTCTGCTGCACTCTCGGCCGGGATGCCGTAATTGGTGTCCACGTGCTGGAAATAAGTGTTCAGACTCAGCCTGTCCCCGTAATGGCCTACGCCGAACTTGGTTTGCCGCAGGTCAGTTCCCGAGTTGAACACCTTGCCAAGCGGCGTCGAATAGTCGCCGGTCCGCATACCACCGCCCCCGCCGTAGACCATCCAGCGCTCGTGGCCGTATTCGAAACTGCCGTCGCCACCACCTTGTGCGTTGGTTGTGCCGCCGACGCCGGTTATGGAGTAATGCAGCCCTTCGTGCGGGTGTTGGTTTAAGATGTGGTGCTCGGTCAGCACATTCACCACGCCGCCCATCGCGTTGGAGCCGTAAAGCAGCGTCGCCGGGCCCTTCACCACCTCGACCCGCTCCAGGTCGTTGGTGTCCATCGGCTCGCCGTGGTCGCCAGATTGTGACGACAGCGTTCCTGTTCGCATGCCGTCCTCTAAAATCAGCACGCGGTCACCGTCGAAACCCCGCACAACCGGCCGCGTCGTGCCCGGGCCGTAGCTGCGTTTGGCGATGCCCGTCTCTCCGTCCAGCAGGTCTCCGAGTGAGCTCGACCCGCTTTTGCCGGTCAACTGGTAGCCGTCCAGCGACGTGACGCTCTGAAACGCCTCAGCCGCCACCTCTTCGTGGCCTGAGGCCGTCACGGTCATCGACTCGCGCAGAACGCTAAGCGCCAGCGCGAAATCCACCTGGGTCTCCTGGCCGGCCGCCACCGTCACGGTCTTCCGTGTGTCGGTCAGGGCGTGCATATGCGCCAGTACCGTATATTCGCCAGGTTTGAGATCGGTGAAGTGGAAATGTCCCTGCCCGTCGGTCTCCATCAGGCGTCCGCCTGGCTGCAATTGAACTGAGGCTCCAGGCAACAGCGCACCGTCGGCGGCCAGCGTCACTGAGCCGCGGATTGTCCCAGTCTGGCTCCAGCCAAGCGCAGACGCTGCTACCAAGCCCACCCAGATTCTCCAATATGTCATTGCCCTTTATTGTCCAGCCCAATTGGCCTTCGCCCCAGCTCAAACCGGCCAGCGGACCTCATGTGCTGGTGAGCGGGCCTGCATCGGCGGCCGGCGGGCCGGCATCTATCACGTAGTCATGCCCCGCTTCTTCACCTTGGAACAGGCCCAGGCCATGATCCCTGAGGTGGACCGCACATTGCGTGCGGCCCAAGCCGCCGTTCGGGCTTTGCGCGGCGCGGGCGCCGAAATTGCGGCGCACTCCCAGCGCGCTCAGTTTCTGGGCGGTGTTAGTGGCAGCCCGGCGCGCCTGGCCACGCTTGCGTCGTTGCGTGTCCACGCCACTCATCAGTTGCAGGCACTGACCCAGCGCCTGGAAGAGTTGGGTGTTCAGATCAAGGATCTGGACTCCGGGCTGGTGGACTTTCCAACGCTGTACCGGGATCAGGAAGTGCTGCTCTGCTGGCGCATGGGTGAGTCCGGCATCAGCTTCTGGCACGACCTGCATTCCGGTTTCAGGGGCCGTGCTCCGATTGATCGTGACTTCGTCGACCACAATCGTGGCGATGAGCCGATTTGACACCCCTTACGTCCGGTTTCTAGACTGAAAGTTGGGCCGGTCTTTTGCTCCGGACCTCGAAATGCTGATTGCCAAAGAGTTTGTCGCCTATCTGAGCCGCCAATTGTCGGCCAAGCTCGCCAGCCAGGTCATCGAAATCTCCAACACCGACTCGGTCGCTACCCTGATTCAGGATATCGTCACCGAAGAATTGACCATTGAGGACCGTCTCAACGACGAAGTGCGCGATCTGCTGGAGCAGTACTCCGTCTACATGTCGAACAACGGCATCAGCTACTCGGAGATGTTCCGCAGGATCAAAAATCAGCTGGTTGCGCAGCGCAAGATTGTCCGCGCCAGTGGCCGCGACACCGGCGACGCCATGAAGCTGAGCCGCGACAAGATCAACGAGATCTCGCACAAGCTGGTTCATGCGCTCAAGCGCAGCCGCGACTGCCGCTTCCGCAAGGACCTCAACGACGTCCGGCTGGAGCTGGTCCGCCTGATTTCGGAGATCCTCCAGAGCGAGGACAAGGCGGAAAAGGCCGCTCGCGCCAAGATCCGCACCATGAAGAAAGATATCCCCGAAGGCAGCGAGGAGTGGGATCTGCTCCACAAGCGTTTCTACGCCGAAGAGCTGCGCAGCCTGGGTATCGATTTCTCCACGCACGCTTGACGTTCAATCGGCTAAGATAGCCGGCATGAAGCCCGCCGCGCTGGTTGTTACCGGCTCTCTCAACATGGATTTTGTGGTGCGCGTCGCGCGCCTGCCCGCACCCGGCGAAACCGCCATCGGTTCCCAGTTCCAAACCATTCCTGGAGGTAAGGGCGCCAACCAGGCCTGCGCCGCGGGCCGTCTGGCGCGCGAGGTGGCAGTGCGGATGGTGGGCCGTGTCGGCCTGGACACGTTTGCCGATCAGCTCAAAGCGAGCCTCGCGGCTGCGAATGTCGACGTCACTGCTGTTTGCGGTACGCAACGGGCGGCCACGGGAGTGGCGCTGATCTGGGTGGACGCCACCGGGCAGAATTCCATCGTAGTGGCGCCCGGCGCCAATGCCGAGCTCGCCCCGCCCGACATCAAATCCGCCCATGCCGCCTATGCCGGCGCGCGTTGCGCGCTGTTTCAACTGGAAACGCCGCTGGACGCCGTCCAGGCCGCGCTCGACATGGCGCACTCGAATGGTGCGACGACAGTGCTCGATCCGGCGCCGGCGCGCCCGCTGCCGCCCGAGTTGCTGGAACACGTCGATGTGCTGACACCCAACGAAAGCGAGGCTTGCATTCTGCTGGGCCGCGCGCCGGGCCGCGTCGGCTTCGCCGAAGCACCCGCGCTGGCCGCCGACCTGAAGAAGCTCGGGCCGCGCGCCGTCATCCTGAAGCTGGGCGACGCGGGCTGCTACTACTCTGGCCCAGAAGCGGAGCTGGCCGTGCCCGGCTTCAAGGTGGAGTGCGTCGACTCCACGGCCGCCGGCGATACCTTCAACGCCGCCTTCGCCGTGGCCGTGGCCGAGGGACAGAACATTTCAGACGCTCTACGCTTCGCCAACGCCGCCGCGGCATTGTCCGTGACACGTGCCGGAGCGCAGTCCTCCATTCCGTCGCGCGACGAGGTGGACCGCTTCCTAGCCAGCTAATCCCAGCTCTTCGAGCGCGCCACGGCGATGCCGCGCACCTGGTTGGGCCACTTGCCCGACACCGCGCAGTAGAAGTGATACAGCGTACCGTTGACCGTGATGATTGATGGCTTGTGAGCGTAGGTTGAATCGATGGAGCCCGGCGCGCCAACGTCGATCAGAATACGGTTCACCTTTTCGAACTTGAAGGGCGAGTGGCCCACAGCCAACAGGTCGCGCGCCACGCCCTTGGCGTCCAGGCCGAAGTAGAAGGCCAGCCAGCGCCGGCCGTCGCGCAGCACGCACGGATCGGAGGCGAAGTGCTCGTCCCAGGCGCCCGGACCGCCGTTGACAATCAGTGGGCTGGCCGGGTGGCGGGTCCACGTCTTCAGATCCTTGGAGGTGGCCAGGCCGGTCTGCTCGCGCCAGCCGCGTTTGACGGCCGTTTTGGCGTTGTAGAAGAGATAGAACGTGCCCTTGTCCTCCACCAGACAGGGCTTGTACAGGCCGCCGCGCTCCCAGGCGGCGCCGTCCTCGGCGTGCAGAATGGGCGCGTCCACCCGCCAGTGGCGCAGGTCCTGGCTCCAACAAAGGCCGATCACGGCCGCGCCCTCCTCATAGCCCGCGTTTGGGTACGCATGATAGACGCCCAGATACTTGCCATGAATGCGCTTCAGCTTGCCGGCGGAATGGATGTCATTCTCGCGCACAATCCAACTCATTGAGACGTTGTAGCGCGTGATGGGCGACGACGGGTCGCGAGCCAGGATGCAGCCCTCACGTTGCCAGTTCACCAGATCCGTAGACGTGGCCAGACCGGTCTGATAGCCCGTGCCGTCGAAGCCGGTGTAGGCCATATGGAAGCGGCCCTCGTGCATAAAGACGAACGGGCAATCGACTGAGCGGCCGTCAAACGCCTTGGCATCCGGACCCGGCGGCAATACCAGGCGCGGGTACTTGTAGGGCGTTTCATAGGGCTCGGCGGAAGGCGCGCCAGCGGCCAACCCCATGACGAATGAACGGCGAGTGACGGGCATCAACGATCAGGGTACAATGGCGTCCCAGCCGCCGGGCGGACAGCCGGAGCCGGCGCGCGCGGATTCCTTCATTTGCCGCGCCACCTGCGGCAGCCCGGCGCGCATGTAGAGCCGTAGCGCCTCGGCCACGGCCGCGCAGGCGTGCTGGTGCACGGCGGGGCATTCGGGATTGAGGCCGGCGCCGCTCAGCGCGCAGCCGGACGGGTCATGGCCGGCGCGATAGAAGTTGACCAGATCCTGCCGCAACGTCATGTCCTCTGTGGCGAGCACGCCTTCCACCAGCGCAATGGCCGCGTCGTCCTCTTTGCCGGATGCCAGCAGCGCGGCCGATAGCTGCCGGAAGCCGTCGGGGTGCAAGGGATTGGTATCCACGGCGCTACGCGCTGCGGCGAGCGCACGGGGTGCGTCGCCGAGCAGAAGAGCGGCCTGCGAGATGCCACGATCGAGTTCGGCCTTGCGCTGGATATCGAGACCCGGAGCGCGTTCACCACGCGCCTTGGCGATGGCTGCCTGATGATCGCGCACCGCGTTGACCACCTGATTGCAGAGCATGAACGCGTCCATGGCACCGCGCCCATCGCCCTTGGCCAACAGAAACTCACCGGTCTTGTAATAGGCGATGGCCGGACGCTGGGCCAGCGGCAACGGCTCCAGAATGGCGAGACTGCGGCGCGCCTCTTCCACGATGCGGCCGGCGTCGCCATGCGCTTCAGACAACGCCGCGGCCAACGCCATGTGCGTCTTGTAACTGGCGGGCGCGGCATCGACGGCGGATGTCATCAGGGAGACGTCGCTTTGCCAGTCGGTGTTGCGGACCCAGGTGCGCACCACAAGCAGCGCGACGAGGATCGAGAGCGTGATGGAGATCCACTTCGGGCGCTGGAGTGCTTGCACAGCCAGCACCACAACGACCGCCGCGGCGATGGCGGGCAGGTAGAGAAAGCGCTCCGCCATGATAGTGCCGATGGGAAACAGTAGATTGGAGGTGGGTAGCCAGGCCAGCGCCGCGAAGGCCGCGCAGAAGAACACGACACGGTTGTAACGGAACATGGCCACTGCGGCGGCAACCAGCAGCAGGACGACGGCGAGCGCGGCGTAGTCGGCGGGCGTGCCGGCGAAGAGCGCGATCTGGCTGTACGAGTAATCGCACGAGAGCGTAACGGGCCAAAACAAAAGCGCCACGTAATGTGCGATGAGTTTCAGGGCCGTGAGGCGCGCGGGCCAGAAGCCGGCCGTCACGAGCGGGTTGTCGCTGGAGGGGAAAACAACGGACGTCGAGGCGGCAAGCACCGAGGCGCGCTGCACGAGCATCCAGGCGATGCCGGGGATGGTGGCCGCGACGCCGAGGAGCAGTGCGCGAGCGCGGCCGCGCCACCAGCAGAGCTCGTAAAGAACAATCACGCCAACCACCACCACGGCGCTTTCCTTGGCGAACGCGCCGGCCGTTGCCGTCAAAGCCAGTGCCGCAAGCCACGCCCAGCGGCGCCCGCCTGTGGCTTCGGCACTTTTCAGGTAGAGCAGCAGACCTCCGAGCACGGCCGCGCCGGCCAACAGATCGGCACGGCCGATGATGTTGGTGACCGACTCCGTCAGCACCGGATGCACGGCCCACAGCGCGGCGACGTATTCGGCGCCTTGGGTGAGCAAGCGGCGCGCCAGCAGCCAAACCAGGAACACGTTGAGCAGGTGCAGCGCGAAGTTGAGGGCGTGGTAGCCCCACGGGTCCGTGGCGTTGCCGAGCACGGCATAGTTGAACAGGTAGCTGAGCGTGGTGAGCGGCCGGTAAAGGCCGCTTTCGCCGTAAGGCCACCAGTAGGTGTGATCGATGATCAGCGCAAGATTTTCGGCGCTGGATTCGCGGATGCGTGTGTCCTGCAGGATCAGGCCGCGGTTGTCAAAAACAAAACCGCCGCTGAATGAATTGGAATACGCGACCAGCGCCAGCGCCGCAATGGCGGCCATGCGGCCCAAAGAGCTTCGCATGTGAGCCGATTATACACGTACCTGCCGGATGCGCACCGGGCCCAGCAGACCGGCCGGCAGCAGCGGCGTCGAAGGGCTGATGCGCGTACGGTCGAAGGCATTGGTTGCGAGATGGGTGGAGCGCTTCTCGGGCGGCAGGCCCGAATCGCCCACCAGACGGTTGAACCACGTGTTGGTAACTTCGATTTCGAGCGTATTTTCGCCTGCCACGGCGGCCGGGGTGATTTCGATGGTGTAGGGCGCCTTCCAGGCGATTCCGAGGTCCTTGCCGTTCAGTTTGACGCGCGCCAAGTTGCCGACGTCGCCGAGGTCGAGCCAAGCCCGCTTGGCCGCCGGCAGCGTGAAACGCTTCGTGTAGACAGCCGTGCCCGAGAAGAACCTGAGCTCTTCATCGGCCTGCGCGGCCCAGGAGCCCGCTTCCAACTGCACTTCGCGCGAGCCGAAGCGGACCGTCCACGGCCCGCCCAGATCGACGGCTGTCTCGGCCGACTTCGGCGGCAAGGCGGCGGCTTTTGTGCCGGGCTTGCGGAAGACGACGAACAGCGCGCCGGAAGGATCGAAACGAATCGGCACAATGGTGCGGCCGTTTTCGATACGCCAACCGGTGGCTGGCTCAATGACGCCGGTTTCGGCGTTCCAAAGCTCCGGTACGCGGCCCGAAACACGGAAGCTCACTTCTGTTTCGACAACAAAATACTCCTGATTTGTTACGAAGTAGATGTCGGCGCCGGCGGCGCGGCGATGGCACCAGTTCAGGCCCCAGCCCTTGCGGTCCGCGCCAACCAGCACGGGATTGTTTCCGTTGGGCGCGTCCGGATTGAACGTCAGAGCGTTGCCCTGGGCATCGCGCGAATTGAGGAAACGCACGTCGGGCTCCAGCTTCAGCGCGGCGAGGATCTCCGCCATCGGCTTACCCCAGTAGACCTTGCCCTTGCCGTAGCCGTGCTCGGTCACCGTCTTGCCGTCGATTGAGCCCCACAACTGACGCGCAACTTCGCGCACGGCACTCTGGCCGGCCGCGCCGCGTTCCAGGCTGGGCGAGGCGAGCGGCTTCGGGCCGACGACCACGGCGCCGGCATTCACCAACTCGCGCAGCTTTTCAGCCACCTGCGGCGTGAGATACGGCTCGCCGGCACGCAACACAATCAGGCGGTAGCGCAGCCCGCTGACCACGATGTGGCCATTTTCGACGCGCGCCAGATGCAGCAGCGCGTCGCGGTTGATGGTGGTGTGGCGATAGCCTTCGGGCAAGGCCGGGTTGGCGGCCCAGCACCAGTCGAGACCGGGCGCGAGGATGGAGCGGCAGGGCAGATTCTCGCCGGTGTAGTAGAGCGCATCCTCAATGGGATCGCCCTGCTGCAACAGCGCCTGTGTGCGCTTCATGTAGATGCGCCAGGGCTCGGCCGCGCGCCACCACGTGTTCAGGTGGTTGAATGGCGTGCCGGCGCCAGGGATGCCGGGGATGCGCGTGGGATGGTGCTGCTCATTCCAGACATGCAGCATCATGCGGTTGATGCCTTCGGCGTAGTTGTGGTCGCCCATGGCCTTCAACGCGAATGGATGGTCCTGCCAACCGCCACCGGTGAAGGCCTCGGCGAAGACAACGCGCTTGCCGTAAATGCGCGCGCCGGAAACGCCGTCGGCGATGTC
Organism: uncultured Candidatus Solibacter sp.; assembly: GCA_964478395.1. Taxonomy (GTDB): domain Bacteria; phylum Acidobacteriota; class Terriglobia; order Bryobacterales; family Bryobacteraceae; genus Paludibaculum. Next base: position 23,450 of record CAYZIX010000052.1, read on the forward strand.
GTTCGGCTTCCAGTTCTGCGTGGCGCGCACCCAGAACTCGCCGCCGGTCCAGTCGGAGTACTTGAACGGCTCCAGGCCGTCAACGTCCATGGCGGGCAGCACGGCCTCGCTCATCACCAGCGCGCCGGCGGCCTTGGCCAGGCGGTAGAGCGTGCCGTAGAAGTTCTCCACCAGGCAGTCCGACATGGTGCGGCGCATGTCGAGCAGAAATCCGTCGGTGACGGCACCGCTGCCGACAACCACGCCCGCCATGCACGGCAAATACTTCGTCAGATCGTAGCCGCGCCGTTTCTTGAATTCGGCGGGCAACAGGGGAGACCAGTTCTGACCACCGTTTTCCCAACTGTCGATGTTGAGCACGTTGACAAACTTCTCAGCGCCCGGCGTGTGGCGGCGGATCTCGGCAAACCAACCGTCGAAGCTGATTTTGGCGGCTTCGGCGCTGTATTTGTCGGCCTGAAGGCCGCCGCCGGTGGAGCTGAGTTGCGACATGCAGCCGAAGCGCATGACGCGCCAGCGGCCGGCGGGCGGGGTCCAGGAGTCGATGGAGCCGTCGGGACGCAGGCGGGAGGTGAGGTCGACGACGGACGCCGGGTTGATGCAGGCCGCAGCAGGTAATTCGCCCTCCCGCACCAGACGGCCGCGGCCGAAAGTGGTGCCGTTTTTCGCGGGCAGCAGGTGGACGGAAGGCGTCGATGAGAGGACGACATTAGCGAAGCCGAGCGGCTCGACCATGTGCTTGTAATCGCCGCCGCCCTGGCGCGTGCCGGTGCGCATGCCTTCGTCGTAGCCGAGTGGCTGGCCGGGGTGATAGACCAGCCGGAAGAAGCGCGCGCTGGCCTGCGGCAGGCTGTGGGTGAGCGGTGTGAGCACGGTTTGCCAGCCGTTGAACATCGGCTCCAGTTGGCCTACGTGGCGGAAGATCACGCCATCGTCGCTGGCCTGCACCTCCAAGCTGTTGGCGATGCGGTAATGAGTGGGCGGGACGCCGCGCATGAGGTTGCCTGCCCCGCCTCCATGATTCATGGTGATGGAGCGCAGCGTGAAGGGCCGGTCGAATTCAAATTGCAGCCAACCGGGCTTGTCGGTGTCGACGACGCGATCCTCGTTGATGGGATCTGCCACCTTGGCTAAATCAGAGATGGGCAGATTTGTTGTGAGCTTGGCCTTACGCGTGACGCTGGTTTCACCCCAGCCATCGGGCACGGGGAAGGCGAGCACGGCCACTTCCTTGTAGTACTCGGCGAAAGCCGGCGGGAAAGTAGGACCGCGGCCGAAGCCGCGACTGCGCGTGGCCGGGCGCTTGGGCTTGGGCAGCGCGGCGGTAAAGGGCTTGCCTCCGTCGATGTTCAGATCGGACCACACGAGCATCTGCTGCGACAGTTCCGGCGTAATCGCTTCGGTGCCGGCCGGGCCCCAGCTGGAGCAGATGTGTGGCGCGATGGTGAGCTTCAGACGGCGGGCCTCGTTCATGAGATGATCGACCAGCGCCCACCATTCGGGGGTCTTACAGGCGGTGGCCTGAACGCCGTCGGAGACGCCGGTGCCGTCAAAGTAGAACCAGTTGACGGTGTTGATGCCGGAAGCGGCGATGCCCTCCATGTCGGCGGTGATGCCTTCGCGCGTGACGACGCCGCCGGTCCAGTGGTAGACCACGGAGAGCCCGGCTTCGGGCGGCGGATTGTGGAAGACCCCTTCGAGGTCCGTGGCTGGAGCCGCAAGACCAAACGGGGCGTTGTGCAGAACTGCGCCACCCGCGAGTGCTGTTTCAATAAAGTGCCGACGCTGCATATATTGCCAGATCCTCTCCGGAGCGGATCATATCACTGCGCTACGCTGGGTAAAATGCCGAGGAGCGCGAGACGAGCGGCGGTGATCTGGTACTGGCTCGCCATTGCCGCATTCATTTTGCTGGTCTGGAGTTGCCGTGTATTCCCGACGCAGGACGGCGCGACGCATGCCTACAACGCCATTCAATTACGCCAGTATTTGTTTCAAACAGAATCACCGGCGCGCGTCGTATACGAATTCAACCACGGGTTGACCACCAACTGGACGGCGCATCTGCTGCTGGTGCCGCTGACGGCCGTCCTTCCCGCTCCGGCGGCGGACCAAGCGTTGGTGACCCTCCTGATTCTGTTTCTGGCCGGAACGTGGTACGCCGCGTTGCGTGGCACGCCGCACCTGTTGCCGTTCGCCATTCCGTTGATGGTGAACACGTTTCTTTTTTTCGGCTTCTACTCGTTTGTGTTCAGCGTGGGCGCGCTGGTGGCGGCGCTGTCGTCCGGGCGCTGGCGTTGGCTGTGGCTGCAACTGGCCTGGCTGAGCCACCCGGTCTGCTGGGCTGTGGCTGTGGCGGCCTGCCTGGCCGACCAGGGACGGCAGTGGCGCCGGATTGCGCTGGAGGCCGCGCCGGGCGCCATCTGCGCGCTGGCTTTTGCCACACAGATGCATGGCGGGCGCATTGCCGGTCCACCGCTGTTTTCGGCCAACCTGCAGGAGTTTCTATTCGGCGAAAATCCGTTCACGGCGGTCGACCTGGTTTATTTTTCGATGGCGATGGGACTGATGCTGACGCTGGTGTTGACGGCAGCCTGCCGGCGCACTGGCGCGGCGCGCTGGCTGGGGGCCAGCGCCGTGGCCTGCTGGCTGTTGTGGCCAATAACGCCGAAGGCGACGTTCACCGGGAGCTTTGTGCCGGGCCGGATACTGCTGCTGGCTCTGGCCCTGACGCTGATCTGGTTATCCCGCCAGGATTGGCAGGTGCGCTGGAGCGGGCGTCTGGCGGTGGCCGGCATGACACTGGCGTCGGTGCTGCTGGCGGCGGTGGCTTGGCGGGTGTGGGCTGTCCAGCCGCTTTACGCTGAGTTTTTTGAGCTGCGCACCGCGGGCCGCACGCTGGCGGTACGGCAGATGTTGGCGACGCCGGGCGACCCCGTGGTTGGTGGAATGGATATCTTCCTGCACGCGGGCGCGTGGCTGATGGCGCGCGACGGCGCGGTGGACGTAGCCAATTACGAGGCGGGGACACCCCATTTCCCGCTGCGTTTCGGTAATGGTTTTCAGCCCGGTTTCGAGGGCAAGACAGAAACCGAGCCCCCGCGTATCCAATTGGGGAACAACCGCCCGGACACCATTGTGCTGTGGGGCTACCGGGAGAAACCGGCATGGCTCGAAGGCTACACGCTGGCGCAGCGTACGGCACACGGGATGGTGTGGCGGCGCGCTCAGCGTTCGATGGAGTAGCGCTTGAGTTTTTCGTAAAGAGTCGAACGATCGATGCCGAGCGAGGCTGCGGCCTCGCGGATGTTGCCGCCGGTGCGCTTGAGCGTGGCTTCGATCATCAGCTTCTCCATATCCTCGATCTTCATGCTGGAGGGCACGCGGAAGCGGCGGTCGTCGACGGTTTGCTGGAGGAAGGCGAAGTCCTCTTCGGTGAGCGTTGTGGCGCGGCTGGAGACAATGGCGCGCTCGATGGAGTTTTCCAGTTCGCGCACGTTGCCCGGCCAATCATGATCCAGCAAGAGGCGCAGCGCGCCTTCCGATAGCCCGCGCACCGTTTTGCCCACTTCGTGCGAGATGCGTTCGACGAAGTACTCGGCCAGCAGCGGGACGTCTTCACGGCGGTCGCGCAGTGGTGGAATGCACAGCTCGATGACGTTCAGACGATAGTAGAGGTCCTCGCGGAATGCGCCATCGGCTACCAGGGAGCGCAGGTCCTTGTGTGTGGCGGCAATGACGCGCACATCGACACGTACCTCTTCGGAGCCGCCCAGGCGGTAGAAGGTGCGTTCCTGCAGCACGCGCAGCAGGTCGGATTGGAGCTTGGCCGGGATATCGCCAATCTCGTCCAGGAAGATGGAGCCGCCGTCGGCCTGTTCGAACTTACCTTTTTTGCGCTCCGCGGCGCCGGTGAAGGCTCCCTTTTCGTGGCCGAACAGCTCGCTTTCAAGCAGCGATTCGGCCAGCGCGGCGCAGCTCACCGCGACGAAGGGTTTGGCGGCGCGGTCACCGGAAAAATGGATGGCGCGCGCCACCAGTTCCTTGCCGGTGCCGCTTTCGCCGCGGATCAGAACCGTGCTGCGCAGGCTGGAGACTTCACGCGCCAGGTTGAGGATCGATTCCATGCGCGCATTTTTGCTGATGATGTCGTGGAACTGGTATTGACGCTGGAGCTTCTTGCGGAGGATGACGTTTTCGCGCTGGAGGTTTTTCACCTTGATGATGCGGTTGACCAGCAGCGTGATCTCTTCGGGGTTAC
>CAYZIX010000053.1:0-27554 GCA_964478395.1 uncultured Candidatus Solibacter sp.
AGAGGGAGGGATTCGAACCCTCGATACAGTTTCCCGTATACACGCTTTCCAAGCGTGCGCCTTCAACCACTCGGCCACCTCTCCGGGGTGCTCGCACCGTCCATCGGACGGCGCGCGTGGAAGCAATAGTCAGTTTAACATCCCGGCCGGGGGCGCTGGTATAGCCTGTTGCAGATAGGTGCGGACCTTCAGCCACCATTCGGCGTCCAGCGAAGACAAACCACGGCTGCGGCACAGCGCTTCGCGGCTTGGCCAGCCGCCTAATCGAGCCAGTTCATTCGCTACCGCCACGTGCGAAGATTGCTTCTCACGAATCCCGGCCAGAGCGATGTCCTGGCGTGCGTTGCGGTCGATGAACGCCCGCACTGTCACCAGCGCAATTTCGCGTAGGCCACCGCGCTCGCCGCAGGCATATTCGCGCAGTGCCGTCATCACCGGCGCGTCGGCGCGGGCTTCGACGCCAGCCAGCGGCGCTCGCGCCATAGTCCCGCGCGGCAGCACCACCTCGCGTGGGCGGATCTCCATCGGATAGATCACCCACTGCCCGCCCACGTTGAGCTGTACCTCTAGACGGAAACGATCGGTTGGTGTGGACGCTGGCACGAACATGTCCAGCAAGTAAGTCTGCACGTTCTGTCCAGCTGGCAATGTGCCCATTTCCGGCAGCTCCACTGGGGTGACGGCGTCGGCAATCAGTTCTTTGCCGATCTGAGCGTATTGATCGCGATAGAGGCGAACAATTGCCGTAGATTCCGGATTCTGGGCGATATGGAGAGTGTAGGGGGTGCCGTTCGGGACACCGACGGCAATCCGGAAGGTAGAGAAGGCGTTGCGCGGCACAGCTGGGGAGATAATCTCCCGGCGCGCCTCCACGCGGTCGGCCGCCAGTACGTGGCCGTCCGGGGAAACGCGTTGGAACTCACTATAGACCGAAACAGACTGGCCGCTGAGGCTCATCACCCCAGCGGCCAGTCCAATTCCAAGCGACAATCGCCGGCTCACTTGGCGCTCCAGTCTAGGCCAGGTCGAACGTCTCCTGCTGTAACAGCGCGTCCGACACCACCAGCACAGGCCGCCCGAGAATCTCTTCGAGTTCCTCGAGGTACTGTGTCTCAACCGACTTGAGCTCTTTCGCCACAGCCGGGTTGACGCGCAGCACCACGTCTTTGGTGTCGACCACCTTGGCGTACTTCTGCGCCTGGGCGAGAATCTCGCTGATCACCGTCTGCACGCTCTTCACGTAGCCGGCCCCTTCACAATGCGGGCAGGGTGAGCACAGCGCGCGCTCCAGAGACTGTTTGACGCGCTTGCGTGTGATGGCCACCAGTCCGAAGTCGTTGAACTGGAGAATCTTATAGGGGGCTTTGTCGGCCCGCATGGCCTCTTCGAGCGCCTGCATCACCTTCTGGCGATTCTTGCGCTCGTCCATGTCGATGAAGTCCACCACGATGATGCCGCCCAAATCGCGCAGCCTCATCTGCCGCACAATTTCGCGCACGGCCTCGATGTTGGTCTTCACAATCGTGTCTTCCAGACGGTTCGACTTGCCCACGTATTTGCCCGTGTTCACGTCGATGGCCACCAGCGCCTCAGTCTGGTTGATCACGATATAGCCGCCCGACTTCAGCCATACCTTGGGCCGCAGCGCCTTCTCAAGCTCCTGCGTGATGCCGAAGGCGTCGAAGATCGACTCCGGCCGCGTGTAGAGCTTGACGCGGCTCAACATGCCCGGCTGGATGCGCTCCACTGAGTGCAGCACCTGCTCGTAGAGATCCTCGTTGTCCACCCAGATGGCTTTGAAGCCTTCGCTCACCTGGTCGCGAATCAGGCGCTGCACCACTTCCACGTCGTGATGCAACAGCGCCGGGGCGCGCTTCTTCTCGGCCTTCTGGCGGATATCCAGCCAGAGGCTGGCCAGATACTGCATGTCAGCCGCAATTTCTTCCTCGCTGTGGCCTTCACCGGCCGTGCGCATGATGAAACCGCCGGCAATGCCTTCGCGGTGATGCTGCAAGATGCGCTTCAGGCGCTGCCGCTCTTCATCGGTCGAGATCTTGCGCGACACGCCCAGGTGCTCCACCGTCGGCATGTAAACGACGTAACGGCCGGGCAGGGCAATGTGCGACGTGATGCGCGCGCCCTTCTGGCCAAGCGGCTCCTTGGCGATCTGAACGATGATCTCCTGCCCTTCCTTGAGAAGGTCGGAGATGGATGGCATCGGGCTACGCTCGGCCCGCTCGCGCCGTTCCGGCGCGGCCTGTTGCACCTCGGTGTGTTCCACTGGCGCTTCCGGACGCGCCTCGGCCGGCGCTGCCGTCTCGGACTGTTCCTGCCCGCGGCCACCACGTCCGCGGCGCCGCATGCGCCGGGAAACCCGATGAGACACACGCCCGGACTCGCGCACCGTGGCCGTTGCACCTTCCGGCGCCAGGGCGCCTTCTTCAGTAGCGGCCGCCTCAACTGCGGACTCGTCCGTTTCTCCGGTTCCTGGCTCTTCCGCCGCCTCGGTTTCGGGCTCCGGCTCAGCCACGGCTTCGCTCTCGGGCTCAACTTCCGCTAGTGGCTCGGCTTCCGCTTCGGCAGCTGGCTCAACCTCAGCTTCAGGCTCGTCTTCCGGTTCGGGCTCGGTTTCGGTTTCAGCCTCCTCCTCCGGAACGAGCGCCAACTCGCCGCGTTGTTCAATCTCCTCGACGCGGTCGAGAATCATCTCGGCAGCCTCTTCGGCCGCTTCATGTGCGGCTTCTTCCAGAGAAAGGCTTTCCGCCTCTGCAGCGGGCTCCTCTGTGCCTGCCGGTTCGACAGTCTCGCTCTCACCGGGCGCGTGGCGGTATTTCGCCAGCGACTCACCAGGCAGTACGATTACTTCCTCGACCTCCGTCTCAACCGGTGCTTCAACCGGCCCGGCTAACTCGTCAGCCGGCTCATCGGATGTTTCTTCCGCATTGGTCTCTTCGACACCTGCGTACTTCGACTCCGGCAATCCACGCCCGCCACGGCGGCGGCGGCGCGAACGGCGTCCACGGCGGTCGCGGACCGATTCGCCAGCCGGTGGTTGCGCAGCCTCGGGAGCAGCAGTTTCTTCAACGGCCTCGGCCACAACGGCCTGCGGAGCTTCGCTTTCAGCCGGAGGCGCGGCTTCGCGCTCACGCCGGCGCTCGCGGTCGCCGCGGTCGCGTCCACGCTCGCGGTCCCGGCCGCGTTCACGCCCGCGGTTGTCGTCACCGACACGATCGATCTCGTCGGCGTTCTCTTCGAAAAAGTCGGATACGTAGAGGAAGCAGTCGCGCTCCAGGCCCAGATCAACAAATGCCGACTGCATGCCGGGCAGGACTCGCGTCACTCTGCCTTTGTGAATGCTGCCCGCCAGCGAATACTCGTTGGCGCGCTGAAAATACACTTCAACCAGTTGGCCGTCTTCGAGGATGCCAACCTTGGTCTCGTGGCGGTTCTGACTCACCACGAGTTCTTTCGATGAAATCACTTCCCAATCCTCCGCTCCGCGTACACCGGGACGGGATTGGAACCAATCCTTGCGGCTAACTGATCCTGCGCGAGGCGCTCTGCCTGGTCTCCGGCCGGGCGGAATCTCCGCGTCCGGACACCAAGCGCTTAATCACGTCCGGCGGCCGCCGCTTTCTATGAACGCCGTCCTCTCTCACGAGCTACCGCAGAGGGCTCCGTCGCGTCTTCATCGCGTTCCGGCCACGCCGCGCGGGCGACTTTGGCGCCCGCATCAATCCCGCTAAACTCTCACCTTACGCCGGAGCCGCCTTGCCGCAGGCTGGCTCCCGTCCGTCTGGTCACGCTATAAACCGCCGGAGCCGGACATTGTTCACCAGCCCCAGCATCATGAAAACCGATAACATGCTCGATCCCCCGTAACTCATCAGGGGCAGCGGGATACCGGTGACCGGCATCCGCCCTACCGCCATTCCCGCATTCACCAGAAGGTGGAACAGCAGTAGCGAACAAACACCCATGCAAATGAACATTCCGGCCCGGTCCGGGGCCGTTTGTGCGTTTTGCACAATCTGCATCAGCAGCAGAAAGAACAGCCCCAGCACGAACACGATGCCAACAAAACCATGTTCCTCGGCAAACGCCGAGATCAAAAAGTCCGTATGTGCCACCGGCAGAAACCGGAGCTGCGTCTGGGAGCCGCGTGTCACACCCCGGCCCCAAATCCCTCCGGCGCCTACCGCAATCTTCGACTGGATCACCTGATACCCTTTGCCCGTCGGGTCTTTCATCGGATCGATGAAAGTCTCCAGACGAGCTTTCTGGTAATCCTTCAGGAAAAACCAGCCCACCGGCAACAGCACCGCGGCCAACGCCAGCACAACCGCTGCATGCTGCCAGCGAATACCGCCTAAGAACAAGCCAATCAACAAGATCGGAACATACGTCAAGGACGTTCCGAGATCCGGCTGCATCATCACCAGAGCGCATGGCAAACCGACCAGCGCACCCAGTTTCAGCAAATCCCGCAGCTCCAGCCGGTCGCTCTTCAGTTCGGCCAGAAACCGGGCTACCAGTAATACTATCACTAGTTTGACAAACTCCGAAGGCTGTAGTCGCTGTCCGAAGCCGAGCGGAATCCAGCGCTTCGAGCCCCATGCCAGCCGTCCGACAATGGGAGTCAGAATCAGCAGCGCCAGGCTTAGCCCATAGAGAATTGGTACTTGTCCGAGCAGTGTGTGGTAGTCGACGCGTGTCATGACCCACATCAGCAGCAGCCCCAGCGTGATGAACACCAATTGCTTCAGCCAGGCGCCGCGCCAGGCCGTGTCGAGCGTCGCCGAATAGATCTGCAGCACGCCCAGAGCACAAAGGCCTACGGCCAACAGCGTCATTGTCCAGTCCAGGCCGCGTAGCGCGCGGTTCAGTTGAATCATCTCCGCACCTGCCCGCCCGGCGCCGCCAGCAGCCCGGCCGCCAGATTAGCGGCTGGCTTCTGCAGCCGTGCCTTCTTATCGAAGTACGCCTTAATGACGTCGCGCGCCACGGGTCCAGCCAAATCGCCGTGTCCGCCATTCTCGTAGAGAACGGCAACGACGATTTCCGGATTGTGGCGCGGCGCGAAGCCGACAAACCAGGCGTTATCCTCGTACTCCTTGCCTAACACACGGCCCTTGCGGTATTCGTGGCTGACCAATTGCGCCGATCCTGTCTTTCCGCACATCTCGATGCCCGGGATGCGCGATGCCGCGCCCGTGCCCCACTCGTTCACCACCGCGAACATGCCGTTTATCACCTGGGTGACGTTGGCCGGGTTCAACTCCGCCTTGCGTAGCGGCGCCGACAGCTTATCGTCCTTCACCAGATGCGGCCGCATCCAGATTCCGCCGTTCGCAATGCCGCCAATCGCCGCTGCCAGTTGCAGTGGCGTCACGGTCAGCGCGCCCTGCCCGATGGCCACCGATATCGTCTCGCCGGCGTACCACTTATCACGCATCGTGCGGATCTTCCATTGCGACGACGGCACCGTGCCTTCCTTTTCACCCGGCAGGTCGATGCCCGTCTTGTGTCCCATTCCGGCCATCTCGGCGTAGTGTGCGATGTTGTCGATGCCCAGCTTGTTGCCAACCGCGTAGAAGAAGACGTCGCAGCTTTGGGCGATCGCCTGATGCAAGTTCACCGTGCCGTGGCCGCTCTTCTTATGGCAGGCGTGGAAGCGCCCGTACCAGTTGGCGCCGCCGTGGCAGGTGACGGTGAAGTTCTCGTCAATCAACCCCAGCTCCAGCGCAGCCAGCGCGACAATCGGCTTGAATGTCGAACCGGGCGCCAGTTGCGCCTGCACGGCGCGGTTGAACAGTGGCTTGTAGGGGTTTTCTACCAATGAGGCGTACTCTTTGGCCTCGATCCGTCCGACGAAGTGATTCGGGTCATAGGCGGGTGTCGACACCAGGGCCAGCACCTCGCCCGTGCGCGGATCCAGCGCCACCACGGCGCCGCGCTTGTCCTGCATGGCCAGTTCGGCCACCACCTGGAGGTCCAGGTCGATAGTCAGCTTCAGGTCGCGGCCCGGTTGGGCTTCCTTGATGCCCAGCACCTCACGCGTATTCATGCGGTTGTCGACGCGCACCTGGCGCTGGCCGTCGACGCCGGTCAACTGCTCGTTGTAGTAGCGCTCGATGCCCGTCTTGCCGATCAGGTCGCCCGGATTATGATTGGCCCACTCCTGCGAGTTCAGCTCAGCTTCATTCACCTCACCGACATAGCCGAGCAGGTGGGCCGCCAGATTGTCCTTTGGGTAGATGCGGTACTGGCTGCGGATCAGCTCCATTTCGGGGAAGGCGTCCGGACCCTTGTGGGCTTCGACGAACGTCAGTTCGTCGGCGTTCAGCTCGTCCTTTAATGGAATGGTGAAGTAGGTGGGCTGGCGGCGGAAGCGCCGCACCTTGGCCTCCACATCGGCCGGATCCAGATTGAGCCCGATCGCGATTGGGCGGATGTGCTCTTCGCGCAGGTTCTCGCGCGACAGGATCAGCCGGTAGGAAGAGTGGTTGTCGACAATGATACGGCCGTCACGGTCCAGGATCTTGCCGCGGGGCGCCGGAATTGGCAGGCTCTTGATCTGGTTCTGCTGCGCCTTTTCGAGATAGAACTCCTCATTACGCACCTGCAGGTCCCAGTAGCCGATGATCAGGAAAAGGAACGCGCCGACAGCGAAGTACTGAAAAACGGCGATCTTGCCGGCCGCAAACTTTGTGTCGTCGCGGAGCAACGGCCGGGTTGGCTGGGCGTCGGGCTGGCGTTCTGGAGGAAGGTATCTCACGCTTACTCCTCCACTCTCAGCTTATCCAACACCATGAACAGCGGGATAGCCACGATGGCGTTGAGGAACGCGAAGATGATGGTCTGCGGAACCTGCGCCACCAGGCTCTGCCCCAGCAATCCGCGTCCCAGCACCCATAGCAACGCCTGGTGAAAGAGGAAGAAGAAGAAGCTCAGCACAAAGCGCAGGGAGGTGTTCTCCACGTCGAAGCGCTGGCTGATGGAGGCTGAAAAGTAGCCAACCAGCGTCTTGACAATGCCATAGACGCCCAAAAGGTGCATGCCGAGCGAGTCCTGCACCAGTCCGATGATGCAACCCAGTATGGCGCCCACCACCGGCTGGCGCCGCATCAGTGAAAGATAAACCGTCACCAGTAGCGGCAATTCCAGATAGGAAAGATACGGCACGAAACGCTGCACGTAGATCTGGAACAGAATGGCCACCAGCGGCGGCACCACGTAGGCGAGCGGCCGGAAGCGCGACGGCTTCGAGTGCCGCGACATGCCGGACATCAGACTGTCGTTCATTGATGTCACGGCTTGGCCGGCTCCGTAGGCGGCTTGGTGGCTGGCGGCGCCGCGGGCGCCGGAGCGCGATTGAAGTCTGGCGGCCGGCCCGGGTTACCGCCGAAGACAGTTCCCTGCGCCTCGCCGATACGCTTGTAGCGTTCCCTCAGCCGGTCTGCGTCCGTCTGGACGACGCCACTCCGGTCCGGCGTGGCGGCCTCGGCGGCCGGTTGTTGGGTTGCGTCGGGCGGCGGCGGGGGCAGAATGTTGACCGTTTTGTCAGCCGGGATTTCCGGGTCAGGAATCAGGCTGTGTACGCCGTCCAGCACAATCAGCATCTCGTCCAGCCCGCCACTGACGCCACTGGGCGTGACCAGAATCTCCTTGCCTCCCCGGCCGTCGCGAACAGATTTGATCCGCCCCACCGGCAACCCGCGCGGGAAGACGCGGTCGGCGCCGGAGGTGTAAAACCACTCTCCCACTTCAACCTTTTCCTGATTTGAAACGTAATCCACAACGCAGGTGTCTGAGCCCTGCCCCTTCATCGTGCCGCGCACGTGATTCTTCTGGGAGATGACCCCCGCCACGGCGCCCTGCTCGGTGATCAACTGCACCACCGACGCCACCGGATAGGCCGCCACCACGCGTCCCACAATTCCGTCCGGCATAATTGCCGCCATGCCGCGCCGCACGCCATCGGAGGTGCCCCGATCGACATAGACGACGCGCGAGTTGGCGCCGGTGCCGGTGCCGATGACGCGCACCGGAATGGTCTTCGAAGGGCTGTGCGCGCGGTACTCGGCCAGCAGCTTGGAGCGGTCGGCTGTCTCCAGCTCCGAGGTCAGAAAATGATTGCGCAGCTTCAGGTTCCCCAAGTCGCGGCGCAGTTGCTGGTTTTCGCGCTGTACATCGCCGAGCGCCACGTAGCCCCGGAAGAAGCCGCCCACGCCAGCGCGCACCGACTCAATGCCCCGCGCCAGAGGAGTCACGGCCGTGACGGCCCAGACGCGAATCAGCGGCACATCGTTGTGCGCCTTTACCTGGTAAGCCAGTAGCAGCAACTGGCCCACCACGAGCAACAGCAGCACGCTCAGGTTGCGATACCGGCTGAGGAAATGTTCCATCCGTTCATCCGCGCGCGGGGTTTCGCGCCACGGCCTACTCGATGGCGATCCGCCGCAGCAGTTTGAAATCGGTCAGCATGCGCCCGGTGCCGAGCACCACGCTGGCCAGAGGGTCTTCGGCGATGGACACCGGCAGTCCGGTCTCCTCGCGAATCCGCTTGTCCAGGTTCTTCAGCAGCGCTCCGCCGCCGGTGAGCACAATGCCGCGGTCGCTGATGTCGGCGCTCAACTCGGGTGGCGTGCGCTCCAGCGCCACGCGAATGGCGTTCATAATCGTTGCAACGCATTCCGACAGGGCGTCGCGGATCTCGTCGTCGCTGATGACGATGGTGCGCGGGATGCCTTCAATCAGGTTGCGTCCCTTGATCTCCATGGTCAACTGCTTCTCCAGCGGGAAGGCGCTGCCAATGTGGATCTTAATCTGTTCGGCCGTGCGCTCGCCCACCAGCAGGTTGTACTTCTTCTTGAGGTACTGCATGATGGCGTCGTCCATCTCATTGCCGGCCACGCGGACCGAGCGGGAATAGACGATGCCCGACAGTGAAATGACGGCGACGTCGGTTGTGCCGCCACCAATATCCACAACCATATTGCCCGACGGTTCGGTGATCGGCAGCCCGGCGCCGATGGCCGCCACCATGGCCTGCTCCACCAGGTGCACTTCGCTCGCCTTGGCGCGGTAGGCCGAATCGATCACGGCGCGCTTTTCCACCTGTGTGATCTCGCTGGGCACGCCGATCACGATTCGCGGGTGAACCAGCATCTTGCGGCCATGCGCCTTCTGAATGAAGTAGTTCAGCATGCGCTCGGTCACCTTGAAGTCGGCAATCACGCCGTCCTTCATCGGCCGGATGGCCACGATGTTGCCGGGCGTGCGGCCCAGCATCTCCTTGGCCTCCTTGCCCACGGCCTCCACCTCGCCGTTGGTTTTGTTGATCGCAACTATGGATGGCTCGTTGACGACAATGCCCTTGCCGCGCGCGAAGACCAGCGTGTTCGCCGTCCCCAGGTCAATGGCGAGGTCCGAAGAAAACAGGCTAAAGAGCGAACGGATATTCATGGGAGGGGTGGTACGGCGCGAGCCAGAAGCCCGTGCGGGTACAATCCGAGGGTATCATAGACTCGCTAGTCCTTCTTCTTCTGATAGGCTAGATCTTTTAATTTCGCAAAGACAAACTGCAATGCCTCGCGGTGCTGGGCGCGGTCCGTCATGTCGTGCTGGCGCATGTAGGCGGTGATTTCGTCCACGGTTGGCAGCACGTCGGGCATCCAGCGCTGAATTGCCGCCTCATAACGCTCACGCTGGGCCCATTCGCCCTCTTTCAGCCCCAGGCGCACATCTACCACCTGGGCCGCCACGCGCACGCGCGCGCAACGGTCATCGGCTGGAGGGAGGGGACCCTTCTCCATGTCCGGAATATACTGCTCCGTGCCTTTGAACCAGAACTTCTTGTACTCGATTCCGCGCCGTTCCATTTCGGCGCGAATCAGCACGTGTTGTGTGATGTCGCCCGTGTGGACGCCTACACACGCCCACTGGTTGGCGACGAACACCGGCGTGGCATAGCCTTGCGCTTTCACCCAGGCGTGGCCGAACTCGTGCGCCAGGAGCGCTTCCAGGTGCGGCCCCCAGTCGGATTCACGCGCCCCGTTCAGCATCACCAGGTAAGCCTCCGCGCCCGGAGTGCGCTGGTGCACCATCATCGCGTAGGTAGAGGTGAACTCGCGCCGGAAGTCGTCCATTGCCAGGTAGCGCGCAAACATTTCGCGGTGCGGCGTCTCTTCCGGCAGGCTGAAACTGTTGTCGCTGTGATCGTAATCCACCTTGGCCACCAGCAGCGGAATGCCGGCCGCTTTCTCGATGTCCGCCTGCCAGGCCAGCAGGGCGGCGGTTAATGCCACCAATGGAGCCGTCACAACTACTATTGTGTGCAATGATTGAGGTGTTGTGGACGAGAGGCAGTTCTATACCGAATCGACGACGACCAAGACGGTTCGCCTGAACTGTCCCTTCTGCCGGACAGTGGACGACTACGAACTGCGCTGGTTAGTGCGCAAGCGCCGCGACCGCCTCCCCGCCGGGGCCGATGAGCGCGACCGCGCCAAGTTCGCCAAAGCCCAAAGCTACATGGTGTTGCTCGACGACAAGACGCAGTGCCGCCAGCCGCGTTGCCGCCGCCAGTTCGATATTTCGGGCATCAAGACAACTGCTTTCCTGTGATCCTCCGCCGTACTTTTCTCGCCGCACTGCCGCTCGCCGCGGCCTGTAACCGCAGGCCTGGTACGGGCTATACCGGCCATGCCTATGTGGCCACGGCCGGCTCCACGGTTGTGGCGGTCGACCTGCACGCCTTCGCCGTACACGGCCACATTACGCTGCCCGCCCAGCCCACGGACCTGGTGGCGCATCCGGATCCGCAGACGCGCCGCATCTACGCCGTCACACCGCGCCAGCACGCCCTGGAAGAGATTGACGTCGCTCGTCTTGAGCGCGTCCGCAGCGTCAAATTGGGCGCTGAGCCGGTCACAGTTGTCGCTGCGCACGGCGAGTTGTGGGCGCTGACGCGCGAGCCGCGTCTGGTAGCTGTCGGCGCAGGGGGAGTTGCCCTGCCGGCGCAACCCATTGCCATCGACATTTCACCGGCCGGACCGCTGGCCTGCGTCACCCTGGAAAATGGCTCGGCAGTGTTCATTGATTTGAAGACGCGCCGTATGCTGAGCTCCGTGGCGCTGGATGACACGCTCGGCGCCGTGCGCTTCCGCCAGGACGGCAAGCTGGTGCTGGTAGCCGGGCGCGGCCGTCACATGCTGAGCGTGATCGATGTCCCGGAACGCCGCCTGATGACGCAATTGCCTCTGGCGCTGTCGCCTGATCATTTCTGCACCAGCGCTGACGGGGGCCAGCTCTTTATCACCGGCCAGGGGCGCGACGCCGTGGTGATTGCGTATCCGTATCGCACCGAAATTGCGCAGACGTCGCTGAGCGGACGGCGGCCGAGTGAAATGGCCGTCAGCACGGGGCCGGATTATCTTTTCGTGTCGAATCCGGAGGCGGGCTCGGTGACGGTCTTCGATATTAGCTCGCAGAAAGTGGTGGCCGTGGCTGGCGTGGGCGTTGAGCCGGGTCCCATTCTGGTGACGCCCGATCAGCAGTTCGCGCTGGTGCTCAACCACACTTCCGGCGACATGGCCGTTATCCGCATCGCGGCCATCACGCCCGGGCGGCGTGAGCGCACCGCGCCGCTTTTCACCATGATCCCGGTGGGCCAGCGGCCGGTGGCTGCGCTGATTGTGCCGGCTTAAGCTCCAGTCTCATGCGGCAAGCGCGATCATTGTCCACCCGCCGTCTGGCTTGCGCGGATGATACTGACATGCACCTGCGCAGTCTCACCTTCTCGCACCTAGACACTGGTGGCCTGCCCTGCATAGCGCCGCAGCACGGCGGCGTTCTGGCACTCGATTGGATCTCGGTTCGAAATCGCGTAGACGTCGTACACGCCGGGCGCGATACGGTCGAATCGCCGTATGGTTCGGCCCTCTTTGCCATACGACAAGCCGAAGGAGATCACGGGCTGTCGTCCAGCCATCCGCACGGCGATCACATACACTTCCGTAGCGTTATCTGGCTCATCCAGCACCGCACGCAACGAACCGCCGGCTTCCGAGACCACCACCTCAATCGGTTCGCAGCCACTCTCGGTCACGGTTAGCCCCTCGGCCAGGACATCCGTGTTGCCACTGCTGACGGAGACAACCGAATACGTGCCGACAGTATGCACCTCGACGCGATACCAGCCAAGTGGGAGCAATTCCGTATCCCGGCTCTGTTGGTATCCCTCGGATGGGATCCCGTAGTGTCTGTTGCCCAATGGCGTCCCGTCGGCCAAGAGGCGGGTGAACGACAAGCTGACGGGCGAGTTCACCTCGCCGTTCAATGAACGGATGTTGGCCCGGACCCGCAGCGGGTCTCGCAAAACCACTCGCACGTCGGACACATCCCGGTGGTTGACGGTTACCTCCGTTTCTCCCGTTCGCACTCCATCCGTGGTTCTGGACCAGCCCTTCAGCGTGTAGCTGCCTGCGGCCACATCCTCAACCTCAAACTCGCCGGTGGTGTAATTGATCCGCACGTGCGCTCCCACCTCACCGCGTCCCTGCCATAGCGTTAGCTCAGGTACAGAATCAGCCGCATAGCCTTCCAGCCTGCCGCCGACTCGATATCCGCGTCTCCCCGTCAATCGCATGTCGGCGCGAATCGTCTTACCAGGCTTGAGCGTGATCCTCGTCGCGTCATCCATGCTGGTCGCGTCAGAGTAGTAGTAAGGGCCGTAGGCTAGACCAAGCTCCCGCATGGGTGCCATCGCGCCCTCGCCCGTCATCGTTGAGCTGCGCCCCAGTGCACGCAGGAGGTACGTCCCCGGCGGCAGATCCCATAACCGGTAGGCGCCCAAATCATTGGTAGTTAGTTGTGCGTACACACCTATCCAGACTGCCCCATCGTTGTTGTTCAGCCGCAGCAACTGCACCGTAACGTTGGACAACGGTTCGCCTTCGTCGGCCGTCACCACACCCTCGACCACGCCCAATGGGGGCAGCCGCAAAATCACGGGAGTCGCCATCATCTCGTACAGAATGTACTCCGCATACTGGAACCCCGCTCGCGAAGTAGTAATACGGCCCCTGGATGATGAGGTCTTGAGAACAAAGTACCCATCCGCACCGGTTACGGTTTCCACGATCTCTGTACTCACAAACGAATCCCATCTCACCGACGCGCGCGCCACCGGCTCGCCGGTGGCCGAGTTCAAAACGACGCCGGAAATGGTGACCGGCTTCCGATTCTCCTGCGATGGTTGCGCCGAAAGCGAGAAAATCAGCGCGATAGAACACAAAAGCGGCTCCCCACTCTGCCGCATAGGCTAATTAATATATCGCGTTCATACGGCGGGATATACGCGCCGCCTGTTCCGTGTTATTCTGGCCTTCCCATGGCCGAGACATACCAGCAATACAAGAAACGCGCGCTGGCCTATCTGGCCGACCGCGATCCGCTCGACGTGCAACGCGCCACCTCGGTGGAGTTAGCGCGCCTGATCGACGGCCTTTCGTCTGAGGCGCTCACGCGGCAACCCGCGCCGGGCAAGTGGTCGATTGTCGAAATCATTGCCCACATGGCCGACGCCGAGCTCGCCATCTCTTGGCGCCTGCGCATTATGCTGTCGCGCCCCGACGCCGCTATGCAGTGGTTCGACGAGGACGATTGGGCGCGGCGCTTCAACTACCAGGCGATGGACGTGCGCGCGGCGCTCGAATTGTTCCGCGTGCTGCGCCAGGCCAACATCCGCCTGCTGGAAGCTACACCGCGTGAAACGTGGTGTTCCGCACACGGCATGCACGAGACGCGCGGCGAGGAATGCGTCGCCGACTACGTCACCATGGAAGCTGTGCACGACCTGAATCACCTGCGCCAGATCGAGGCGCTGGTCACAGCGGCTCAGCTATAGAGCCGGTCCCAACTGCGTTCGTTGTTCCAGCTTTCGGTGGGCTCGAAATAGCCCGTGCCTGGCGCCAGGCGTTTCTTGATCTCGTCCGGATTCGGTTCCACGCCCAGGCCCGGTTTGTCCGGCACTACGGCCCAGCCCTTCTCGTACAGCGGCTGTTCATTGCCGGTGACCAGGTTCTTCCACCACGCGACATCCACTGAGTGGTTTTCAAGCACCAGGAAATTTTCCGTCGCCGCCGCGCAATGCACGTTCGCCATGAAGGAGATCGGCGAGCCGGCGAAGTGCATCGCCATCGGCACGCCGTATTCCATCGCCATGTCGCCGATCTTTTTGGTTTCCAGCAGACCGCCGGAGGTGGCCAGATCCGGGTGAATGACGTCCACCGCGTGATTGCGGCACAGTTCGGCGAACGGCTCTTTCAGATAAATGTCCTCGCCCGTGGCAATTGGAATGTCGACCGCCGTGCTGATCTGCTTCAATTGCTCGGTCTGTGTCCACGGGATCATGTCTTCCAGCCAGGCCAGGTTGTACTTTTCCAAACCCTTGCCCAAGCGGATGCATGAATTCACGCCGATATGGCCGAAATGATCGGCGCATAGCGGAATGTCCCAGCCCACCATTTCGCGGATTTGCGCTACGTAGTCGCCCATCAACTGGACGCCCTTGGGCGTGATCTCCATGCCGGTGAACATGTGCGGCGTCAGCGTGGCGGCGCGCTGGTCCATGCCCAGCGGCGCGCTCACACAACCCGGGATTTTTTCGACCAGATCAATGCCGAGGTCCATCTTCAGCCACGTGAAGCCCTCGTCGCGGCGCTTCTTCAGCCGCTCGCCGTAGACCTTCGGGTCGTGCGATTCAGTGGTGTCGCAGTAGAGCCGGATCTTGTCGCGGAACTTGCCGCCCAGTAACTGGTACGCAGGCACGTTGTAGGCCTTGCCGGCCAGATCCCACAGCGCCATCTCCACGCCGCACACGCCGCCGGCCTGGCGCGCGTGAAAACCGAATTGTTTGATCTTGCGGAAGACCTTGTCCACCTGGCAGGGGTTCTCGCCCAGCAGGCGCGACTTCAGCATCAGCGCATACGTGACGCTGGCGCCGTCGCGCACTTCGCCGTAGCCGGAGATGCCCTGATTTGTATCGATGCGCAGGATGGGCGCGCGCATCGGCGCTCCCGTGATGTGCGCAAACCGCAGATCGGTGATGCGCAGTTCAGATGGCTTTGAGGCCGTGCGGACGTTGGTCTGAAAAGCCTCCAGCGAGGAGCCGCTCCAAAACGCAGCCGCGGCGCTGGTCCCAATGAAAGCTCGTCTCTTCATGGCGTATAACTACCTGCTCTAGCCTCTCACAGTCTTGTGATAAGATGCCGCACGACCTCTGAACGAGCGTCCCATGCCCACCTGGACTCAGAACTACGATCCTCTCGGCAACGTGTGGTTGTCCACCATCGCTGCGGCCATTCCCATCACCTTGCTCTTTTACCTGCTGGCCGTCAGGCGCGTGGCCGCGCACTGGTCGGCCATCTGGTCATTCGTCTCTTGCGTCATGCTGGCGCTGTTTATTTTCCGGATGCCGGCCGCCATGGTGGCGGCTTCCGTTGCTCATGGTGCGCTTTACGCCGTCGTGTGGATTGCCTGGACGCTGGTGGCCGCGGTGTTTGTCTACGATCTCACCGTGGAGTCCGGCCATTTCGAAACGTTGAAAGGCTCTATCGGCGCCATCACGGACGACCGCCGCCTGCAACTGCTTCTCATCGCCTTCGCTTTCGGAGCCGTGCTGGAAGGCGCGGGTGGCGGAGGCGCTCCCGTGGCCATTACGGCGTCGATGATGATTGGCCTCGACTTCCGGCCGTTTGAAACGGCTGTGGTTTGCCTGATGGCCAACACCGCGCCTGTCGCTTGGGGCGGCATGGGCAACCCGGTGCGCACGCTGGCCGCCGTGACGGCTCTTTCCGAAGCCGATCTCAGCGCCACCATGGGCCGCATACTCCCGCCGTTAGCCGCCATTCTGCCCTTCTGGCTGGTGCGCACGCAGGTGGGCTGGCGTGACACGCTGCGCGTTTGGCCGGGTTGTCTGGCGGCGGGCTTGAGCTTTGCCGCGACGCAATTCCTGTGGTCGAACTATATCGACACGTCGCTGGTGGACATCATGGCGGGAATGTTGACGCTGCTGCTGTGCGCCGCGTTTTTCAAGCTGTGGCAGCCGAAGCCCGTGTTCCGTTTTCCGGAAGAGGGCGCGGTGGATGAGGCCACGCGCAGCCACTACACCACGCGCCAAGTATTCACCGCGTGGGCGCCGTTTCTTCTGATCGCACTTTTCGTGATTCTGTGGGGCTTGCCGCCCATCAAAAAGCTGCTGGCCGCCACCAGCTTCAAGGTGCCTGTGCCCGGCCTGCACAATCTGGTGGTGCGCACCGCGCCGGTTGTTGCCAAGGATATGACGGAGCCGGCCATCTTTGGCATCGACTGGCTGGCCGCGGTCGGCACCGCCACATTTTTCGCCGGCCTCTGCGCCGGGCCGCTCCTCGGCCTTTCGCTGCGCCGCACGCTCAAGGTGTTCTGCTACTCGATACACCGTCTGCGCTTTGGCTTGCTCACCATCATCATGATGATCTGTCTGGCCTACGTGACGCGCTACTGCGGCATGGACGCCGTCATGGGCCTCGCCATGACGCACACCGGCTTCTTCTACCCGATTTTCGGCACCTTCATCGGCTGGTTGGGCGTGGCGCTGTCGGGCACCGACGCCGGCTCGAATGCCTTGTTCGGCTCATTGCAGGTGATCACGGCCAATAAGTTGGGCATCAGCCCGGTGCTCATGGCGGCGGCTAACTCCACCGGTGGCGTGATGGGCAAGATGGTGGGTGCGCAGTCGCTGATTGTGGCCTGCGTCGCCGCCGGCATCGAGGGCCGCGAGGGCGATCTGTTCCGCGCCGTCTTCAAGCACGGCTTGGTGCTGGCGCTGCTCATCGGCCTGATTGTCATGCTGTACGCCTATGCGCTGCCGGGCGTTGTGGCTCACAATCATAATTTCTGGTAAGGACTAATCATGTTTCGACTCGCGACTCTCGCCCTGCTAAGCTGTTTGGCCGCGTCGGCCCAAATCGGCACCTACACGAATGATCTGCGCATTGACGTCACGCGCGCCTGGAAGGGCGAGCGTTTTGCGGACGGCCGTCCGAAGGTGCCCGACGCCGTGCTCGACCGCCTGAAGTTGACCACTGCCGAAGAGGCCTGGGGCACGCTGCGGCGGCTTGGCTACAACAACCAGTTCGACGGCAACTGGAAGACCGTCAACGTCACCGACTCCACTGGCCAACGCCTGGTGGGCCGCGCTGTCACGGCCGTTTTCTACCCCAAGCGGCCGGACCTCGACGCCGTGGTGAACGACCATGCTCAGCAGGAGCAGCGCAAGTCCAAGGGGCAAAACTCCTGGGTGATCGACACGCTTGTGAAACGAGACGTGATGGTGGTGGACCTGTTCGGCAAAATCAAGGACGGCACCATCATTGGCGACAACCTTGGCACCTCCATCTGGACCAAGACGGGGACTGGCTTGGTGGTGGATGGCGCCGTGCGCGACGTCAGCGGATTGTCTGAGATCAAGGGCTTCCAGATCTTTTGCCGCGGCTTCGATCCGACCGGCATTGCTGAGGTCACGCTCGGCGGCATCAACGTGCCCATACGCATCGGTCAGGCCACGGTGCTGCCGGGCGATGTGGTGTTGAGCGATCCGGAGGGCATCGTTTTCATCCCCGCTCATCTGGCCGAGACTGTCGCCGATGAAAGCGAGTTGACGCGTCTGCGTGACGAATGGGGCCACCAGATGCTGCGTGAGCAGAAGTACACGCCGGGCCAGATCGATACGGCCTGGTCGCCGGCGATGATCGACGAATTCAATCGCTATGCCGAGTCGAAGGGCTCGAAGATGCGCATGAAACAGCGCGGCAAATAGACCTTGCCTAAAGACACGAAAAGGGGCGGCCCGCCGGGGCCGCCCCTTTTTCTTTTTGCGTTGTGCAGGTTTCAGTTCACCGCAACGGTCGGTATTGAGCCGCTCTTCGGGCTCCACACCTCGTCGGTTTTGATGTATACCTTCAGCGCATCGCCGCGCCGGCGGTCCCATGGGATCTTTACGCGGATCCGGTAAACACCCACCAGACCCTCGCGCAGTGTGGTCTGCTTCACGATCACGGCCGATTCCGTGATGGACGGGTCGTCAAAGAACACGTAGACGTTGTTCTCGGGCGATCCTGTCACAGAACTAGTGGTGGCCTCACCGGTTACCGGCTGCACGCCTTCCACCTTGCCCAAACCCACTGCATAGAGATACAACTCTTCGTCCCGCTGCGCCGGGCTGGACGATGTCACCTGGGCTCCGTCGTCGTCGCCGCTCCTGTGATAGAGCATCGCGAGGCCGGAACTGTCCATCAGTACGGCCGGTGAGTATTCACTGACGGTCACCGTGCTCGCCGCCGACACCACCTTCGAATCCAGGTTGTGCACCACCAGCGAGTACGTGCCCGGCGTGATCTCCCAGGGCACCTGCCCGTTGATCTGGCTGGACGACGTGAGGTTCATCGGCAATTGATACTTGCCCAGCGTGACGCACAGCTTGCCCAGACTGGTGGAGTAAGGAGAGCCTGTGACGCTGGCGCTTGGGCCAAGGTTGGAGCCCATAATCGACACGGGCACGCCCGGCGAAACGGCCGTGGCCTGGCTGGCCGTGTTGAGTACGGAGGTGATCACCGGCGTTGACGCGGCCGGCGCCGCCAGCGGCACTTCGCTCAAGCCGCCCATCGTCAGAACGTAAGCGATGGAGTTGGTCGAATCCACCACCATCCAACGCCCATCCACATTGACGCGCTTGTTGCCCACCACCGTGGAAAGCGGCGTCTCCAGCGCATTGTAGGATTGTGCCGTGCCGCCCGAGGATGCGTTGGTTAACTCGATTGCCGGGGCGGTAATCGGCAGTGTGCTCGAATTCGGCGTCAGCGGATTCACGAAGCGCAGATACTGCGAGGCGCTCACCGCCGCCACGGCCGCTACCGGCCGCACGTAGGTCAGCCCGCTACTCAACACTGTCGGCGTCGTGCTCACCACGTTCAGCGCGGAGTCGAGCACCGTTCCATTCGCCACATAGTACGCGCCCGCCGGGGCTGCCGTCACCGGCCCGTAGTAGCCCTTGAAGCTGGAGAACACCTGCTTGCTGACCGTGAAATCGTCGGCCGAGGCGTCGTAGAGGTACACCATGCCGTCGCCGGCCAACAGGATCGCCTTCTCGCCGCCCGGTGTGGCGGCCATGGTCGCGGGCATCGTCACCGTCAGGCCGCGCGGCTGGGCCACGCCATCCACAATGCGCCACAGTGAGCCGTTGCTCATCAGAATCTGCGGGCCGGCCGTCGTGGCGGTAATCACTGCCGGCGTGGCAATCGACGCGGTGGTGGATAGCGGCAGCGCCGGAAAAGAAATGGTCTGCGTGATGGCCAGCGTGTCCGGGTTGATGGCCATGATCGACTCGCCGCCGGAATTCGCCACCCACAACGTGCCGCCGTCGGGGCTCAGCGCGACCGAACGCGGCAACTGGCCCACCGTGATGGGCGTGCCAAACGTCTTGGCCGACAGGCTGAATACCTCAATCCGGTTCATGCCGGAGTTGGCGACGTAGATGCGTTTACGCTGGCTGTCCAGCGCCATGTCAGTGAGGCCCTCGCCGCCAGCGGGGCTGGTGGCTGTCACGGCGTGCACCGTGGCGGTGGATTCAGGCGCACGGAAATTCTGATAAACGCGCAACTGCGGCGGCACATTCACCGCCAGCGGCACATTGAACTGGAAGTCGTGCGGCGGGATGGAGCCGGTCAGGCGCGTATTGAATTGGTTGTAGCTGAACGTCACCGTGGAGCCGGTGGTGAAGTCCGACGTAATCAGGCTGGGCGCCGAAACCAGCATGGTGCGCTGCACTGCGGTTGGCGAACTCGGTGTGGTGGTGTAGTAGACGCCCGTCGGCGCCGTCTCAGTGCTCTTCACCGCCTGCAACAGAACGGAGAGGCTGGATGAACTGGCCGAGCCGCCCATCAGCGGCGGCAGGTTGCTGCTGGCGCCAATCGCATTCATCAGCCGCGGCAGAACGGCAATCTGGCCGCCGTTCGGATTGGAAACCGTCACTGAGCCGCTTTGCACCGACGAAGTGACGTCGCACAGGTCCCAGGCCAGCGATAGCGCGCGCGTACTCAGCGCCGCCACCGGATACAGGCTCAGGTTGCCGATGGGGACCATCACAAAACCGGAATCCGATAGCGCGTAAATGGTTGCGCCATCTGAGCTGATCACCATCTTGCCCGCCAGGTTGTCCGGCATCTGGAGGCCCATCGACGTCAGCAGGTTGGCCGGGTTGCTGATGGTCAACTGCGTCACGTTGGTGGCTGTGCCGGAGCCGCCGAAGTTGAATGCGGAGTAAAGCGCCGTGCCATCGGGCGAAAAGACGCTGCCGCCCTGCACCGCAGCGGTGTTGTATGTGGCGCCGCCGCTCAGCAGGTAAGGCAGGTTGGCCGCGCTCTGCTGCGCAATCAGGCGCAGCGACGAGGTTTCGAACAGCCGTGCGCCGGCCATGAACTTCGTGCTGTCGGGAGAAATGGAAAGCACCGTTGCGGTATCGTTCACCGTGCGTGTGCGCGACACCAGGCCGGAATCGACGTCATAGACAAACGCCGTGCGGCCCGTCGCGGAGGCTACCAGGAAACCGGTCACTGTTTTGCGGTCGGCCGAGGCGATGGCGTTGCTGCGCGGTGCGAACGACACGTCGCCCGTTGCCGCTGGCAAGGACGACGATGCCGCCGGCGGCGCGGGCACGGTTACGGCCTGCACCGCGGTGCTGTCGGCCACGGCCGGCTGGAACAGCAGCAGCGGCGTGTCGGGGCTCGCCGTCGTAATCAAAACTTTCTCGATACCTGCCGTGCTACGGCCCGCGGCCACACCCTGCGGTTGCGCCGAAAGGCTCACGCGGCGTGTGACGCTCAGATTAGTGCCTGTCACATCCACGACGTTCACTGTGGACGCGCTCTGGCAAACCACATATAGCGTCGTGCTGTCTGCGGAGAGCGCTGCGGCCACCGGGCCGGAATCGGTCACCACAAACGAAACAAACTGCTTTTGTTTCGTGTCGTAAACCTCAATCCGCGATTGCGTCGGGTTAATCAGATACAGGCGGCCGTGCGTCTCGTCCAGCACCAGATCCGATGCTCCGCCGTTCAGGTAGGCGACGTCGCCCAGCGTCGTCGCCGGAACCAACGTGCCAAACGTCGCGGCGCGCGCCAGCGGCGCCGCCATCAGCAGCGCCAGGGTCAACCACCTGTGTGAGCCAATCATCCGTACCCGTCTTTCCAAAGCCACAGAAACTCCTCTACAAGCCAAAAGGCCGTTTCAGGCACACTTACCTACGGCGTCCGTCAGCATCCGGTCTTGCGCCGGATTTGTTTTCTGAACACACTGCCGGCATAGTACTTCCATCATGACGCGCCACTTGTCCCGTCCGGTTTCACCGATTGGCGGAACGCGTCCCAAATCATTGATTGTAAGTCTTTATAACGGCTGCTCGCGCGGCCCTGTTGGGCTAATCTGGAAACCATGGTCAGACTCGACGGAGCCACGTTGTCTCTGGAAGAGGCCGTACGCGTTGCGCGCGCCGGTGAGCGGGTGGAGATCCACCCCGCGGCAATCGAGCGGATGCGCGCCTCGCGCGCTGTGGTTGAGCGCTTGGCCGCAGGCGAGGCCCCCGTCTATGCCGTGAACACAGGTGTCGGTCTATTGGCCGACACGCGCATTCCACCGGCTGAGTTGTGCGCGTTGCAACGCAACGTTGTCCGCTCACATGCCTGCGGCGTCGGCCCGGCGCTGGCGCGCGAAGCCGTGCGCGCCATGATGCTCATCCGGGCCAACGTCCTGGCTATGGGACTGTCGGGCATTCGTCCGCTGATTGCGGAGCGGCTCTGCGATCTGCTCAACCGCGGCGTCACGCCGGTTGTGCCCTCGCGCGGTAGCGTCGGCGCCTCGGGCGATCTCGCTCCGCTGGCCCACGTGGCGTTGGTGCTCATCGGTGAGGGCGAGGCCGAATATAACGGCCGCCGTATGAGCGGCGGCAATGCCCTGGCGGCCGCCGGCATTCAACCGGTCACACTCCAGGCCAAGGAGGGTATCTCGCTGGTGAACGGCACGCAGGCCATGCTCGGCGTGGGTGCGCTGGCGCTGGCCGACGCTGAGAAGCTCTGCGATATCGCCGACGTGGCCTGCGCCCTATCGGTGGACGCGCTGCGTGGTACGCCCAAGGCCTTCGACGCGCGCATCCACGCTGCACGTCCCCACCCGGGTCAGGTGGAAAGCGCCCGCCGGTTGGAGCAACTTCTTGAAGGCAGCCCCATCCGGGAATCGCACCGTGGCTGCCGCCATGTGCAAGATGCCTACTCGCTGCGCTGCGCCCCGCAGGTGCACGGCGCCGTGCGTGATGCCGCGCGAGAGGTCCGGCGCGTCATCTCCATTGAGCTGAATTCAGCGACGGACAACCCCTTGGTGTTTGGTGACGAGATCGTCTCCGGCGGCAACTTCCACGGTCAGGTGCTGGCCATGGCGATGGATTATTTGGCTATCGCGCTCACCGCCCTGGCCGGCATCGGCGAGCGGCGCATCGACCGCTTGGTGAATCCGGCCTTGAACGAGGGGCTGCCGGCCTTTCTCGCCTCGCACGCGGGTCTCGAATCCGGCTACATGATGGTGCAGGTGTCAGCCGCCGCGCTTGTCGCTGAATGCCGCGTGCTGGCCTCGCCCGCTTCGCCCGGTTCCATCACCACCAGTGGCAACAAAGAGGATTTCGTCAGCATGGGCATGACCGCCGCGCTGAAATTGGAGCACATGGTGACGCTTGCCCGTCAGGTGCTTGCCATGGAGATGCTCACCGCAGCCCGGGCGTTGGACTTCCTGGAGCCGTTGCAGTCGAGCCCAGCCCTGGAGCGCGTGCGCGCCGGCCTCCGCGCCGTGGCCCCGGCCGAGGCCGGAGACGCCAGCCCCGCCGCCGCCATCGCCGCTACCGAACGCTGGCTGGCCGGAATAAATCAAAAGCCCCACCACGAGGGCGGGGCTTTGGTCTGAGATCTCGTCTTTTCTGGCGTACCCGATGCTCGAATCAGGCCGCTCTACGCCACCTGGGTGGCCCGATAGCGGTTCATCATATCCTGCATCTGATCTTTCAGCTTGAGCTTCAGCCTCTTGAGCCGTTGCTCTTCAGCTTCATCAGCAGTACTGAGGCGGGGCTTGGCTTCGATCTGTTCGATCAGCCGTTTGTATTCCGCATGCTTCTCGGCCAGCACCCGGAACTCCTCGTTCGACTGCAACAGGTACGCCTTCAGCTCTTCCTGTGAGAATTTCTCCATGTGGGTGGTTCTCCTTGGGGTCGGGATCCACGCCGAGCCGCTGGAAAAATGCTTGGGCTCGGTGGGACAGCTTCATGCTCGACATTCCGGCGGTGCTCCTGGGCCCGCCGACACCCAAACACTACCATGTTTACAGTCGGCTTACAATCCTACCTCGGCTTGAGAATAAACGGCGAATCAGTTCCGGCGGCACGTGAGCATCAGCGCATCTTCCACTGGATGTGAATAATAGCGCCGGCGGTGCCCGGTTTTGATGAAGCCGTGCCGCTTGTAAAAAGCGATGGCGGGCTGGTTGGACTCGCGCACATCCAGGTACAGCGTGCGCTCCGGCACGGCGGCCAGCATCGCCGTAGCCACGCCTTGCCGCTTCCACTGCGGGTCGACCGCCAGGTTCAGAATCTCCGCTTCGTTGTCCGGCAGCGGCTGCACGGCCAGGAACGCCACGACGCGTTCGCCGTCCAGAGCCACCTCCGTGCGGTAGGCCAGATAGTCCACCACGTTCCACTGCGCGGCGGTGGGGTTGGCCTGCTGGATGCGCTCCACCTCGGCCAGGTCGGCCATTTTCAGTGTGCGGAGAGTGATTGCCATAGTTCCGTTTGCAGCCGCGCCAGCGCCGGCCAACCGTAGTGTTCCACAGCCAGCGCACGCGCATTGGCGCCAAGCTGCTGGCCCAGTAGATTGTCATTCAGCAGACGTTCAATCGCCACGGCAAATTCACGCGCCGACGGCGCCACCAGCACGCTCTCGCCATCCTTCAAGCCCAGCCCAGCGACGCCGCTGGGCGTCGACACAATCGGCCGCGCCATCGCCATCGCTTCCAGCGCCTTGAGGTTTGTGCCCGCTGAAACCAGCGTCGGGATAATCACAATGGAACAAGCATCGTAGAGTGGTTTGACGTCTGCCACAAAGCCATGCAGCGTGATGCGCTCATCCGGCGGCGGGCTTTGCCAGTAGAGTTGCGGCTCCGGCCCGGCCACGGCCGTCCCTGTCAGCTCGCGGTGGCGGATCAGCGGCCACACCTCTTCCACGAAAAAGCGCCAGGCGCGCACGTTGGGGAAGTGCCGGAAGCTGCCGACGAACAACAGATTTGGCGGTCCCGGCGGCGGCGCCTGCGGGGTGAAACGCGCGAGCGATACTCCATTCGGAATTACGTGCGCCGGCGCAGGCCGCAGTTGCTCGGCGTCCTTATGGCTCATCGCCACCACGGCGCGGTAACGCCCCAGCGCTGCGCGCTCGAATCTCCGCCAGCGGTAAAGGTTCCACCACGAGCCAAGCGTCTGCTCGCGTGCGTGGATCTGCTCAAACAGATCCCATGTGACGTCATGCTCCACCAGCACGTCGCCGCCGTAGCGCGCCAGTTGCGTGTACTCCACCTGCAGCAGTGTTGTTTGATAACGGCCCATGGTTTCACGCAGCCCCGCCTGGAGCTCCGGCGTATAGAATTCGCGCACCTCCGGCGGCAGCAGCGTGCTCCAGCGCGGCTCGCGGTAATAGGGCTTCGCCGCGATGCCGATAACGGAGCAATATTGCGCCAGCCGCGCAATGTCGGCCTCCGTCTGCCCGTCCTCAAAGCCGAATAGCAGGATGTCGTAGTCGCGCGCGGCTTCTTCGAGCAGATGATGGATCCGCACTGCGCCGCCGTGCGAAAGCGGCCACGGCAGGTACGGGCTCAGCACGGCCACGCGCGGCTTGCCCGTGCGGAACGGCCGGCCTTCGGCAATCCGCCACTCACGCGGCAGCCGGTTTTCACTGCGCCGCCAGGGCCGCAGGAAGATGCGGTCGCGGCTCAAGCCACGCAAGAATAGCGCCGACGCTATGGGCTCGGTCCAGCGCACGTGATGCCGTTCCAGATCCGCGTGAAACGCCAGCACCTTATTGGGGAACGCCACCAGCGCCGCGGTCAGCAGGCCGGGATCGGTTGTCGAAACCGCCGCCAGCGCCACACGCTTGCCGCGCACCGCGCGTCTCATCGTAAGCCATGCCTCGCCGATGGACGCGGTGGGTGGAACGTTGATTTCGATGAGCTCGCGGTCTGGCACCAGCGCGCGCAGTTCCGCCGTGTGCGGGCCCGCGCCCACGCTCACCACCACTGCGTCGGCGTCTTGGCCGAGCATCGCAAACAGAATGCGTTTGAGCTTCTGTTTCATTGCCGTGGGCTTCGCAGCGCCAGGTGCAACACGCCCCAGCTTGCCATGGGGAACACGGCCACCACCAGGCACACCGGCGTGAAGCCGTAGCTATCCACCACGCGCCCCACCGCCGATGAAAACACACCCTGCAACAGTCCGTACACCGACGTCAGGCCCGACACGGCAAAGCCGGCCGAGCGCGCGCCGAACAGGTCCAGCGGCAGCGCGTAGATGTTTACGCTCGACGCCACACAGGCGAAGAACGACAGGCAGATCAGCGCCGTCGCCAGCTCCGGCGTGGGCATGAACGGCACGCCCGCTCCGGCCAGCAGCAGCGCGGAGCCCGCGAAGATGGTGCGCATCCGCGCTGGCGTCACATCCTTCATGCCGCGCGACCAGCGCAGCGTCAACCAGCCCCCCACCAGCCCTCCGGCCGTCGCGAAAATGGGTGGAATCCACGCCAGCCGGTAGTTCGCGCTGGCCTGCGGCATACCATGAACCCTGACCAGGAATACCGTGGTCCAGTTCACCCACAGTGAGTAGGCCATCATCAGCAGTACATTCGACGCCAGCAGCGCCCAATAGCGCCGGTCCGCCAGAATGTCGCGCACCGGCATCTTGCGCTCTTCCGTGGCGGCTTCGCGCGCCGGAACCATCTTCTCCACCATCCACCACAACGGAATCCAGATGAGGCCCGCTACGCCGAGCACCACGAATGCAGCCCGCCAGCCGTACAGCCGCGACATCAGTTCCGCCAGAACGGGCGCCAATATGGCCCCGATGGTGAGTCCCACCTGGAACACGGCGCTGCCTAGTGCGCGTTCGCGCGGCGGCAGGTACACGGCCGAGGCCTTGCCCGTCGCCGGCACACCGCCCGCCTCGCCAACTCCCAGCGCTGCTCGGCAGACGGTCAGGCCGGTCAGAGTCGAGGTCCAGCCCGTGGCGGCGCCCGCAATGGACCAGAAGCCGACGGCGACCATCGAACCAAGCTTCAGCCCAATCCGGTCAATCAGCAGCCCGGCCAACGGCGCGGCCAGTGCGTAGCAGATCGAGAATGCGAAAATCACGTCGCCGTAGCCGCTGGCCGAGATGTTGAACTCGCGCATCAGTTGCGGCGCCAGTGCGGCCAGCACCTGCCGGTCAATAAAATTCAGGGCATTGGCCAGCGCGAACACTGCTATCGCCAACCAGCGAAGACGATGGGGCATTTACTTGAGGTATTCGATCGAGACCACTTCGCCCGTTGCGCCGGGCTTGGCCACATATTCGATCTTCACACGCCGCGGCGGGCGCTGCGCACCGCAAGTCAACTGGGCCTGCTGCTGGTCTGTTCCCAGCAGCACCACTTTCGACGGATCTCCCACCGCCAGCGTCATCGCGCGTCCTGCCGCATCGCGCAACGCCAGCCGTGCGCGCCGGCCCTGGCAAGTCACGCTTTCCAGTGTTCCGGTGAAGCTCGTGGTTGGTGGCCCATCCCACCACGGCACGGCTTTCCCCTCCGGCACGCGGCCGGTGTTGGCCTTCTGCTCAGCGCGATGGATGTTGTCCAGCATCTCCTGGCGCGCTTTCTGCGTGGCCAGTTCGTCTTCCAGCCTGACGCGCTTGCGTTCGGCCGCCTCGGCGTCGGAGCGCGCCTGCTGGAACGCCTCGCGGCTGTGCAGGATGGCTTCGCGCTCTTTCGCGGATCGCGCCACGCGCTCGGCGGCGTACCAACTGCGGCCCGCCTCATCGGTCTGGCCCGCTGTCGCTTGCACCTCCGCCAGCCTGCTCCAGATCTCCGAATTGCGGGGCTCCAGTTCGGCGGCCTTTTTGAGGAAATAGGCCTTGCGCACCGGGCCAGGCTGCGCCGCCGCGGCGCGCACGTAGGGCTCGGCCCAGCGCGGATTGGCCTTGGCCGCCTCTTCAAACAGGCCCAACTCCGCCAGCCCGCGCGCGCAGACATGTGTTGCTGGGTCCATCATTTTCTTCATCGACTCGAAGGCCAGCCGGGCGTCTTCCTTGTGGCCTTCGGCTAGCAGAGCCAGTCCCAGCCCTTCAAAGCCCCACGCCCCGGGCCGTTCGTTAATTGCGTTCTGATAGGCCAACCGGGCTTCGCCCG
>CAYZIX010000054.1:0-27104 GCA_964478395.1 uncultured Candidatus Solibacter sp.
CCCTGGCGCTGGCCGTGTGGCAGGCGCGCAGAGGGATGACGGGGCTGACGGTGGGAAAGGCGCTGGAAGGCGCGGACGGGCCCGGACTGAGCTGAAGTCCGGGCCCAAAGTCGGACGCACACCGCTCACTTACGTTCGCGGCTCTGAAAGAGAGCCAGGGGCCGGCTTCGGGCGGTTGGCTGACACGCGTCTCTATTTGGCCGAATTCACGGTCACGCCGTAGGCGTCCAGAATGGTGCCGGTGGCACGCTGCAATGCCGCCTGCGCCTTCAGGTAGGCGCTGCGCGCCGCTAACTCGCTCGATTTCGACTGCGCCAGCAACGTCTGGAACTGGATGATCAGAAAACTGGTGGAGGCGCCCACTTCGAACTTGGCCTGCTCGGCCTCCAGCGATTTCTCCTGGTAGGTGCGCGCCTGCTGCGCGGCCTCATAGCCGGACTTGGCGCGGCGCACGGCGATGAGTGCGTCCTCCACTTCCAGACGCGCCTGATTGCGCAGTTGCTGCTGGCGCACGCGCGCCTGGCGCAGTTGGATCTGATCGCGCGCCGCGTCGGCCTGGGCCACGCGGTTGTGCAAGGGTAGGTCGATCTGCAGGCCCGCGCCGTAGGACGGGTAGTTGCGCTTCAGAATCTGCTCCATCGCGGAGCCGTAGCCGCCCAAAAACGCAAGGTCCTGTACGGTGCTCAGCACGTTCTGCTGGCCGGCCAGCCCGTTGTTCTGCGCGAATGCGGTCAGGTCCACCTGCGGTTTCAGAGCATTCAAAGCGCCCTTCAACGCCAGTTCCGAATTGGCAATCTGCAGACCGGCCAGCGCCTGGTCCGGCCGGTTCTGCACGGCCAGATCCATCAGCTCATCTTCGCCGCCCGGCAGACGGTCCCTTACCTCGCTGCGGTGCACCGGAATCAGACGCGCCCGGCGGACTTCAATGTCCTCACCGCCACGCCGCGTCAAGACTGTTTTGAGAATCGCTTCCTGCTCTTCCATCGAGCCGCGTGCGCGTTCCAGATCCAATCGCGAGGAGAACACCTGCGCATTCACACGCGCTAGATCCACGGTCGCCAGCGTGCCCTCGTCCACCTGTGATTTGGTGTCGGCGTACAGTTTTTCAGCCAGCCGCAACGACTCTTCCTTCACCTTCACGTCTTCCGATAGGGCGACGAAATCGTAGTACAGCCGCGTGATGCCGTAGACCGTGTTGATCAACTGCTGGCGGAAGATCAGTTGCGCCATCTTCAGCTCGTTGGCGGCCATGCGCTGATAGCGCCGGTTGACGGCAAAGCCAAAGCCGCGTGCCAGCGGCTGCGTGACGGACAGATTCAGATTCGCCAGCGTGTATGGCGTATAGCTGTTCTTCAGCGAGTTGGTAGTGATCCGCTGGCTGTCAAAAATGGCGGAGAATTGCGCGCCGGAGCCAAAGCCCTGGCGGAATCCGCCCATCGTATCCGTGTTTCCGGTGATCAGGTTCGTCACACCGTAGCTGGAACTCGATGTTTGCAGTGTGCTCTGGTGCGAGTAACTGTAGCGGCCGCTAAGGTACGGCTCGTAGTTCGGTACCGCCGTGCCACTGGACGGCGCGATGGATCCCAGGATGGAGAGGTTCGTTTGCACGACGCCCAGCGCGCCGGCCTCGAACGGGTTGGTGGAAATCGAACTGCCTGCCATGGCGCGTGTCCCGCTGGTCAGCAGTTGTGAACTCAAACCGGCGACACCGGCCGGAGCTTCACTCAAATTCAAGGCCAGGCCGCGCGTTGCGCCGCCGCCGCGCGTGCGTAGCACGTCGGTCTCGGCCAACCGCAGCGTGGAACGTTGGATCTCGACGTCAAGGTTGTTCTCAACCGCCAGAGCGACAGCATCGTCAAGTGTCAAATAAACATTGCCGGCTCTCATCAGTGAAGAGAGGCGCGGCGAGTTTTTCAACTCCAGCGGGCTCTCAACCGGCACACGATAAGGCCTGCGGAAGTCAGGCAACTGCGCGCAGAGCGGCAGCACTGTCATCAGACCGGCCAGAATCAGACGTTTCGGCATAGGCTCAGCCCCGCGGCCCGGCTCCTTCTTCTTTCAGCCGCACCGGCTTCACTTTGATGCCTTCGCGTATGGCGTCGCTGGGGTTGGCCACCAACATTGCGCCGTCGCTGATTCCGCTAAGCACTTCCATCGACTTGCCGAAGTCGCGGCCCACCTGCACGCGCCGGTAATGCGCATGCTGATCCGGTGTGATCTCGACAACGGTCGGGCCCTGCGGGCGAATCATCAGCGTGTCACCGGGGATGATCAACGGGCGGCTTTGACGGTGGGCCTCCAGCACCGCCGTACAATACATGCCCGGCATTAATGCGGTGTCGGGTTGTGTGACGTGTATTTCGGTGAGCAGCGTCCGGCTGGACGGATCCAGAGCGTTCGACGTGCGCACCACCTTGCCGGCAAACTGGCGCCCGGGCAGGTCGGCAACGGTCAGCCGCGCCGTCATGCCCGGCTTCACTGCCTCGGCATAGCTTTGCGGCACGTTGACGTAGGTGCGCAGCGCGCCGGTCTGCGCCACGCGGAACAGCAGCGTCTGCCCGGCGGTGATCAGCGCTCCGGTGTCGATGTTGCGCAGTGTGATGGTGCCCGCGAACGGCGCCCGCACCTGGCGGTAGAGCTCCATCTGATTCAGTCTTGCCAGGTTGGCCTTGGCGGCTTCAATGCTGCTAGTAGCCACCAAAACCGACCGCTCAAGCGCGCGCACATTGGCGCTCTGTGCCTGTGCCTGTGCCTGGTAGACGTCGTTTTCCTGGCGGCTGACGGCGCCCTTGGTGAAGAGCGAGGCCCAGCGTTGAGCCGTAACGCGCGCCAGACTTTCGTTGGCACGCGCCTGCTCCAATGCTGCCGTGGCTTGTCCGTGACTCGCTGTAGCCAGACGTAACCCGGCCCGCGCCTGCTCCACCTGTTGTTCCAGTTCCGGAGCCTCAATCTCGGCCAGCAATTGGCCAGCTTTTACGCGATCGCCAATATCGGCCAGGCGGCGCTTCAGGTAGCCGTCGGCGCGCGCGAGAATCGGCGCTTCCGTAATCGCCTGGAAGTTGCCAGGGAGTTCAATATCAATTTCTTCTGGAGCGCGCTTCGCCTGGGTGACGTTCACGGTCAGCAGTTCACCGGCGGCGTCGCGGCTTTCAGCGGACACGGTTATGTCGCGCCGGTTGCGCGGCCACCAGCCGGCCAGGAAGGCTGCGCCAATGACGGCTAGCGAGACGATAGCGATCAACCCCAATGCGCGTCCCGAGGGGCGCGGGCCGCGCGGCGTCTGTTCGCGCGCCAAGTCCGTAGCCCGTTCATGTTCTTCTTTGATGCGGGCCATTTCGGCCCTCAGTAATTGCTCGCGTTCGTGCGCGTCGTTGTCTGGCATGCGCGAAATCCTCAGTTCGAGCCGGTTTCCGGCTTCAACTCGCTCTCGTGCTCCTCAAGGAAGATGGTCGAGTCGTAGTCCACCGGCGGCTTATGACGCAGATAACTGTAAATGACGGGCACCACCAACAGGGTAGTTACCGTGGCGAGAGCCAAACCGCCGATCACGGCGCGGCCCAGCGGCGCGTTTTGCTCGCCACCTTCACCCAGTCCCAGCGACATCGGTAACATGCCGATGATCATTGCCAGCGCCGTCATCAGCACTGGCCGTAGCCTGGACCATCCGGCCGCCAGCGACGCCTCACGGGCCGACTTGCCGGCCAGTTGCTCGTCGTTGGCGAAGACGACCACAAGAATACTGTTGGCCGTGGCGACGCCGATACACATAATGGCGCCCATGAGCGACGGCACGCTGAACGTGGTCTGGGTTAGGAACAACGCCCAGACGATACCGGCGAATGCGCCGGGCAGCGCCATCAGAATGATGAACGGATCAAGCCAGCTTTGAAAATTCACGACCATCAGCAGGTAGACCAGCGCCACCGCGCCTAGCATGCCAATGCCGAGGCGGAAGAACGAGTCCTGCATGGTCTTGTACTGGCCCCGCACACTGATAGTCATGGCCTTGGGCAGCTTCTTGGACGCCTCATCGGCAATCTTGGCCACGGCGTCGCCCACGCGGCCCAGGTCGCGGCGGTCCGTATTGATGAACACGTCGTAGACGGGCTGCGCATTGTAGTGGCTGACAATGCCTGAGGCTTGGCCGCGGCTCACCGTCACGAGGTTAGAGAGCAGTTGCGCGCGATCCGGTTGTGCGCCCGGATTGCCAAACGCGAGCGTGTTCTTGCCCGGTCCGGCGCCGGTGGAGCTGGCCGAAGCCGTGGCGACGCCGGCCAGCGAGTCCGGCGTGGTGGAAAGCACGCCGCCGGCGACGCCGGCAATCGGAGTACGCAGCAGATCGTCGAGTGTTGAGAACCGGTATTGCGGCGTTTGCACGCCCACGTTGTAATTCACGCCGTTGGCCGGATTCAGCCACTGATTTGGCGCAATCTGGCCGGAGCCGCTGAGCGAGATCAGCAGGCTGGAGGTTACGTCGCGCTGTGTCATGCCAAGCTGCGCGGCCTTGGAACGGTTCACATCCAGCCGGATTTCCGGGTTGTCGACGGTCTGGTGCAGGTGCACGTCGGCCGCGCCGGGAATGCGTTCGATCTTGCGTTTCAGTTCCTCGGCGATGGTATAGGCCGCCTTCTGATTGCGGCCCATCACCTGCACATCGATAGGCGCCGGCAGACCGAAATTCAGAATCTGGCTGGTGATGTTGGCCGCCTCGAAGAAGAACACCACATCGGGGAACTTCTTGTTCAGGCGCTTGCGTAGCCGTTCGGTGTAAAGCTCCACCGGCTCGTGATGTTCTTTGTTCAGAGAGATCATGATCTCGCCATCGGCGTAACCGATGGTGGGCTGCTCGCCCTGCGCCATGTTAGTACTGCCCATCGGAAGGCCGATGTTGTCGATGATGGTGTCCAACTCGTCCTTCGGGATCTCCTGCCGGATTTCATCCTCGATTGCGGCGAAGTAGAGTTCGGTCTGCTCAATGCGCGTACCGGAAGGAGCGCGCGCGTGCAGCCGCATCTGGCCCGAATCCACCGCCGGGAAAAAGTCGCGGCCGACGGACGGTGCCAGCGCCAGCGAGCCGGCGATAAACACGGCAAACACAATCACCACCAGCAGACGGTGGTCCAACGCCCAGTCCAGAAAGCCCGTATAGACCAGTTGCAGACGCTCGAACTGCCGGTTGAAGGCACCGTGCAAAGCCCAGAAGGGGCCCTTGCCGCCCTGGGCGTGGCCTTCCCCGCCGGCGTAGAGCTTCGACTCTTCGCGCAGCAGGTAGTGAACCATCGTCGGGACCAGCGTGCGTGACAGGAAGTAGCTGGCCAGCATAGCGAACACCACCGCCATGGCTAATGGTGTGAACAGAAAGCGCGCCGCGCCTGTCAGCAGCAGCACGGGCACGAACACAATGCAGATGGAGAGCGTCGAAATGAAAGTCGGCGCCGCAATCTGCGCCGCGCCATCCAGTAGCGCGCGTGTCAGAGACTTGCCCATGGCCAGGTTGCGGTGAATGTTTTCGATGGTGACCGTGGCGTCGTCCACCAGGATGCCGACGGCCAGCGCCAATCCACCCAGCGTCATCACGTTGATGGTGGCGCCGAACATCTTCAGGAAGATCAGCGACGAAAGGATGGAGAGCGGGATGGAGACCGAGACGATCAGCGTCGACCGCCAGCTGCCCAGGAACAGCAGAATCATCAGGCCGGTCAGCGCGGCCGCCATCAGGCCCTCTTTCAGCACACCTTCGATGGAGGCGGTGACAAACAGCGACTGGTCGAATACTTCGCGAACTTTCAACGCCGGCGGCATGCCGGCCATGATCTTTGGCATGGCCGCTTTCACGCCCTTGACGATGTCGAGCGTTGAGGCCTGGCCGTTGCGCAGCACGGTGAGCAGCGCACCGCGGCTGCCGTTGGTGCGCACCACATTGTTCTGCACCGAAAAGCCGTCGCGCACGTGACCGATGTCGCCCAGGTAGACTGTGGCGCCGTTCACGGTGCGGATGGGTAACTGGTTCAACTGCTCCACCAGCGGCGGGCTGGAGTTCAAACGCACCTGGTATTCGCGCTTGTCCATCTTTACCGTGCCGCTCGGCAGAATGAGGTTCTGCTGGTTCAGCGCGTTGCTAACGTCGAGCGCCGAGAGATTCTTGGCATATAGCGCGCGTGGATCCAGGTCCACCATCACCTGGCGGTATTTGCCGCCATAAGGCAGTGAGATGGATGCACCCTGCACCGTGGCCAACTGCGTACGGATGAAGTTGGAGCCCAGATCGAACAGCTCCTGCTCACTGAGCGAATTACTGCTGAGGCCGAACTGGATGACCGGCACGCTGGAGGCGTCGTAGCGCAGCACGTTGGGCGGAAAGATGCCCGGCGGCATGATGCGCATCACCGGTTGCCCCGCAGCCACCACCTGCGCAATGGCCAGGTCGATCTTAACGTTCGGCTGGAAGTAAAGCCGGATTACGGACGTGCCGCTGTAGCTGGTGGATTCAATGTGCTCGATGTCATTCACCGTCGTGGTGAGCGAACGCTCGAACACCGTCACGATACGCTTCTCCATCTCCTCGGGTGTGATGCCGTTGTAGCTCCACACCACGCTGATTACCGGAATATCGACATACGGAAAGATGTCGACTGGCATTGAGACGATGGCCGCGCCGCCCAGCAGACAGATCAGCAACGCCACGGCGACGAAGGTATACGGGCGCCGCAGCGCCAATCGGACGATCCACATAATATTAGTTCCGCGAGGAAGGCCTGAACCCCCCATTATAGGAGGGGCGTGGGCAGGACTCCGGCCGGAGGAGGCTATCTGAAGGTGGGTGGGGCATTAAACCCGTTCAACCTGTTAGCATGTTGCGCATGATAATCCGCGCTCTGTTGGCCGTGGTTTTGATGCTCGCCGGGTTGCGGGCGGGTGAGCTGCCATCGAAAAAGTACCTGAATTTAGCGGCTGTCAAGACAATTGCCGCCGCCGCCGAGGCCGAGGCTGAAAAGCGAGGCGTGAATGTCACGATCTGTATCGTCGACGACTCTGGCGGCCTGTTGTTCCTCCAGCGTGGCGACGGCGCGCGCGTCACCACCATCGAATTTGCCCAGAAAAAGGCCCGTCATGCCGCCGTCTACGGCCGTCCATCCAAAACGGCGGAGGACCAAGTCAAAGGAGGCGATGTCCAGGTGCTCGCCTACCCGGAGGCGTTCCCCAACCAGGGTGGCGTGCCCATCATTGTGGACGGGCAACTGCTTGGCGGCGTGGCCGCCAGTGGCGCGCCCTCACAGGTGGACGAAGCTATTGCGCTGGCCGCCGCTGCGGCAATTGCGCCCGCACGCCGGTGAGCCACTCGTCGAGTTCGTGCGCCAAACGGTCGCGCAGGTCCGTGCGTTGGGCGGCCACGTTGTGGAGCTCGCCTGGGTCGGCATCCAGGTCGTAAAGTTCCAGCCGCATATCTTCCCAATAGCGCAGCAGTTTGTGATTCTCTCCAATCACCGCGCTTACGGGCGTTGTCGTCGGGTAGTAATGCGGGTAGTGGAAGTAGAGCCGCTTGCGGTTGAGCCGCGCCCCGGGGTGCCGTAGCAGCGGCGCTAGGCTCATTCCATCGACCTTCCGGCCGGCGCCGGCAAACTCCAGCAGCGTCGGATAAAAATCGTTCGAGATGACGCGCTCCGTGCAAACGCCCGCCGCAACGCCCGGCCCGCGCGCCATCAGCGGTACTCTCAACCCGCCCTCGTAGAGCGCACCTTTCCCGGAGCGAAGCGGGAAATTATCGGTGACAAACTGCCGCTGCCACGCATTCACGACGCCGCCATTGTCGGATGTGAACACAACCAGAGTGTTGGCGGCCAGATGCTTGCGGTCGAGGTAATCGAGCACGCGGCCGACGTTGTCATCCAACGTGCGAACCATGGCTGCGTAGACCGGGTTCTTGTGCCGCTGGCCCACGCGCATCCTGGCGCGGAAGTGCTCGACCACCTCGGGCTTGGCCTCGATGGGCGTGTGGGGGTTGTGGAAGCAGAGGTTCAGGAAGAACGGCTGGTTGGGGCGCGTGTCCAGTACCTCCAGCGCCTTGGTGGTCAGACGGTCAGTGAGGTACTCACCCGGACGCCCACCCGATAGCCCGGGCACGTAGCGGTACTCGCCGCCGTAGTAGCGGTTGCCGCTGTAGGGGGAGAAGTACGTCTGCGGAGCTCCCCATTCGGTGCCGCCGATGTTCACGTCAAAGCCCTGCGCTTCCGGATAGTGATGCGCGTCGCCCAGGTGCCACTTGCCGACGTGCGCCGTGAAGTAGCCGGCCGCGCGCAGACGCTCCGCCAGATTGTCCGGGCTGCGCGGCAGGTTTTCTTCGCACTGTGCCGGAATCAGCTTGGTGTTGGGTGAATCGGCATGCGCGGATTCGCGCCACGTGGTCATGTGCAGACGCGCCGGGTAGAGCCCGGTATGGATGGATGCGCGCGTCGGCGAACAGACCGGCGCCGCCGCATAGGCGTGCGTAAAGCGCACGCCAGCGCGCGCCAGACGTTCAATCGCCGGCGTTTCGTGCAGGTCCGCGCCGTACGGCGTCGTATCGGCCCAGCCCAGATCATCAGCCAGAATGAACAATAGATTAGGCCGGGCGCCGCCGGGCGCCGCTCCGGCCGCCAGGCTCGCCAAGAAGTCGCGCCGCCGCATCATGCCCGATACTCTATCAGGCGTCCCCTGGGCGCGCATATGATCGGAGCATGGCGTCCGATCCCACACTCC
Organism: uncultured Candidatus Solibacter sp.; assembly: GCA_964478395.1. Lineage (GTDB taxonomy): Bacteria > Acidobacteriota > Terriglobia > Bryobacterales > Bryobacteraceae > Paludibaculum. The sequence goes on from CAYZIX010000054.1 coordinate 8,737, forward strand.
GCCGCAGTTTTCTCACGGCTTCGCTGGCCACGCCGCTGGCTGCCGCGCCCTCCGGCGCGCCACACGCCGTCGATATTCCGGGCGGCCTTAGCCAGCTCTACCTGAAACGTGCGGCGCGCCGCCGCCGCGCATCAAGCACCGATCCCACCGGCGGCAATCGCGATGGCTACCCGCTGGAAGCCGGCGCCGAGCACGAAATCGCGCGTCTGGAGGGCGCCGGCTGCATCCGTCACATCTTCATCACGCTGCACAGCCTGGAGGAGCACTATCTGCGGCGCGTGGTGCTGCGCGCTTGGTGGGACGGCGAGCCCAAGCCCAGCATTGAAGTTCCCATCGGGGATTTCTTTTCGGTGGGGCATGCGGCCATCTCGAACTCCTGGTCGTTGCCGATGAACACCAACACCGGTGGCGATTCCATTGAGCGCCACCGCATGGGGATGAACTGCTTCTTCCCCATGCCCTTTGCCAAGGGTGCGCGAATCACTGTCGAGAACCAGGGTACGCAGCCGCTGCGCGGGCTCTATTGGTATGTCGACTATGAGCAGTATGCCGCGCTGCCGGAGCATGCTCTGCGTTTCCATGCTTTTTGGAAACGTGAGAACCCGTTCCATGCCGCAGACGACATTGCCCACCCTCCCTCCGGGCCGGTTGTCAACAAAGACGGCAAGCGGAACTATGTCATTCTCGACGCCCAGGGCGAGGGTCATTACGTCGGCTGCAATCTTTCGGTGGACAATCTCAATCCGCACCACGGGTTTAGTTGGTTCGGCGAAGGTGATGACATGATTTTCATTGACGGCGAGGAGATGCCGTCCATCACCGGAACCGGCACCGAAGACTATTTCGGCTACGCTTGGGGCTTCCCCGGCGGGCTAAGCTCGATGCCCTATCAGGGTGTCACGGTGGTGGGGGAGTTGAGTGGCAAGGCCATCTACTCCGGCAAGTGGACCATGTTCCGCTACCACGTTGAGGACCCGGTACAATTCGAAAAATCCATCCGCGTCACCATCGAAGTGGGGCACGCCAACGTCCATGCCAACGACGTGTCATCCACCGCCTATTGGTATCAGCGCGAGCCGCACCATCCGTACCCGGATTTACTGCCAGTCGATAAACGTTTGCCGATACCTGAATGGGACAGTTTGCGCAGCTTTTGGAAGACGCTTTAACCAGGCTGGTACTGGGCGCGCTTGAAGTGGCGAAGTTAGGTATGCTCAACTAGATAGGCACTCTTGTGCGAATCGGAACTGGACGAGGATTCGAAGCCATGAGACCGCGTAACTGCATTGCTCTACTTGCTCTCGCCGCCATTATTCTATCGGTGGTGGGTTGTTCGCGTAATCCGGAGGTGGTGAAGCGGCGTTACCTCGAAAACGGTAACAAGTATTTGAACCAAGGCAAGGTCAAAGAAGCCATCCTGATGTATCGTAACGCCATCAAAAAGGACCCCAAGTTTGGGGAGGCGTACGAGAAGCTGGGTGATGCCGAGGTGCGCCGTGGCGGGTTGCGTGAGGCCGTTTCCGCTTACCGGCGGGCCGTCGAACTGCTGCCCAAGCACGACGATGTGGCTGGTAAGCTGGCCGACATTTACCTGATGGCATATTCGGCTAGCCCGAAGAAGGATCCGCGTCTGTTGTCGGAGGTGGAGGACCTCAAAAAGAGCCTGTTGGCCAAGAATCAGTCCTCTTTCCAGGGGCTCCGGCTACAAGGGTTTCTTTATGTGGCGAACGAGGACTATCCACATGCCATTGAGAGCTTCAAGCGGGCTGACTCTGTTCACCCCGGCGATCCGCAACTACGCTTCGCGCTGTGCCAGGTGTTGAACCAGAGCGGCAGTTGGACTGAAGCCGAATCCTACGCCAAGCAGATTATGAAGGACTCGCCGTCGTTTGTTTTTTCCTACGACTTCCTGTCGCTTCAATATCTGCGCCGGAACCAGATTGCTGATGCCGAGGCCGTTGTGCTGGCCAAGGCGGCGAAAAATCCTCAGCAATACGTCTTCGAAATCCAGAAGGCCGGTTTCTATCGCGCCACACACAGGAACGAAATTGCGGACAAGGTCCTATCCGATCTGTTGAAACGCCAGCCGCAATCCGCCGATGTCTGGCAGCGCGTTGGCGACTTCTACGTGCGGATACGGGAATTCAATCGTGCCAATCAGATTTATGACGAGGGCATGCAGAAATTTACGGATAAGCGCACCTCCTTCCAGTTGCGCAAGGTGACGTTGCTGGTGTTGCAGAGTAAGAGCCGGGAAGCGCTGGACCTGATTGAAAAGACCGTGAAGGACGATTCGAAGAGCGACGAAGCGCTTGCCATGCGGGCAGCGCTCCAGCTTTCGCAAGGTGGCAAGGATAAGGCTCAGGCGGCCATCAACGACCTCCAGTCGCTGCTCAGCCGCGCGCCGAAGAACGCCGCCGTCCGTTACAACCTTGGCCGCGCCTACTTCACGCGCGGTGAATTGGATGCGGCCCGCGTGCAGTTCACCGAAGCTGTCAAGCTGTCTCCGAGTATGACCGCGGCGCGCCTGGGCCTGGGCCAGATTGCGTTGATGAAGCGCGATCTCGGCAAGGCCATCAATGAGGTTGACGAAGTTTTGAAGTACGATCCGCGCAACCTTCAGGCCCGCGTCATCAAGGCGAATGCCCTAACCGGCAGCGGCAACCTGCGCCAGGCCCGCTTCGAACTGTCAAATTACCTAAAGGATGCGCCCAACTCCGACGACCTGAAGTTCCAGTTGGCGATCGTCGATTTCATGGATGGCCAGTATAAACAGGCCGAGGCCGGTTTCCGCGATCTGCGCAGCCGCCATCCACAGGATGTCCGTCTGGCCTATGCCATCACTGAGATCATGTTGCGCACGAACCGGCAGTCGGACGGTCTGCGCTTCATGCAGGAAGAGCTGAAGAGGTCGCCGTCGGACAACGATCTGCGTCAGGCCGTGGCCGTTACCGCTCTGAAGGTGGATCAGTTGGATGTGGCTGAGCGGGAATTGAAGAGCCTGATCAACGCCAACACGCAGTCGTCTGAGGTGTATCTGGCATATGGTACGGCGTTGTCCCGCATGGGCCGCGCGCCGGCCGCGCTGGACGCTTTGCGCAAGGCCCAATCACTTGCACCCAACAGCCCGCGCGTCAACCTCCAGCTTGCTGTCGCGCTCGACAACGCCGGCCGCAAGAGCGAGTCGGTGCCCTTCTACCAGTCGGTGCTGAAGTACGATTCGGAGAACGCCGTTGCGTTGAACAATCTTGCCTTTTCGTTAGCCGAGGATGAACGCGACCTTGACCAGGCGCTCACCTACGCGCAGCGCGCCAAGCAGCGTGCGCCGGGCGAGGACGACGTCTCCGATACGCTCGCCTGGGTCTATACGCGCAAGCGGCTGAACGACAACGCCATTTCGATCCTCAAGGAACTCACCGTCAAGAAGCCCAAGAACTCGCTCTACCACTACCATCTCGGCGTGGCGTTGGCGCAGAAGGGCAATCGCACGGCCGCCCGCCAGAGTCTGCAAACGGCGCTCGGGCTGGCTTCGTCGCAATCAGACGCCGCCAAAATCCGCCAGTATCTGGCCAAAATCGGATGAGGCTGCCCGTTCTGCTGTCTGGATATCCAGCGGCGCGCTACGTCGCTCCGTTTGTGGTTTTCATGGGCTTGCTGGCGCTGATGCCGCGCCTCGCAATCGAGCCGCGTCTCAGCTTGACGGTTTGGCTGGCTGCGGGCGCGGTTTCCATCGTTCTATTCAGCACGCCTGCGCTTGAATTCCGTCCGGCCCGCCCGCTGGCGAGCGTGTTGCTCGGCGTGGCTGTCTGTGTGCTGTGGCTGGCGCCGGACCTCCTGGTTCCCGGCTGGCGGGGCAGCGTGCTGTTTCAAAATGCGTTGACCGGCGAATTGCGCTCCAGCCTGTCCGCCGCGACACTGGCCGACCCCTGGGTGCTCGCGTTGCGATCGGCGCGCGCCATCCTGATCGTGCCTATTGCCGAGGAACTATTCTGGCGCGGCTGGTTGATGAGATGGATTGCCGCGCCGAAGTTCGACAGTCTGCCGCTCGGGCATTACGACGCGCGGGCTTTCTGGCTGGTCGCCATCATGTTCGCCCTGGAGCACGGCCCCTACTGGGACGTCGGACTGGCCACCGGCATCGTGTATAACTGGTGGATGACGCGGACGCGCCGGCTCAGCGACCTGGTCCTGGCTCACGCCGTCACCAACGCTTGCCTGTGCGGTTTCGTCATCGCCACAGGCCGTTGGGAGTACTGGCAGTGATGGCGGCCGGCGGTCTTTCTGTTGAGGAGCAGTAGCCTTGAACCCACGTGAAATTCTGGAGCGCGTTCCCCGTTGCCGTGCGCTGGTCTTCGGTGACGTTTGCCTGGACCGCTGGTGCACTTATGATCCGCGCCTGACCGAGCCGTCGCGCGAAACCGGCATCGACCGGGTCGCCGTCACTGGCACTCAGGTCACGCCTGGAGCGGGCGGTACCGTCGCCAGCAATCTGGCGGCGCTTGGCGCGGGCACAGTAGGCGTCCTCGGTCTGATTGGTGACGATGGCCATGGCTATGAGCTACGCGCCGCTTTGCGCGGCCGGGGAATTGACGATTCGCTGTTGGTCACCACGCCAGGGCCCACTTTTACTTACACGAAACTGCTCAACGCCTACACGCAGGTGGAGGACCTCGGCCGCGTCGACTTCCTCAGTTCCACGCCGCCTCCCGATGTGGAGCAGGCGATGATTGCCCGTCTGATGGAAGAGGCGCCGAAGTACGATTGCGTGCTGGTGGCGGACCAGATGGAGGCCGCCTCCGGCGGCGCCGTGACGGCGGCCGCCCGTCAGGCCCTGGCACGCCTGGCCGCCGCCCATCCCAACCTGCTTATTTGGATTGACTCGCGCCTGCGCATCGAGTTGTTCCGTGGCGTCGCACTCAAGCCGAACGAGCGCGAAGCCAACGAGGCTTGTGAGCGCCTGGGCCTTGCCGCCGGCGACTACCGCGCCCTACAGGCGGCCACGTCCGCGCCGCTGCTGATGGTCACTCAAGGCGGCGATGGCGTTGTCATCTACGACAAAGCTGGCCAGGAGACGCGCATCGCCACGCGCAAGGTGGAGAATCCCATCGATATCTGTGGCGCCGGCGACAGCTTTTCAGCCGGTTCAACGCTGGCTCTCGCCTCGGGCGCCAGCCCCACCGAGGCGGCTAATTTCGCTCATCTCGTCACGTCCGTCACCATCATGAAGTCCGGCACCGGAACAGCGTCGCCCGCCGAGGTGCTGGAAGCCGAACGGAGGCTGGGCTAGAGATGAGTTATCTCGCCATCGACATTGGCGGTACGAAGTTCACGTTGGCGCTGTTTACCGGCGGGCAGATGACGCGCCGCGAGACGTGCCCGACCGACCGTGACGGCGGCCGCGAGTGGATGCTCACGCAACTGGCCTCCATCGGCCGGGGATGGGCTTGCGAAACCTCCATCGACGCAATTGGCGTCGGCTTCGGCGGTCCGGTGGACTTTGCCGCACAGCAGGTGGTGCTGTCCACTCACGTCGGCGGCTGGCAGGGCTTTGACTTGCCCGCTTGGCTGCGGGAAACCTTCAGCGCGCCGGTGCTGATGGATAACGACGCCAACGTCGGCGCCATCGGCGAAGGCGTACACGGCGCCGCGCGCGGTCTGCGTCCTGTTTTCTACATGACGCTTTCTACCGGCATCGGCGGCGGCATCCTGTCGGACAATGACGTTTATCGCGGGGCCGATTCCTACGCTGGAGAAATCGGGCACATGAATGTGCGGCCCGACGGACCGGATTGCCTCTGCGGTTCGAACGGCTGTTTCGAACGCATGTGCTGTGGCCTATGGCTGGAACGGGATCAAAAGAAGAGTGCGCGTGAGCTGATGATGGATCCGGCCTTTGTCGAAACCTACGTCGTCGATCTGGCGCGTGGCCTGAAGTCCGCCATTATGCTGCTGAATCCGGCGCGCATTGTCATCGGCGGCGGCATCGCGAAGGCCGGTGACCGGCTGTTCATCCCATTGCGCGCCGAACTGCACCGCCAGATCACGTCGTGGAGCCGCGCCCGCATTGATGTTGTTCCGGCCGCGCTCGGCGACGACAGCGTCTTGTGGGGCGCCTATGAGTTGGCGCTGCAGGTGGCCCCCGCGGGAGAATAGAGAAAGGCAGACATGACCGATTACATCTCCTCTTACAAGACCCAGTTGCTGAAAACCCTTGAAGCGGTTCCCGTCGACAAGGTGGCGCAGGCCGCCACGTGGCTTCAGGAAGCGCGTGACCAGGACCGTCAGATCTTCATCTGCGGCAACGGTGGCAGCGCCGCCACGGCTTCGCACTTTGTCTGCGACGTGGTGAAAGGCGCCAGCTACCAGCGCCCGAAGCGCTTTCGCATCCAGGCGTTGAACGACAACGTCGCCGCCTTGACGGCTTATTCGAACGACGTCGGCTACGACTGCGTTTTTGTCGAGCAGCTCAAGAACTTTGCTCGCCCCGGCGATCTGCTCATTTGCATCAGCGGTTCCGGCAACTCGCCGAACGTGCTGCGCGCGGCCGAATGGGCCAACCAGGCTGGTCTCAAGACGCTTGGCCTGACAGGCCGCGATGGCGGCCAGTTGGGCCGTCTCTCACAATTGGAGATCAATATCCCCGACCCCCACATGGGCCGCATTGAAGACGCCCACATGTTTATCTGCCACATGCTGGCCTACGCCTTCATGGACGCCAAAGCCTGCTGCTAGATGGGATTGGCGCCGCCGCACCATTCCGGCGCGGCGGCGCATTCCGCTAATTGGCTGAATAGGTGCCGGAGATTGTGCCGGTCACCATAACCGGTAGTGACGATCCGCTCGGTACGCCGGTCACCACAAACGTGCCAGTTGCGGTGCCGGTCTTTGCCACCTGGATGTCCGTGGGCGGCGCGCTTACGGTGAGGGTGACCGTCGCGCTGCTCACCGCCATCGACAAGCCGGACAAGACCAAGGCGCGGTGCCCAACCGAAGCCAACGTATTGAACGTGAACGATAGCCCATCGCTGGTGGCCGTGCCGTTCACCAGGTCGAGCATCAACGCCGGCCCGATGAGTTGTGCGGTGTAGGTGGAGTTGTTGGAGTCAGGCACAATCGCCATGGCTGCCGAAGACGACGAATAACCTGCCGGCTGTACGGTGAGCGTCAGAACCAGTTTGGTAAACCACGACGTGGACGTTTGAGCGGCGGGTTGCACTGTCAGTGCGGCTGTCGCCGTGGTTGTGCCCATGCTGGCCGTGATGGTCACATTTTGGCTCACGCTCACTTGGTTCGCCGTCACCATAAACGTTGCGGTGCTGGCTCCGGCCTCGACAAATACGGAATCCGGGAGTGTCACCGCGGTTGAGTTGTTCGACGCCAGCCAGACGGTGGCGCCAGATGCGGGGGCCGCGCTCGTTAGTCGTACCGTGCCAGTTACCGTATCGCCGGCGGTCACTGTCGACGATGTCATCGTGATGGTTTTCACGCCCAGCGTCGAAGGAGCGGTTGAGCCGACAATCAGGCTGCCCGAGTCGGCGAACACCGGCGCCGACGTAAACGCTCCACCCGAGTTGAAGCGCAGAGCGATGGCGGCCAGTGTTCCAGTGCTCGAATGAAATTCAATCAGGCCGCGTTTGCCCACCGTAGACGTGAATTTGGCAGGTACCTCGAACGACATATGCCCGTAAGCTGGTACACTGCCCAGCGATGTGATCGTGTTGGTGCCATCGACCGTCCGCATGCTTGCGGCGACGGTTTGGGCCACGGATCCGGGATTCACAATCGCCATGCTGGTGGTTAGCCCGCCGGCGTTGTCGAAGGGCAGAATGATGTGGTTGGTTGCCTCGCTCGCCAAAGCCGTCCCTTCTTGCGATGGGCTCATGTCGGTGCGGGTGAAGATGGCGTAAGCCTCAATGCCGCTGTCGGCATCCATTTCGCACCAGCCCACCGCGGTGGTTGCGTCCGTGCCGGCGGTGTGCAGGAACAGCGTTCCGGCTCCAGCCAGCGAGAGGTTTGAGATTGACGTGGTCTCCTGGAACGACAGGTTCCAGGCTGTAGTGGCGCCGCCCGTAGTCTCTTTGCGGCAGCTTAGCGCGGCCGTGGCTGTGCCCGTTGTTGTGTTAGTCAGCACCAAGGTGGTTTTCCAGCCGCCGCCATCGGCGACGTGAGGAATAATGTAAGTCTGCGCGTAGCCGATCGACAACGTGCATAGTGAGAGCAGTCCAAAAAAGAGCTGATAGAGAAACTTCATTGCCCAAAGCCTACTTTCCAATCAATCCGCTGGCCCCCGTGGTAGGCGAGGATCACCGATTCTCTCTGATTATGTCTCTATCTTGGATAATCTGCGTTGCTATTCGATAGTTCTGCAATGAGCCGTTTGATTCGAATCCTGCTGGCCGACGATCAGGTGGTAGTCCGCCAGGGGCTGCGCCTGCTAATTGAACGTGCCCCAGGGTTGGAAGTGGTGGGCGAGGCTGCCAATGGAACTGAAGCTGTGCAGATGGCCGAGCGTCTGCACCCCGATGTTGCAGTACTGGACCTGGCCATGCCGTCCATGGATGGTATCGAAGCCACGCGCCGCATCCGGACGCGTTGCCCCGGCGTTACGGTACTGCTGCTGTCCATGTTTGGCGCGCGAGTGTCCGTGCGGGACGCTTTGGCGGCCGGTGCGCGCGGCTACCTGCTGAAATCAGACCCCGATCTCGATCTTCCCACCGCCATCGGCGCGGCTCTGGCCGGACGCACAATACTATCGAAGGGCCTCACGCTTCCCGGCTCAGCAGATCCGGTTGTGGACGCTCGCTTGTCGGCGCGTGAGCGCGAGGTGCTTCCTCTGATCGTTGCCGGACGCTCCAACCGCGAAATTGCGGTATTGCTCGGACTCAGTGTCAATACTGTGTCCGTGCATCGCGCCAATCTGATGCAGGCGCTCGGCGTTCATTGCACGGCGGAACTGGTGGTGCGCGCCATCCGTTGCGGCCTGGTGGACGTGAGCGGGCCGGAATAGGGCCGCCCCAACGGGTGAAAAAGTACTACCGGGACAGGATCCTTCCGGGATTATCAGCTCATCTGCTAATGAATTGATGCCGAATCAGTTAGGAGCCTGGACCGGCCGCCGTACTGGGACGGCTGGTGCGCTGCCGGACCCTTGCCGCGCCGGGCCGCTCCATTACTGGTACTGTTTCATCGCCGCCGTTTCGGCTTTAGCCTGTTGACTGACGGAGAGGATTTTATCCCCCGATGAGCGCATGAGCCCTGCCGGATAGCCGGATGGGTGTCAACCGCATAGTCAGCGAGCAACACCAGTGAATTCCAGGAAGAGAATCCACAAGTCGAAAAGGAACCACACGCGGCGCACCTATTGGGCGTTGGCGGCGTTAGCTAGCGCCGTTACGGTGCTAGGCGCCGGTCTGACCATGCTTGAACAGAAGTCCCGCAGCGGTGCGCGCATCGCCTGGGCGGACCGCGACGTATCTGTCGCCGCGTCCGCCGCCGCACAGCCGGACACTGTCTTGGACCGCCCGGTGTACCCTTATTCCGTCGTTTCCGGTGGCGTCGGTAATCCTGCTGAAGTGGCTGCCGCCGCGCAGCGCGATCCCGTCGTGGGTGCTCACTACCGCGACTTCCGCGTCGAGCGCGCGCATGTGGAAACCGTCGCCAAACCACGCTTGGTTTACGTCTCCTACCGCGTCAAGGACAAGATCTTTTACACCAAAAAGAAGGTCCAGCTACGTGCCGGCGAGCGTGTCGTCTCCGATGGTAAGAGCCAGATTCGCGGCCGCTGCGGCAACCGCATCTCCGAAACGCCGAAAGGCCCTGTCAGCTCAGTAGAGCCACCCGAGGCCGTGATGGACACGCCGCAACTGCCGGTGCTTACATTGAACGGTCCCGGCGAGATCCCCATTTCCGCGGCGTCTCCAAATCCGGAAACGCCCGTTCTGGCCCCTGGGGTGGAAGTGCCGGAATCAATCGTCCCTGCGGCTGCGGCGCCGCTCACCGCATCGTCAAGCGGCGGTTACCTTGTGGTTGTGCCGCCGTCCGGCGGCTTTGCCGTGCCTCCGGCGTCGACGACACCTGTTGTTGTTCCTCCGGCGTCCACGCCAACCCCTACCACGCCCAGTGTGCCGACGCCAACGACGCCGTCTACTCCGTCGACGCCTACATCGCCGACTCCAACCACGCCTTCAACTCCTTCGACGCCCACTACGCCGGTGACGCCGCCCAGCACTCCGACGACGCCCACTTCTCCGCCCACTACGCCGGAGACGCCTGTCACGCCGCCGAGTAATCCACCAGTTACACCACCGGTGAATCCACCCGTCACGCCCCCGAATAATCCACCTGTCACGCCACCGGTAGATCCGCCCGTGACGCCGCCCGAGAACCCGCCCATCGTGCCGGTTTGCACGTCGCCGCCATGCTTGCCGCCGGCTCCGCCCCCTGGGCCTCCGCCGGCGCCACCGCCTGGGCCTCCGCCAGTTCCACCGCCGGCGCCAGTGCCCGAGCCGTCTACCTATGTGTTGATCGGACTCGGTCTGGTGACGATGGGCGTGCTCAACAGACGCCGGCGCCGCGCCTAGGGCTTCCAGCCGTAGGCATTGAGCATCAGCTCAAACAGCCGTGTGTTTGGGATGAAGCCCTTCAACTGATCTGCGCCCGGACCCTGCGCTGTCGCCAGCACCTCTTCACCGGTGTGACTGTGGCCGACGCGCAGGGCCGGAATCCGGATCTCTTCCTTCTTCTGCTTCTTGGTGGTGTGCGTCGCCTGCCATTCATCCAGGCCTTTCAGAATCGGCTCGCCGCGCTTGCCGCCTACCGTGCGCAGATCAAATGAATGATCGGCTGTGAACAACACCAGCGTGTCCTTCAGATCCAATTGGCTGACCACTTCCTTAATCAGCTTGTCGAATCCCACCACCGCGTCCAACCCGCGCCGCGGGTCGTCGGTGTGCGCGTCCCACTCCACCATCAGGAAATAGCCCTTCTTACTCTTTGAAAGCAACTTCAGCGCCAGACGCGTCGCCGCCGGCACATCGAAATCGTCGTTCACCACGACAATCGGGCGCGCTTCTGTTTCTCCCACCTCGCTCAGCGAGGCGTGCATCGGCCGCTTATTCTCCACAGCCTTAGCCTCAAGATCCACACCCGCCTTCGCACCCGCCTCCAGCACGGCCTTCCGCCCAGCGCCCAGCACAACGTCTACGCCGTCACCGAAGCGCGGCGTGAAAATCTGCGCGAAGATCTCGGCCGAGTTGCTGCGGTTGTTCGAGTGCGAGTAGCAGGCCGCTGGCGTCGCGTCCGTGATGTTCATGTTCGACACCACGCCGGTCGCCAGTCCGTGCTCTTCGGCGTACTCAAGAATCGTCTTCAGAACGCGGCCGTCCTTTTTGCCCTTCTCCGCGTCCGGCCCCTGGCTGATGACGCCGTTCTGCGTCTTCACGCCAGTCACAATGGCGGTCATGCCAGCGGCTGAATCTGTCACCAGATTGCCGGCCGGAGAGGTGTCCGATAGAGCCATGTACGGCCAGCTTTGCACGTAGAGTTTCTGCGGCTCGCCATAGCCGTGCCAGCTTGCCGCGTTCAGCGTCGAGGTGCCGCCCGCGTCGGCCAGAAAAATGATGACGTTCTTGGCGTGCTTTGCCGGCTTCGGAGCGGCTGTCAGGCTCGTGGCCAGTAATGCACAGATCAGGAGAGAGGTCTTTCGCATGACGGTATTATTGTGTCGCAATTGAGACCCCCGTAAACCGGGTATACTGAGCCCCATCTTGCGCTTCTTCGACGGAATCTTCTCCGCGCCCCGTTGGCTGGCCCTCTGGGCTGCTCATCTCGGCTTTCTGCTCGACGCGATGGACGTCATGCTATACGTCTTCGCGCTCACAACGCTCAAAAGCCACTTCGGCTGGACCAACGCCCAGGCGGGCCTCGTCGGCTCGGCTACCATGATCGCCAGTGCATTGGGTGGCATCGCCGCCGGCGCGCTCAGCGACCGTATCGGCCGCCGCCGCACGCTGATCTACACCATCCTGCTCTACTCGATGGCTTCGGCCGGTTCCGCCACTTCCACGGGTCTCGCCTCACTGCTGTTCTGGCGCGCACTGGTCGGTCTTGGCCTGGGCGGCGAATGGAGCGCCGGCGCCACCCTCGTTGCCGAAAGCTGGCCCGCCGTGCATCGCGCCAAGGCCGCCAGCTTCATGCAGTCTGGCTGGGCGCTGGGCTACATTGCCGCGGCAGGACTGGCCGCGCTGGTGCTGCCTGCGTTCGGCTGGCGCGCGCTCTTCCTGTGCGGGCTGGCTCCAGCGCTGGTCACCCTCTATATCCGCCGCAAAGTCACAGATCCGGAAGTCTGGACACGCCGCTCGGCTTCCCGTCCTGCCGCCGACATCTTTCGCGGACCCTATCTGCGCGTCACCGTCGTCGCCACCACACTGGCCACCAGCGTGCTGTTCGCCTATTGGGGCCTGTTCACTTGGCTGCCTGGATTTCTGTCGAGCCCAGCCTCGGCCGGCGGCGCGGGCCTGGATCTGGTCCACACCTCGGGCTTTGTCTTCGCCGTGCAGATTGGCGCCTACTTCGGCTATCTCACTTTCGGCGTTGTGGCCGATCGCTTTGGCCGCCGCCCGGCCTTCGCGTTCTATGTCGCCGCCGCCGCACTGGTGACGCCGCTCTATGGACTGGCGCCGCGCTTTTCGCCTGACATGCTTTTTATGCTGGGGCCGCTAGTGGGATTTTTCGGAACCGGCTATTTTTCGTTGTTCGGAGCCATGTTGGCCGAGCTCTACCCCACCGCCATCCGCGGCACGGGTCAGGGCTTTGTCTATAACTTCGGGCGCGGTCTTTCGGCGCTGGCGCCGTTTGCTGTCGGCGCACTGGCCGATACGCGCGGCTTCGGCGCGGCGCTGGCGCTCAACGCGGTCTTCTTCCTGGCCGGGGCAGCGCTGGTCTTCTTATTGCCCGAAACGAAGTCTGTTGAGTTGTCGGAGCCGGCCACACGGGCCGGTGAGCGTTAGCGTGCTCAACTGAAGCCGCCGCGTGGCGAGCATCCGCCGCCACCGCCGCTGTTTGTGCCGCCGGAGTTCACGGCGCAGGCCGATACCTGCCGCTTCACCTGTTTCGATCCGCAGCGCGGGCACTCCAGATCGTTGTCGGCCTCGCTCATCCGGCGAAGCTGTTCGTATAGCGTGCCGCACTCCTGGCAGCGGTATTCATACATCGGCATATTATTCTAGATGCGCTCCATACTCAGGCGGTGACGCGCCGTGTGCGGTAGAAAAACACCGCGCAGCCGTAAGCGATGATGTGCAGTGAGCCCATGATCACGAATACCGGCAGGTAGCCCGCAATCGGAACCAGGAAGCCCGGCACTAGCGAGGCGAAAATCACGCCGCCAATGCCGCCCATGAAGCCGCCAATGCCAATCACACTGGCCACGGCGTTCTTCGGAAAGCGGTCGCTCACCGTCGTATAGAGGTTGGCCGACCAGCCCTGGTGCCCGGCCGTCGCCAGGCTCAGCAACGCCACTGTCAGCCACAGGCTGCTAGCCCGCACGGCCGTGGCCGCAATCGGCATGCACAGCGCGAAGATCAGCATGGTGACTCGCCGTGCCCGCCAGACGTCCCAGCCCCTCCGGATGAAGGCGCCGCTCAGCCATCCGCCCAGCACCGAGCCGACATCGGCGGCCAGATAGATGACCGGCAATGTCCACCAGATCTCTTTCAAAGCCAGATTGCGTTCCTTCTGGAAGAAGGGCACCAGCCATTGCAGGTAAAACCACCAGACCGGGTCGGAAAGGAACTTGGCCAGCGCGAAGCCCCATGTCTGTGGCATCGCAAGCGCCTGGAGCCAATTCACCGCTGGCAGGTTAGTCTCTTCGCGATCACTTTCGATGATGGCCAGTTCCGCCGCGTTCACCCCCTTGTGCTCGTGCGGCAGACGGTAGATACACAACCACATGATGAGACAGAGGACACCGGTCGAGGCTGTCACCAGGAAACAGGTGCGCCAGCCGTAATGGGTCCACAATAGGATAAAAATCGGCGGCCCGACGATGGCGCCAACGTTGGTGCCTGCGTTGAAAATTCCCGTGGCGAAGGCGCGATCGCGTTTGGGGAACCACTCCGAGACAGCCTTGATGGCCGACGGAAAGTTGCCGCTCTCGCCCAGTCCCAGCAGCGCCCGCCAACATGCCAAGTGTAGGAAATTACCTGCCAGAGCATGCAGCGCCGCCGCCACGCTCCAAAACGAGATGCTGACAGCGTAGCCAACACGCGAGCCATACTTATCCACCAACCGGCCCATCATCAGAAAGCCAACCGCGTAACTGAAGTTGAATGCAGCCTGGATGTAGCCGTATTCGCGCTCAGTGAAGTGCAGATCCTTCATTAGCACCGTGCTGAGCGTGTTCAGCATGATCCGATCCAGGTAGTTGTTTGTGGTGATAATGAAAAGTGCGGCTAGCACTATCCATCTCATGGATGTTGGTCGCTGACTCATCGTGTCCGATTATACTGAAATGTCAAATCCGTGTGCGGTGATTCTTGCCGCCGGCCGGGGCACCCGTTTGAAGGCGGTTACGGGCGATCTGCCCAAGCCGCTCCTCCCCCTGGCTGGCCGTCCGATGATCGATCATGTCGTCGGCCATCTGCGCGAGGCTGGTTTCGGCCGTTTCCTGGTGGTCGTGGGTTATCGTCACGAATTGTTCTTCGATCATTTCTCTTCTGACGCGAGCGTCACTTGCGTCATTCAGGATCCGGTCGACGGCACCGGTTCGGCCGCGCGTCTGGCGCAGGGCTTCGCGCCGGATGTGCCCTTTCTGCTGATCTTCAGCGACATCATGGCCGCACCGGCCGACCTTGCCGGGCTCTGGAAGCGCCTCACGGACGATCCACATGCCGACGCCGTGCTCGGTGTAAAAGATGTTGACGATCCCTGGCAAGGCGCGGCCGTTTATGCCGAAAACGGCGTGGTCACCCGCATTATTGAGAAGCCGCCCAAGGGCACCAGCACCACGCGCTGGAACAGCGCCGGCGTCTACGCCTTCCGCCCGGCCGTTTTTGAGGCGCTGGCCCGGCTGAAGCCCTCCCAACGGGGTGAATATGAGCTCACTTCCGCCATCGTCGATTTGCTGGATCACAGCCGCCGCGTTCTGCTCCACCCCCTGGCCGGAGGCTGGCGCGACGTCGGCCGTCCGGAGGACCTCGATCCGGCCGCGGAACTCCTCCGCCCAACATCTGTGCGGCCTGGGTTAGAATGACAGCTTGGCCGGTCGCCTTGTCTATGGACCATCTGCTGACCCTCACCTTGTGCACGCCCCTCGCCGGGTTGCTTGTCCTTTTCTTTCTGCCGTCGACGAACGCCAAGCTCGTTAAGCTATGGTCTAACTTCGTCTTTCTGGCCGGCTTCTTCGTCTCGTTGCCGCTCTGGTTCGCCTTTGATCCGGGCAAAGATTTCCAGTTTGTCGAGAAGGCTCCGTGGATTCCTTCCATCGGCGCCTCGTGGCATCTGGGCATTGATGGTTACGGCCTGCTGCTTGTTCTGCTCACCACGCTGGTTGGTTTCCTCTCCGTGCTGTGTAGTTGGAGCGCCATCTCAGAGCGGTTGAAGGAATACTACGGCCACTTCATGCTGTTGCAGTTCGGCATGTTGGGTGTCTTTGCTGCGCGCGACATGCTGCTGTTCTTCGTCTTCTGGGAACTCACCCTGATCCCGATGTACTTCATCATCGCCATCTGGGGCGGGCAGCGCCGCGGTTACGCCAGCATCAAGTTCGTTCTCTACACGTTGCTCGGATCCATGCTGATGCTGCTCGGCATGGTGGCCTTCTACTGGCAGCACTACCTGCAGCGCCACTTCCTGTCGTGGGATATGAACGATCTGCTGAATGTTCAGATGCCCTCGGCGTGGGCCTGGTGGGTCTTCTGGGCCTTCTTCGTCGGCTTCGCCGTGAAGGTGCCCATGTGGCCGCTGCACACCTGGTTGCCCGACGCCCACACTGAGGCGCCCACGGCCGGCTCTGTCATCCTGGCCGGCATTCTGCTGAAGATGGGCACCTATGGCCTGATCCGCTTCTCGTTGCCCATGCTGCCGGAGACGGCGCGCGATCCGCGGGTGATTAACATTGTTGCGACGCTCTCCATCATCGCCATCATCTATGGTGCGCTGGTCAGCCTGATGCAGAAGGACTGGAAGAAGCTGGTGGCATACTCGTCGGTCAGCCATCTCGGCTTCTGCACTCTCGGCATCTTTACACTGAATCACGCCGGCATCGCCGGCAGCATGATCCAGCAGATCAACCACGGCGTCTCCACCGGCATGCTCTTCCTGATTGTCGGCGTGGTGTATGAACGCCGGCACACGCGCGAGATCTCGGAATACGGCGGCCTGTTCAAAGTGATGCCCGTGTTCACCATCGTTTTTCTGATTGCTGCCCTCAGTTCCATGGGCCTGCCACCGTTGAACGGCTTCATCGGTGAAATCAGCATCATCCAGGGCGCATACCAGGTTTCCATCTGGTGGGCGCTGGCCTGCGGTGTGGGCATTGCGTTGGGCGCGGCCTACCTGCTGTGGTTGTTCCAGCGCACCATGCTGGGCGAGCTGAAGAACGAAAAGAACCAGCATTTGAAGGATCTCAATTGGCGTGAAATGGCCTATTTCGCTCCGCTGCTGGTGCTGGCCTTCTGGATCGGCATGGGCCCGCGCCCGTTCTTTAACGTGATCAACCGTTCGGTCGACCAGGTGGTCCAGCGCGTCAATCCGCCGTCGACCGCGCCCGTCGTCGCGCTCGACAACCAAAGGCCGTAGGCTGCCGTCCACTCGCCAGCGTTGCCTCTGTGGGCCTGTAACTGCTCATGGCCACGCGTCACACGCAAGCAGCCATCTGCTCCCGGTTCCTATCGGCGCCAGCTTTTCGCGGATCGGCTTTTTTTGTTCGGCGGACGAGCGAACTTCTTGGCTTCTGACTCCTGCACAATGATCGGCTTGTGGCCATGTAGAGGGTGGAGAACGATGGCCAGATCGAATGAACAATCCGGACCCGCCCAACCGTAGGAATGCCTCTCGTTGTATGTGCGGGAGAGTGGCAGCGACAACTCGGCCGCGCCCCCACCGCGTGGACGCGCATAGACATGGAATGGCGCATAGCTGAGTATTTCGCCGTCGGCGGAATGCGTCATGCACGGTAGCCCCAGGATCTCGGGGTTCCCGTCCCCATCCAGATCCCGAACGTCCAACAGCTCCAACTCTTCCTTTTCGAGCAGGACTGTCGGTGGCCGCGATTCCTCCAGATCGATGACGTGCAGGCTGCCTGGTGAACTTGCGAACGGCCAGCCAATAAGAAACACCAGCGTGTGGAGTCTTCCATCGAACTTCGCGTGGAGGCCGAAAATGTACTTCGAGTTCAATACATTTTGGCGGCCGCTGAACCAGGTTTTGAATTCAAACTCCTGATAGTGGATCCACCAGGCATCCGAATTGATCAGCTCAAAATCACGCTGGCCCGGGGTTTGAATGCGCAGGCGTCGGTAGGCGGTCGGCATCGTGTCATCCGGGAGGTACTCCAGCGTGAATCTACGCTCGCACCCGCCTTCCAACTGGCGGTACGTAAATGTTTCCTGGCTTTGCCAGTTCTGAGGAGGATCCGCCGCGATGGCCCAAGCGAGACAACAAAGGCTCACTGTTGCGAGCCTCTGGCCGGAATGGAACTGCATCTCGCCGGAGATCATAGCATGACCGCTGATATCGCCGATCACACTCCTCAGGATGTGTGTGCTCTTCGAGGTGCCAGTCTGGCCGCTCCATGATCGTCGCGGATCGTGGCGCGACGTTACCGTCTTGAGTGGTCCGCAAACCGTCGCCCACTCACGCCGCGTCGCGCGCCTCCACGTGCAGCCGTTTGCCCAGCGCGGCGAATACCGCCTCAATCTGGTCCAGCCGCGAGCGGTGACGCAGTGAAAACAGCCGGTCGATGTGCGTCTTCGGAATTCCGATGCGTCGCGCCAGTTCCGCCTTCTTCAGCCCCGAGGTGAGAAACGCCGCGTACAGATCCACCTTCGCGCATTGCAGCGCCGTCAGCGCCACCACGCGAAAACCGCGCCCGGCGCGCCGCTTCGGCTGCGGCAGCGGGCGCCCGGCGCGCATGAAATCACCAATCGTCAGCACGAGCAAGTCGCGCGCCATCTCCAACGCTTCGGCCTCGCTCTCGCCCTGCGTCACGCCGTAGCCGAAGTCCGGAAACCTCACCACGAAGCCGCCGTCTTCCGGGTCTGCGTCAAACCGAGCCAGGTAGTGTTCCATCTGCCGTCCTCACATTTTCAATCCAAGGTCGCTCAAGATGGCCTGCAAGGTGCCCTTCTTGATGTCCTTCGCCGGATGAC
>CAYZIX010000055.1:0-26755 GCA_964478395.1 uncultured Candidatus Solibacter sp.
AACTCGTTGCGAACAGGTCAAACTTCAGCAGCCGCCACCGGCCGCTGCGGACGGTTTATTTCCATTTTTACTGGAACTGCCGAAGCTGAAGTAGTTGCGCACGTTCTCGGCCAGCAGTTGCGGGAACGATTTATCCAGATTCGAGCGGATGGCCACGTAGCATTCATCACACTGGTTGTGATTGGTGAACTCGTGCACCAGCTTCGCCTGCTCGTTCAGGTCATACTTCTTGAACTGCATCGAGCACGGTTGCAGCTTGCCGTCCGCCGTCACCACCAGGAAGCGCAGGCCGGCCTTGCAGCCCGGCGCGCCGCCCGTCTCAAAGTAATGCCGGGTGGCCGTCACCGTAGTTGGGGCGCTGACAATCCAGTTGTTCTCCTCGCGCCGCTTCTCAATCCGGTCCAACTCCGCGTTCAGCACCTTCAACTGCTCGGGCGAGCCGGGGAACAGATCGCGATTGCCGGTGCGGCGGGCCGAATAGGCGCTGTAGCAAATGTTCACGCCCCACTTCTTGGCCTGATCCGCTGTGCCGTTGATCTCGGTGACGTTGGCCGCTGTGATGCACGTGTTCAGCACGATGTCATCGTAGCCGTAGGTCACACACTGCGGGATCACCTGATTCAGGTGATCGTAGAGCCCTGGAAGGTTGCGGAACTGGTCGTGCCGGTCGTCGGGAAAATCGAGCGAAACCGAGAACTGGTCAACGCCCGCCTCGCGCAACGCCAGATAACGTTCAGGCGTCATCAACGACCAGCTCGACACCAGAATAATGTAGGGCAAGCCGTTTGGCTGCTTGATGTTACGAACCACATCGGACAGGTCGTCACGCATCAGCGGCTCGCCGCCGGAGACCTGCACGACGCACGGCTTCAGGGTTTCGGTGTAGTGTTTATACTCTTCCGGCCGGAGGTTTCTCGAATCGTCCTTGGGACCACCGTGATCACAGTGTCGGCAGTAGCAGGTGCAGGAGTCGGTGACCTCAAAGGAGACGACAATCGGCCGCTGCGCCAGCCAGTTCATCGAGCCCTGTCCGATGATACGGAGGGATTGACTTAAGGGCACTTTGCGCATGAAACCTTAAGGATACCAACCTGGCCGATTTCGGAGCAAGGCGCCGCTTTAGCGGAACAGCAGCAAGGTGGAAACCGCAGTCAGGGCGATGACCAGCCATTCAAAGACATCGGAGCGCATGCGACTGACAATTTTGAGCCCGAGTACCGCGCCCACAACTACGGCCGGCACCACCATCAGATCGAAAGTGAGCGAAGTGCGCGAGAACAGGCCATGCCAGGCGTATATGGGGATCTTCACCAGATTGATGACGAAGAAGAACCAGGCGCCGGTGGCAATGAACTCTTCCTTGGGCAGGCGCTTGCTCAGCAGGTAAAGATTCATTACCGGTCCGGCGGCGTTAGCCACGGTGGTGGCAAATCCGGCTGCCGTGCCGTAGATAGCTGGATGCGGACGGATGTCGGTGGCATTGCGGCGCGCGCGGCGGACCAGGTAGGCCACCAGCATTAGGAAAACAATGCCGCCGATCACTGGGCGCAGGATCTTTTCACTCAACGACAGCGCCAAAGCGCCGGCGCCCATGCCCACCAGGGTCCAGGGCGCCAGCGAAAACAAGCGGCTGGCGGCGGCATGCCGCCGCCAGTAAACCACAGCGAAGATATCCGCCGTACAGAGCACCGGCAGCAGCCAAGCGGCCGACGTGCGTGCGTCGCCCACGGTGAGCACCATCATCGGCACCACCAGGATGCCGAAGCCGGGCACACCCGTTTTCGCGATGCCCACGCACACGGCACACAGCGCGCCCAGCAGCCACTGCCAGAGCTCGAAATGCGGCATCTAGGCTTCCATCATGACGTCCACTTTGTGACGGATGGTTTCGGCTGCCTCCGGCACGTGCAGCACATCGCATTCCGAGCCGAGGATGTGAGCGTGGCCGCAAGCGCGCATGTTGGTGGCCAACTCACGCGTCAACTCGCGGACCTTCTCTTCCGGCATGGCCGAGTCCGAGTAGAACGTCTTGGTCGGCAGGTTGCCGAACAGTACGATGTCGGGG
Source organism: uncultured Candidatus Solibacter sp. (assembly GCA_964478395.1). Taxonomy (GTDB): domain Bacteria; phylum Acidobacteriota; class Terriglobia; order Bryobacterales; family Bryobacteraceae; genus Paludibaculum. The sequence goes on from CAYZIX010000055.1 coordinate 2,066, forward strand.
CTGACCAGCGCAGCGTCTTCCCAGAGCTTGCGGCTGGCGCCGAGGCTCATCATCACCGGCCGCAGTTCGCTTGAGAACAGCCGCACCATGTCGTCAATGAGCTCACCGCAGTCATGGAAGATCATGTCGGTGCCGTGCTCGGCCAGCAGCGCACAGAGCGCGCGATTGGGCTCCAGAACAAGACGTTCAAAGATACCCATATTGCGCTTCAACTGGCGCGGCGAGAGGAAGACGATGTTGGCGGCGGGCTCGCAAACGATGATCGCCTTGGCGCCGGCCGCAATCTGAGCCTTGGCCGAACGCAGTACGCTAGCCAGCGCCATCTCCAGCGCGCGTTCAATGGTGGCAATGGCCGGATCGTCCTCGGCCGTCATGCCGCTGGCGGCCAGCGCGATCGGCGCAATGGGATCGGCCACCAGCTTGGTCATCAGTGAGAAGGGGCCGATCAACATACCGACTGGCATGAGGTCGGTCTTCTCCGCGATGTAGCGGACGGCGCCCTGGTTGGCTGTGATGCGTGGCGAAAACGGCCGGTCAGCGTTGCGCTTCACGGCTTCTACGGCCTCGGCTTCCGGCGGAGTGGTGAAGTGGAACAGGTCCACTTCCGGCTCCGGCACACCGAGAAAGCCGAGCAGGTCGGCCTTCTCCAGGCGGAGATCCATCAGCGGGAAAGCCAAAGGGGTTTGATAACGGCGCGCAGCACGCTCGACGACGCGGCCAAGGCGCCCGGCGTCGAGCAGGATGGCTTCGGCATCCGCCTCCTCATGCAGCGCCAAGTCGGCGCCAATCGGCATTCTGAGCCCACGGCGGGCAAGGTCCAGGTAATAGGTGCGTTCCATAGTCAGAGATTGTGTGTAGATCAGATTCAGCCGCGCGAGTACTCGTCCACCGCGTCGAGCATGGCCACGACGTTTTCAACCGGTGTTCCAGCCTGAACGTTGTGGATCGAATTAAAGACAAAACCGCCGCCGGGCGCGAAGATCCGGCAACGCTCGAGCACCTGGGCGCGTACTTCAGCGGGCGTCGAGAAGGGCAGAACACGTTGCGTATCGACGCCGCCACCCCAGAATGTGAGGCGGTCGCCGTAGCGCTCTTTCAGCATGACAGGATCCATGCCGGCGGCTGAACACTGCACGGGGTTCGCGATGTCGAAGCCGGCATCAATGAAGGAATCGAAGAAGCGTGCCGAACTACCACAGGAATGTTTGAAACATTTCCAGTTGGTGTTCGTGTGGATCCAGCCGCAGACGCGCTTGTAATAGGGCAGCCAGAGCTCGTTGAAGGTACGCACCGAGCAGAACGACGAGGTCTGTGTGCCGAAGTCCGTACCGCAGACAAAGATCGCATCAACGCGGTCGCCGGCCACTTTCGAGATGCGTTCGAGATTGCCGAGCGCGATTTCGCACTGGCGCTCGAAGATGGCGTGTACGTAGGAGCGCCGGCTGGCTGTCGAGACATACCATTCGGTCACGTCGCGGATGCCCTTGGGCGCCTTGAGAAACGGCGCGGGCACCAGCGCGATATCGCCGAAGCCGGTGCCGCCGAAGCCGGCCAGAACTCCGGCGCCGGTGGCCGAGGCGCGTTCCACGGCCTGAGCCAGGTACGCCAGATCGGCCTCTGAGATGGGGCTGAACTCCTCACAATTGTCTTCAGGGTTGAGCTTCGCCTCGTCGATTGTCTCCTGGCGAATGATGGTGTCGAAAAACGCGCTGCCGACGGGCATGCGGCCGCTGGGCTGCGCGGTGCGGTCGCCTGCGGGGTAGATGAGGATATCGCCGTTCGGCTCGGTATCAATCTCGAAATCGCGGGAGACGAGAACGGGCAGCCCGCGAAAATCCCATTCCTTCCACTCCGTGTTCGGAAAGCCGAACATCGTATTACGCGCGAAGACGCCGGTGACATCGATGCGCATGGCCTGGCGCAGATCCTCGTCGATGAAGCCGAGCATCTGGTAAGGTTCGTGGACCTTCACCGGGCGTTTCTCTAGACCGTAGTAGTCGCGCAGCGCGGCGACGACTGAAACGTGAACGCCAGTGACCGAGGAGCCGCCGAAATCGACGGGAATGCGGTCTGGCTGTTCGTGCCGCAACGTCTGCTGGAGACGGCGCCGGGAAAGGGATACTTCGTACATGGGGCAGCCCCAGCGTATCCAACCCAAAGGAAACTGGTCAACCGTGCGCGGTGTGGATAGAATTGAAGGCTGTGTCGGGCGACTGGCAGCCACGTGTGGACGACGCCATAGAAGTGGTGTGGATCGACCTCGCCCAGGTGCGCGCCGGCGTCGCATTGCGCACCATCGTAGGGCGCGTGACAGGGCTTGAGCCCACACAATTGCGTTTTGCCCACGGCCTGCACGGCAAACCGTATCTGGCGGGTAGCGACGTGTTCTTCAATCTCTCGCATACCAAAAAATGGGCCGTGGTGGCTTGGTCGCGCGGGCGTGAAGTGGGCGTCGATATCGAGCAGTGGAAGCGTGGCGGGTTGAATCCGCAACGGCTGGCGTCGCGCTGGCTGCACGACGAAGAGCAGGCGGCGCTCGCCTTGGCCTCGGAACAAAACCGGCAAGGCTTGTTTTTGCGGCTGTGGACGGCGCGCGAGGCATATCTGAAAGGCATTGGCATCGGCCTGGGCGCGGGCCGGGAATCGTTCAACGGAGCGCCGCTGCTCGAAGGTGTGCAGGCGCTGGCTTGGCGCGGCTGGACGGTACGGCCGCTGCCCGGTCCGGAAGGATTGTGCGGCGCGGTGGCGGCCCGCGGGTCGGGATGGGGCATCCGGCTGGCGACACTCGACAGTGCGGTGGGAGGTGTGTGTTGTTGACCTATGGTCTGATTGCGATGTTGCTGGCGGCGCCGCAGGCCGCGCCACGGACCGATTGGTTTCGCGAGGCGCGGTGGGGCGTGTTCATGCACTACCTGGCGCCGTCAGCGGATCTGCCCGTTGACGAATGGAACCGGCGGATCGACAATTTCGACGCCGAAGGGCTGGCAAAACAGCTTGAAACGGTGCATGCGGGCTACTTTTTCATCACTTTAGGGCAGAATTCGGGCCATTATCTGGCCCCGAACAAGACTTACGAAACACTGGTGGGTATACGGCCGGGCAAGTGCTCGCGGCGTGACCTGGTGGCCGATCTGCACCGCGCCTTGGCCAAACGTGGCATCAAGCTGCTGGTGTATCTACCCTCCGGTGCCCCGGACCGGGACAAGCTGGCGATGGAACGGTTGGAATGGCGGCGCGGCGCGTATCCAAACCTCGAATTTCAGCGCAAATGGGAGCAGATTATTGCGGAATGGTCGGTGCGCTGGGGCGATAAGATCTCCGGTTGGTGGTTTGACGGCTGCTACTGGCCGAACACGATGTACCGGCGCGCGCAGCCGCCCAATTTCGCCAGTTTCGCCGCTGCCGCGCGGAAGGGGAACGCGAATTCGATTGTGGCGTTCAACCGCGGTGTGGTGATGCCGGTGCACTCCGAATCTGAGCAGGAAGATTACACGGCCGGCGAAGTGAATGAGCCGGAGAGGGCGCGCATGGATGGCCCCATCATGGATGGTGCGCAGTGGCACATGCTGAGTTATCTGGGCGAGCGCTGGAGCGGCGGCAAACCGCGTTTTTCGACTGATGACGCGGTGAAGTTCACCAAACGGCTGGTGGACAAGGGCGGCGTGGTGACGTGGGACGTGCCGCACAATGAGCGCGGGCTGATTGAAGAGCCGTTCCTGGAGCAGTTGCGGGCGATTGGCGCGGCCGTGCGGCCCTAAACGGAGCGCGCCGTCAGGCTCTTATGGAACTGCGTCTTCAGGGCTATGAACGCCACTACCACTGAGGCGACATCGGAGACCGGCGCGGCCAGCCAGACTCCAGGCAGGCCGAAATAGTGTGGCAGCACGATGAGGCACGGGATGAGGATCAGCGCTTGGCGTGTGAGCGCCAGTCCCGCCGACAGCTTGGCGTTGCCGATGGCCTGGAAGAGAGCCGAGGTCACGATGGGGAACCCAATGACCGGATAAACCGCAAAGAACCAGCGCATGCCCGCGACGGCTTGCGAGATTAATTCCGGATCGACGGTAAACGCCTGGGCCACCATGCGCGGGGCCACCTCGCCCAGCAGGAAGCCGAACGTGGTCATTGCGGTGGCGGAGATGATGGCCAGGCGGAAAACGTGCTTAACGCGCTCATGGCGGCGCGCGCCGAAGTTGTAGCCGGCAATCGGCTGCATGCCCTGGTTGAGGCCGATTGTCAACATGACGGTGAGATTGGCCAGTGAGTTGACGATGCCGAAGGCGCCGATAGCATAATCGCCGCCGTAGGTGGCCAGACGCACGTTGAAAGTGACGGCGACAAAGCTGGAGAAGAACAGCATGACGAAGTTCGACATGCCCAGCGAGAAGATGCTGCCGATAATGCGTGCGTCAGGCCGCAGGCACCCGGGCTCGAAACGGACCGAACTGTCACGCCGGAAGAAGTGCATCAGGCAGGCCACCACGCCAACGAACTGCGCGCAGACGGTGGCGAAGGCCGCGCCGCGGATGCCCCACCCAAACACAAAAATGTAGAGCGGCGCCAGCGCCAGGTTCACTGCAACGGTGAGCAGCGTCATAAACATCGCCTTGCGCGGATAACCCGAGGCGCGCATGACACTGTTTAGCCCCAGATAGAGGTGCGTGCAGACGTTGCCGGCCAGAATCACTTGCATGAACTGCCGGGCATAGGGCAGTGTCGCCGGGCTGGCGCCCATGGCGTAGAGCGCCGGATCGAGAAACGCGTAGCAGACAGCGGAAAAGAGAATGCTGAGGACCAGGTTGAGGAAGACGGTGTTGCCGACAATTGAGCTGGCCTCGTGATGGCGGCCCTGGCCGAGGCGGATGGAGACCAAGGCGGCGGAGCCCACGCCAACCAGGGCGCCAAAGGCGGCCGCCAGATTCATCATGGGGAAGGTCAGCGCCAAGCCCGAGATGGCCATCGGGCCGACGCCGTGGCCGATGATGATGCGGTCGATGATGTTGTACAGCGATGCGGCCGCCGTTCCAATAATGGCGGGAAGTGAATACTGGACCAGCAGGTGGCCCACGTTGGCGGTGCCGAGCACGCTGGAGGCATCCGCACCGGAGGTGTTTTTCATCAGGTGAGGGCGAAGCGCGCCGCCAAGGAGCCGTGCATACGGCGCTTGAAACGAACGGCGCGAATCCTGTTTCAAGGATAACATCGGCCTGTTGGGCGACGCGGCATGGCCGCTCGCGCCGCAGCCTGATAACCTGCATTCTGAATTCAGGAGGTTCTCACCCCATGCGCCTTGGCGACTTGCTGCTCGGTTCGCTTGCCGCGGTCCCGTTGCTGATGGCCCAGCCGCCCCGTCCGCCGGGCGCTCCGATTGTCTACGGCGAGCCTGGAGCTGAGATCAGCGAGAGCGTGGCTCCGGGCATCCTGTTTATTCAACACGGCTTCAAGCGTGGCGGAGTGCCGTTCACGCTACAGGTGCTCGACGTGGATCCGTCGAATCCGGCCATCAACATCCTGCCGGTCCATGCCAAGGACCACGCCATTGGCAAGGAGACCACATCGTCGATTGCGAAGCGCTACGGTGCCACGGCGGCGGTGAACGGCGGTTTCTTCATCATGCGTGGTAACTATGAGGGAGCCTCGACGGGTGTGTATGAGTTGAACCGCCGCGTGCTGGCGAGCGGTGATGCGCGCACGGCGTTGCTGTGGTGCGCTGAACACGGCTACCGTGAGCGGGCCGCTGTTTCGCCCGCGCCTTTCAAGGGCAGCATCAGTGCGAAGGGCGGCTGGAGCATGGCGGTGGCGGGAGTCAACAGAGAGCGCAAGGAGGGCGAACTGGTGGTGTACACGCCGGAGATTGGCGCGTCGACACCCGCCCTGGGCGCTGGCCTGGAGGTGACGCTGGACAGTGAAGGGCGCGTGACAGCGGTGAAGGATGGCCGTGATGCAGCGGCCGTGCCTGTGGGTGGCTTTGTGTTGTCGGCTTCGGGCAAAGCGGCCGAGGAGTTGCGCGCCCATGCCGAGCCGGGTATGAAGCTGCGTGTCAGGCTGCAACTGGAGCCCACCACGAAGGCCGGCCGTGCCTGCCGGGCGACGGACATAATTGGCGCTGGGCCGCGACTCGTGAGCGAGGGCAAGGTGGCAGTCACCGAAGAGGGTTTCGATCATGCCAAAGCGCGTCATCCGCGCACCGCTTTTGCCGTGACACGCGAAGGGCACTTTTTGTTTTTGACTCTGGACGGCCGGCAGGCGTCGAGCGCCGGCATGACTCTGGATGAATTGGCAGCGGAACTGGTGGCAATGGGCGCGGCGGAGGCGATCAACCTGGACGGTGGCGGGTCCACCACGGTGGTGGTGCACGACAAGATCCGCAACTCACCCTCCGACAAACGGGAGCGTCCGGTGAGCGACGCGATCCTCATGTACAGCCTGCCTGACGTGGACGCGCTGGTGGCGCTGGTCAGAAGTCTGAAAGGGACGCAAATCGAGCCTGAACTGGCGGCGCGGCTCGAAAAAGGGCTCATTGTGGGGCGCTACTCGAAGCGCAAGCTGGGCGCGATGGCGCGGCTGGCGGAACAGGCTGTTGGGCACGGTATCAGCGATGCGGCTGCGCGCGTGGTGAGCGAGGCCGCACGGTCTATCGCGGCCAAATAGAAAAAGGGCGCCCCACACGAGGGCGCCCTGGTATGAAACGCGAACCGTCTAGCCCTTTACCGTGTGAAACTCCCAGCCCTTGCGGAAGGTGGGTTTCAGCAGCTTGTTGGCCTCGGCATTGTTGGTGATGCGCATCTTTTCAGGGTCGTATTCGAGCTTACCCTCGAAACGCAGCGCGGCAACGCCCAGCAGCATCCACTCGACGAAAGGTGCTGCGACATTGAAGTTCGAGCAGGCCGGATCGCCGCCCTTGCAGGCGCGGATGAAGTCGCGCATGTGACCCGGCGAGCGGGTCAGGAACGGGGCGGGGAACTCGTAGTCCTTCATCTTCTCCACCGGGATGAGGCGTGTGATTTCGCCGTAAGTGCCGGTGGTGAGCATGCCCTTGTCGCCGATGAACAGGCTGCCGTCGGGCGTCGGGAAGCGCAGCGGCTCGGTTGACGCCTTCAGCGCGTCGAATGTCTCCTGGCTGTAGACACGGCCGGGCGACTCAAACTTCGGCGACTGTGAACGAGCGCCAAAGCCCGGAATGTTCTGCCGGCGGCCGCGCGCGGCTTCTGGTGAGCCGGCAGCAGGCGGATGATAGGGCAGCATTGGCGGATCGCCAATCCACTCGCCTTCGGGCACCCCCTTGACGTCCGGGTTCTTCTTCAGACCGTCATACCAGAAGATGCTCAGCGCCGGCATGTTTTCGTATGCCGCGAAGTCGTAGCGGATCACCGACCCCTTCGGGAACATGAACGGGCTGGGGCCTTCCTTCTTGATGCATTCGACGCTGACCAACTTGCGCTTCGACAAGTGCAGGGCCATGTTCGGCGCACCCAGGATGTGGCAGGCCATGTCGCCTAGGGCGCCACAACCGAAGTCGTAGAAGCCGCGCCAGTTGAAGGGCTGATAGAAGAAGCCGCCCCAGCGGTCGGGCTCGGTCTTGCCGTTGGCCGTGAACGGGCGCTTGTCGGCGATGCCCAGCCAGAGGTCCCAATCGAGCGTGGTGGGAATGGGATCTTCCTTCGGGATTTCGGTCAGGCCCTGCGGCCACAATGGGCGGTCGCTCCAGGCGTGGACTTCGGTGACGCCGCCGATGTCGCCGGCCCAGATCATTTCGGCGCACTGCCGCGTACCTTCATTCGAGTAGCCCTGGTTGCCCATCTGCGTGGCAACGCCGTACTTGGCGGCTGCGGCGCGCAACTGGCGGGCCTCCCAAACGGTGCGCACCAGCGGCTTCTGTACATAGACGTGCTTCTGGCGCTCCATGCACCACATGGCCGCGGTGGCGTGCATGTGGTCGGGCGTGGCGACGATGACGGCGTCGATGTTCTTGCCTTCCTGGTCGAGCATCTTGCGGAAGTCGCGGAAGGTAGGCGCCTTGGGGAACTCCTTGAACGCTGGCGCAGCGCGGCGGTCGTCGACATCGCACAGCGCCACGATGTTCTCCGTAGGCGAGGCGGCGCGCAGGTTGGAATAGCCCTGGCCACCGGAACCAATGGCGGCGAAGTTCAGTTTCTCGTTCGGACTCTTGAAACCAGCGAATTTCAGCGACGGCGTGGAGCCGAAGCCGGCTGTGGGAACGGCGCCCGCCAGCAGGCTGCCGTAGAAAAAGTGACGTCTTGAGAATGCCATTCAGACCTCCCTGGGTCCTGATTTAGAATCTATGCCAAACAACTCTTCACGTACGCCAGGCACTTCTTCGCCTCGGCGATGATGGTGGAATCCTGCGGAACCGGATACTCGAGTTCGAGATTTGCCGGGAATCCGTACTTTTCGCGCTTGAGCAATTGCAGCACCTCTTTGATAGGTGTGTCGCCGGTACCCCAAACCGCCACGTTCGGGCCGTGGTCCTTCTTGCGGTCCTTGACGTGGAGGTTGGTGATCTTGGCGTGGTGCTGCTTGATGAACGCCACGGCGTCGTAGCCGGCGGCCGTGAAATGACCGATGTCCAGATTGACGCCGTTGTATTTCCCGTAGGCCATCAACGTGGCGTAGCTTTCTAGCGTAGCGGTCTGATTAGGGTCGTTCGTGGCGTCGTGGCCGTGATAACCAACCAGCAATTTGTGCTTGTCGGCGACCGGCGCGATGCGCTTCGCCATGGTCAACGTGGTACTGGTGGTGATGCCTTTGACGCCAAGTCCTTTGGCCATCGCGAAGCCGTATTCGATGTCGTCCTCAGTCATGGCGTCCTGCATGTTGTAGCAGAGCAGCGAGACGTCGACGCCCGCGTCGTTGAACTTCTTCGTCACGGCCTTCCACGTGGCGGCGCCGGTGCCCTTGCGCCACTCGGCCAGTTTCTGGCGTGCTGCATCGCGCTCGGCAATCTGTTCCGGCGTAAGTTGTGGACGCCCGCCCGGCGGCGGCCCGCCCGGACCACCCGGAGGACGCCGGAACATCGGCATGGGCGGAGCGCCGGCCAGCGCCTCGCAGTGATTCGACATCAACTCGGCTTCACCCAGCCCGATTTCGACATAGGCCCGGATGATGGCCTCCGGGTCCGGGCTGGCGATTCGATTGAAGCTGTAGGTAATGGCGCCGATCTGCACGCCACCAAAAGTGGAATTCACCTTGGACGCGGCAAATGTCCGGGCCAAAGGCGTCGCAGCAAGCGCGATCCGGCCGACGTCCCGTCTTGTTAATTCCATATGCGGTCCTTTCCGTTCCCGTTGCCGACCTAACAATACTTTATGCGAAACGCACGGCCGTCCGGAACACGGCGGGCGTGCCGATTGAAGGTCCAGAATGAGTGGCGGAAAGGCAGGTGAATCCGTTACAGCGGGCGTGAGTGGAATAGAAGGCCGGAAACGGCGTCCGGCCTTACCGGAGGGTGGCTTACTTTGCTTTATAGACGACGGACTTCGACAGGCTGTCGCGGTGTTTGCCCGGGTCGGTCAGCTCGCCACGCATGTAGCTGCGAGCGGTGCGATCGCTGGCCGAGAGCTTGGCATTGGCAGCTTCGAAAGCCGCGTCCACTTTGTCCATTGAATCCATGTCGGGCGTCGCCAGAATGGTCCAACTGGTTCCCATCGGTACGGAATGGACGTCCTCCACGTCCAGTTCGTAGAAGCACAGCGTGCCGTCCTTGACCAGTTGGTCGAGCACGGGTTTCTGGAAGTCCTTGAACGCTGCGACGTATTCACGTCCCTTGCCCGGCTTCACGACGTTCATGCTCATCGCGTTTACCGGCGTTTTGCACGAGCTGGCATTCGACCAGTTGCCGTCGACTGCGCGGATTATCAGGTCAGCGTGCTTGGACAGGTCACTGAGCGCCGACAGCGATTTCATCAGTTCGGGCGACCTCGTCTCAAAGTCGTCGATAGCCGCCTGGGCTTTTTGTAGACCCGCATAGTTGCCCGTCACCAGCCAAAAGGCAACGTTCGACGTGCCTGGCTGATGGAGAATGTCGACGTCAATTCCGTATGCGGTAATGACGCCGTCCGAATGTAGCTTTTCAAGCGTTGGAACAAACTCCTTGCCCTTGGTGACAAAGGACTCCGTGTTGCCGGGTGAAACGCTGAACAGCGCGACGTATGTGAGCGGTTCAGACTGCTGTGCCTGCAGCACGGCAGCTGAAGCGGCAAACATCAAAGACAGCAAAGCCCGTGTGGGTTGCATCCCAGCACCTCCTCTAGACATTGGGGAGTAGTCTAGCCGATCTAGCTGTGGATTGAAAGGAAAAATACTCGCGGGTCAAGATTTTAATGGGCGACGTGGCGGCGCGACAATGGGAGGCGATGGAGCGTGTTCGGTTAGACAAGTGGCTGTGGGCGGCGCGGTTCTATAAGACGCGGTCGCTGGCGGCCAAAGCCTGTGAACTGGGGCGCGTGGAGCTTCACGGCCAGGCGGCCAAGCCGGCGAGTGGTTTGCAGGCAGGTGAGTCCCTCCGTGTGACGACTCCCGGTGGTGTGTTTGAGGTTGAAGTGCTGGCCCTGAGCGATCAACGCGGACCGGCGGCGGTGGCGCAGACGCTGTACCGCGAGACCGCGGCTAGCCGTGAGGCCCGGGCGCGCGCTGCCGAGGAACGCAAGGCGCTGCCGTGGTACGAGCGCTTGGGCGAGGGCCGGCCCACAAAACGCGACCGCCGTCAGTTGGACCGCTTGCGTGGGTCATTCTAACGAGCCGGGGTCGGCGATCACTTCGACACCGCGTGGCGCCAGCGTGATGTCGTGGCCGCGGAACTTAACGTGCACAGTGCGGTAAGAGGTGTTGAAAAGCGTATGTACCGTTTCACCACCGCCGGAGAAGCGGTTCATTAGCACGGTTGGGTGCGGTGAGCGAACTAGCGGCTCGGCTTGGCCGGCGAAGGCGGCGGCGTGGTGTTTCAGCAGTTCGTGGGAGTGGCGGAGCAGGGCAAGGTTCTTTTCGCCGTACCACGTTTCGACATGCCCTTTCAGCCACGCGCCATTGCCGTGCCAGAGTGACAGGCGGATATCTTCGGCCGGAAGTTGGCGCGGATGCACGCCCAGCGACAGCATGTCCCAAAGGCGCACGTCTGGAAAGACGAAGCGCCAAAGATTCAGCTTCACCTCGCCTGGCGCGACACGGGCCATCGGCAGCGCGTAACAGAAGGCTGCGTCGTAGTAAGGCGCGGCGGCGTCGGGCGGAGTCTCCTCAATGTAAAGCGCCGTGTTGGGGCGGCCCGCGGCGTCAAGCGCGCGGCGCACGGCGCGCACCATGGCGAGTTCGCCCTCCATGGTGCCGGCGCCGGGCTGGTGGCCGTGTTTCGTGGAGTAGCAGTTCTGGTGGCCGAAGCCATATTCATCCAGGTAAACCGCCTCTGCGCTGGTTGCGGCGGCCACGTCAGCGATACGGTGCGAAAGATACGCCTGCCAGTCGGCGACGTAAGGGCAGACGAACAGCTCTGCGCCGCCTTGCCACCATTTCGGCTTGCCGGTGGAGTCGATAATCTGCCAGGCGGGCGCGGCGCGGCGGCCCACGGCGGAATTTTTGTCGGCCAGGTAGCCTTCGAAGTAGAGCCCTGTCGGAACGCGCGCCGCGGCGATGTTGCGTTTGAGATCGGCCGCGCCGCCCAGCTCGATTGGATAGTCGCCCACCCGTCCGGTGGCATTCGACAACGCCCAGCCCGAAATATCGATGAAATCGGCGCCTCCCAACGGCGCAGCGTCGCGTAGCAGCGTGTCGAACGTGTAGCGGTTGGCGCGCACGTCGAACAGCTCTCCGCTGCCGCCGACAGGATAGTCGCGACGAGCCCAGAAAGCCGTGCGCAGCCACGCCGGGCGCGGCCCTTGTGGCTTGTACCAGGAGCGCGTCCAGCGGCGATAGGCATCAAAGCCCTGGCGCCAGTCGCCGCCGTGGAACACGACGTCAACGCCGGGGAAACGCACGGTTTCACCGGCGTCGAGATGCACCGTGTAAAGCACTTCAACGCGCACCGTCGCGCCACTCTTCGTCAGTCGAAAGCGCTTGCCGCGCGCGTTGGTGTCGTTGACAATCACAGCCGCGCCGGAGTTGGCCGCCGGCGCGAAGACATCGGTGAATTGCAGCGGGAAAGCGCCGCTGTAGTTGCCTTCGAGTGTCTGTTCCGCCTGGCTCAACACGGCGCTCTGCTGCGGGAACAGATAGTAGACATCATCAGCGCGCGTGGCAGCACGGATGTCGAGAGAAGGGAAAACCAGCGTGAAGTCGCGCGGTGAGCCATCCGTGTTGGTGAGCGACAGGGTGGCGTAGCGGCCCTCAGATTTGCTCGTGACGTGAAGATTTGCGGACACCTTCGAACCGGCGTCGCGCAACTCATACCATTTCGACGCGCCGAGGTCCGGCGGTGTCATGGCGCGCTGAGCGTCCGCTGGTGGGATGGTGCGCACCTCATCGGTTGCCGCGGGCGGCGCGGCGTCGCTCAGTCCAGCGGCGAATAGCGCCAGCTGGATGTGGGGGGACAGATCCATCAGTTCGGCCGATGCCAGCGTGCGGCGCGGGTCCACCTCCAGGGCATAGAGCCCCGGTGTCCGGTTGGCGACGGCGTGGCGGCGTTCGGCGACATTCAGCGGGAACTGTTCTTCCACCGTGCCGTCCGCATAGCGGATGCGCGCCATCAGATTGGCTGTCTCCGAAGTTTCCTTGGCCAGACAGCGTTCAAAGGGGGCCGACGGCGAAAACGTTGTCACGCCGGCAAGGTTCATGAGCAGGCTCAAATACAGCGTGCGTCCACGGCGGCCTTCGCCCGCAATCTGGATGGTTTCGCGGCCGCGCAGCGTGGTGGCCGTGCCGCTGATTTTCAGTGCACGCGCGTCCTTTGGTAATGCTGGCCCGCCGCGCTGAACCGGAAATAGGGCCGGATCACCTGTGAAGTCGAGATCGGCAATTTCGAGGCGCTCGCCGGTGCGCAATGTGAAGATGAGCTGGTCGATCTGCGCCGTGCGCATGCGGCTGCGCAGATCAACAGTCAAGGTATGTTCGGCCCCGTCGGCAATCAGGTCGCGCGCGGCGGCAACCACCACAGGCAGGCCCTCAGCGAATGGATTCTCGGGGTTGTTGGCGCCGGGCGTAACGGGGCCCACCGTGCCGGGCCGCAGTGTCAGCACGGCATCATCTGTGGCGCGCAGGCCGGTGGCGCGGTAGCGCATCTTCAGTGTGTGGTACTCCCACACCCAAACGGGCTCGGCCGCGCGGCGCCACTCGCCAGGGCCCTGATAGCTAAGGGCTGGCGTGTGATAGCCCGACGTCAGCTCAGCCAACGACGCAAAGGCGAGCAACCCGTAAGCGGTGATGGACATGTCAACATCCTATCCGTCGGCCGTCAATGCTGGTTAACGGGAATGAAGACCGAACCGATGGCGCCGTTGGCTGAATCCTGCACGATCACCTTGACCAACGCCGTGCCGGCGCTGAGGCGGATGGCTTTTTCGACGGCGATGCCCTGAGCACGGGCGGTTGTTAGCTCTTCGTCGTTCATGTTGATCGATATGGTCTCTTGCGCTACGGAGGTCTTCGGCGGCGTGGCCGCGGTCTGCTGCACGTAACCGACGAAGAGCTTGCCCGTCCAGCGCCCGTCCTGTTTCCTGAGCCGGATGTCGGAAGTCTCGGCAAGAAAACGGAGTGAGAGGTCGCCCTTGGCGGGCCGATCCTGCCGCACCGCGGCCTGGATGCGCACGCCGGTGGCTTCGAGCGGCGAGGTGGCGGCGACTACAAAGGCCCGGTACTGTTCATCCTCGGCCGGTGCGCGGTCCGGCCATGCGATGTAGCCGTTGCGGCAGCGAACGGTCAGCCCGGGACGCGTCAACTTCACGGCGATCTTCTGGTAGTGGCCGTCCCATTGGTTGTGATCGGGTGTGTAGGCGAGCGTGTAGCTGAGTCTGCCGTCGGACACCGCGCGGCGGATAGCGCCGGACATGTCGTTGGTGTCGAGCGCGGCGCGCCCGCCGGTCTGCCCGGCCAGCGCCTGCATCGACTCGCGTGTGGTGTAGTAATCCTCGGGCATGATTTGCGCCGGACCTTCCTGGCGAACCATGGCCATCCGTGAGCTGACGCGAGCGCGTGCATGATAGCCCGGATCTGAGGCCAGGCCGCGGGCGTTGATCGGATAGATGGCGACGTTCGCCGCCTGAAGGGCGTGTCCGGCGCGATCGATGTCGTCCTGGAAGAATTGCACCGGGTTGGCTTTGTAGCGTTTGTCTGATGCCGATTGGCCTTTGCGGTACAGCCCGGCCGACGCGGGGAGACCGCCGCTGATCCAGACCAGGTTCTTCCGGCCGGGCAGTCCGGCCAGGCGGTCGGCGATGGCTTTCAGCGCGTCCGCTGTGATCTTTACGCGTGAGGCGGTGTACTGGTCGGCAATCTCCTGTTCCATCGAGCGCAAGGTCTCGTTCATGGCTCGGCTTTCAGTGGTTTCGGCACCGTCGAGCACTGCGCTTCCCTGCCGGCTGGCGCGTTCGAGCGTGCGTAACAACTGCGAACTGTCATTCGTGAAATCGTGCGCCATCATGAGCCGCGCGCCAAGGCAATAAAGTGCAATGCGATCGTTGGCATCCAACTCGCTGCGCAGAAAGTGAGCTACCTGCTGGCGGGCGTAGAGCCGGTCGAGCATTTGTGTGTTGAGCACGTCCCAGAGAATCACCGTTACCGAAGATGGGACGCCGCCCTTCATATCCAGGCGGTTGGTGAAGACGTCTGCGGGCAGCGGCTCCGGTGGCGGCGGCAATGTGCGCAGGTCCTCCACGGAGAAGTGCGAAATTGTCTGCCGGCGATTTCCCTCCAGAATGGTGAAATCGTCGCGCGTCAGGCCGCTGACGACTTCACCTTTCTGATCGGTCACCACCACGTTCAACTCCACCACTCGCGTGGTGGTCCGTATTACTGTAGGTTCCTGCGACGCGGCAAGCAGGCTGAAAGCGGCAAGCGCGATACCACTGCGCATTCGCAAATGCTATCAAATCGCTGGGCTCATTCTCATTGGGATCAGCCGAGCGCCTTCTGTTTGCTGGCCGGCACCAGCGTGATGCGCAGCACCGGCACCATGATGGACAGCAGCGCCGGAGCGAGGAACATGCCGCCGACAATGACGGTGGCTAGCGGGCGCTGCGTCTGCGAGCCGATGCCGGTAGACAGTGCGGCCGGCACCAGCCCGATGCAGGCCGAAAGCGTCGCCATGAAGCGTGGCCGCATGCAAGTGCTGGCCGCCTGGCGTACGGCTGCGTCGCGGTCCAGCCCACTGTCACGCATGCGGTTGTAGTAGGTCAGCATGATGATGCCGTCCATCACCGCCACGCCGAAAAGCGAGATGAAGCCGACGGCGGCCGAGACGCTGAAGTTGGTGCCGGTGACAAACAGCGCCAGAATGCCGCCGGTGGCGACAAACGGGATGCCCACCAGCGCCATCAGGCTGTCGCGCAGCGTGTTGAAGTGGCTGTAGAGCAGCACCACGATCAGCAACAGGCTGACCGGGACAATCCACGCCAGCCGCGCCTGCGCCTCTTTCAGCTCGCCGAATTCGCCGCTCCAGTCCAGCGAGTAGCCCTGCGGCAACTGAACTTCGCGGCTGATGCGGCGCTGCGCCTCGCCGACGGCGCTGGCCAGGTCGCGGCCGCGCACGCTGAACTTGATGGGGATGTAGCGGCGGTTGTTCTCTCGGTAGATGTAGCTGGCGCCGGGCTCCATCTCAATGTCGGCCACGTCGGCCAGGCGGATGGTCTGCCCGCCCGGCGCGGAAATTGGCAGGGCGCGGATGCGCGCTTCGTCCTCGCGGTATTCCGGCGCCAGACGCACCAGCAGGTCGAAGCGCCGGTCGCCCTCCAGAATCTGGGTGGCCACCTGGCCGCCGATGGCGGCCTGGACAATGGTGTTGACGTCGTTGGCCGCCAGGCCGTAGCGGGCCGAGCGCGTGCGGTCCACCTTCACCAGCAGGTTCGGCTGGCCGAGCTGATGGAAGACGCCCACGTCTTCAATGCCGGGCACCTTGCGCAGGTGCTCGCTGATCTCGTTGGCCTTGACCTCCAGCATGTGCAGGTCCGTGCCGAAGAGCTTGATGGAGTTCTCGCCCTTGACGCCCGAGACGGCCTCCTGCACGTTGTCCTCGATGGTCTGCGAGAAGTTGAAGTCGACGCCCGGGAACTCGTTTTCCAGGCGCTTCTTCATGCCCGCCACCAGTTGTTCCTTGGTCAGGCCATTGCGCCAGTGTTCATGATCCTTGGATGGATACAGGGGCGCGAAGAACTCGACGTTGAAAAAGCCGGTGGGGTCCGTGCCATCGTCCGGACGGCCGTGCTGGCTGACCACTGTGACCACCGGCGAGTAGCCGGCGATCATCTCGCGCATACGGTTGACGTAGGGCTGGCCGGCGGCCAGCGAGATGGTGGGCGGCAGCGTGGCGCGGATCCACAGATTGCCCTCTTCGAGCTTCGGCAGGAACTCGCCGCCAATGAACGGCAGCAGCGAGCCGACAGCAATAAGCAGTGCGACGCCGCCGGCCACGGTCACGTAGCGGTAACGTAGCGCCAGATCGAGCACCCACGCGTAGGCGCGGTGCATCCAGCGGACGATGGGTGTGTCCTTCTCCTCTGTCTGCTCCGGCAGCAGAAAAGAGCTGAGCATCGGCGTGATGGTCATGGTGGCAATCAACGCGCCGAGTAAGGCGTAGCCGTAGGTTTTCGCCATCGGTGAAAAGATCTGGCCCTCGACGCCCTGCATCAGGAACAGCGGAATGAAGGCCGCGATGGTGACGGCGGCCGAGAAGAAGATGGCCTTGTCCACCTCCACGGCGGCGGCGTAGATGCGGTTCAGCTTGCCGCGCAGGCCGGTCTGTTCGCCGCCGAATGGCCCGGTGCCCATGGCCAGCAGGCCGAACGGCTCAGTCTTTTGCAAGCGGCGGAAGATGTTCTCCACCATGTAGACGCTGGAATCGACAATGATGCCGAAGTCGATGGCGCCTACGCTGAGCAGGTTGGCCGAGTCGCCGCGCAGCACCATGATGATGACGCTGAACGACAGCGCGAACGGAATGGTGGCCGCCACCACCAGCGCGCTGCGGAAGTTGCCCAGGAAGATGTACTGCATCACGAAGATCAGCACAATGCCGAAAATCAGGTTTTCGACGACGGTTTCGGTGGTGGCGCTGACCAGGTTCTTGCGGTCGTAGTAGGGGACGATTTTCACGCCCTTCGGCAGCTCGCCGGAGGCGTTGATGCGGTCCACCTCTTTTTCCACCTGCTCCACCACTTCGGTGGTCTTTTCGCCGCGGCGCATCAGCACGACGCCCTGCACGATGTCGGGCTTCATGTCCTTGCCGATGATGCCGAGCCGCTGCGCATAGCCCACCGAACTGCTGGCGACGTCCTTCAACAGCACGGGCGTGCCGCCGGACTGCGACAGAACGATGTTGTCCAGGTCCTCAATTGAGCTGACCAGCCCGATGCCGCGCACGTTCACCGACTGCTGGCCGACATCAATGGTGCGCGCGCCCACGTTCAGGTTGCTTTTGGCGACGGCGTCCACCAGTTGCGGCAGCGTGATGTGGTAGGCCATCAGTTTGTTCAGATCGACGTCGACGTGATACTCCTTCGTCAGGCCGCCCCAGCCGGAGACGTCGGCGACGCCCGAAATGGTGCGCAGGCGGCGCTCCAGCACCCAGTCCTGGAGCGTCTTGCGGTCCAGCAGGTTGAACTCCGGCGGCCCCGTTAACTCATAGCGGAAGATCTCGCCCGTGGGGCTGGTGGGCGAGACGGCCGGCTCCACGCTGTTCGGCAGCTGAAGCTGGTTGACGCGGTTCAGCACCTGCTGCAGCGAGAAGTAATAGTCGCTGCCGTAGGCGAACTGGATCTTGATGTCGCTGAGGCCGTAGAGCGAAATGGAGCGCGTGAAACGCAGGTCGCGCATGCCGGCGGTGGCGATTTCAATCGGCGTGGTGATGTAGCGTTCAATCTCCTCGGCCGACTGCCCCGGAGCCTGCGTGATCAGCTCCACCATCGGCGGAGCCGGATCCGGGTAGGCCTCGATGTTCAGCCGGTGGAAGGCGAAAAAGCCGGCGCCGAGGAAGACCACCAGCAGCGCGAGCAGCAGCGGCCGCCGCGCCAGTGCGAAGTGAATCAGAGACTGCATGATGCTAGGAGTTCCTCGCGTTCGAGACAAACAGCGCGCCGTCGGCCACCACGCGGTCGCCGGCCTTTAGCCCCGTGCGGACCTCCACCCAGCCGTCCTGCTGGACGCCGGTTTCCACCACGCGCCGCACCAGTTCGTGGCCGTCGCGCAGTACCCAGATGATGAATTGGCCGTTTTCGCGGATCACGGCCTTCTGCGAAACCGTCAGCACGCCCGCCTTGACGCTGTCGATGTGGAAGCTGGCGAACATTTCGGGCTTCAGCAGGCCGTGCGGGTTGGCCACCACGCAGCGCACGCTCACCCGGCGCGTTTCGGGATCCACGGCCGGAGCGATGTAGGAGACGCGCGCGTTGAAATGCTGATTCGGTAACGCCATTACGCTGACGCTGACCGGCTGGTTCAGCCGCACGCCGTCGGCGTCGGATTCGTAGACGTCGGCCAGCAGCCAGAGGCTGGAGAGGTCGGCCAGTGTGTAGATGGGGTCCCCGGCGTCGGGCCGCACGTACTGGCCGGGGCCGGCGTTGCGCGCGACCACCGTGCCGCCGATGGGCGAAAAGATTCTGGCGATACGGTCCACCTGGTGCGTGGTGGTGAGCTTCTGGATCTCATCTGGCGTCTTGCCGAAGGTGGCCAGCCGCTGCTCGGCGGCCGAGACGGTGGCCTGGGCGGCGTGCATGTCGTTGGCCGCATTGGCCGCCTCGGTGGACGCCTGCTCCAGGTCCTTGGCCGGGGCCGCCTCGCCGGCCACCAGGCGCTGCAGGCGGTCGCGGGTGCGCTCGGACTGGCGCAGCGTGGCCTGGGCTTTGGCGAGCAGCGCCTGACCGGTGAGCAGGTCGGACTCGGCCGCCGCCAGCTCCGGAGTATCCACTTCAAGCAGCGGCGCGCCCTGCCGCACGGTGTCGCCGGGCTTCACCAGCAGCCGCACAATGCGGCCCGCGTAAGGGGAAAAGACCGGCGTCGAGGTGTCCTCGTTATAAGCCACCTTGCCGGTGGCCTCCCGCGACGCGCTGACATCGCGCTGGACGGGGCTTTCGAATTTGAACTGGCGCAATTGTTCGTCGGAGACGCTGACGGAGTCTGCCGAGGGCGCCGCCGGGGCGGCCGCGGCCGCGCGCTTGGGCTCCACGGCCGAGCTGGTGGAGCAGCCCGCCGCGACCAGTCCCAAGGCAGCCGGAATCAAAAATAGGGAAATCTGTTTGAAACGCATGATGCTCTCCTCGTTACGGCAGGTCCTGCCCAATCGCCTGTTCCAGTTGCCAGACACTAACTTGATAGTCGGCGCGGGCCTGGTTGTAGGCCGCCAACGTCTGGTTGGCGGTGCGTTGCGCGTCCAGCGCCTCCAGCAGACTGGTGGCGCCCTCCTTGAAACTAAAGGCGGCCACTTGGCGGAGCTTGTCGACTTGCGCCAGATTGTCCTTGCTGAACAGCTCCAGCGCCTCTTTTGCGGCTATGTAGGCCTGATAGGCCTTTTCGACATCGGTGAGCGCCTGCATGCGCGCCTGCTGGTACTGTGACCGGGCCGCCAACTGCAGGGCCGTGGCCTGCGCCGCGGCGGCCTTCTGGTTGTTGAAGACAAACAGCGGGAACTGCACAATCATGCCCACCGTGCTGTCCTCGGCCACGCGCTGATATTCCACACCGACGTTGATGTCGCGGTGGCGCTGCGCCTCGGCCAGGTGCGTGCCGCGCTCGGCCGCGTCCAGCGCGTGGCGCGCCGCTTTCAAATCGGGCCGGCTATCCAGCGCGGCGGTTCGCAACTGTTCCAGCGTTTGATTGACGGGACGCTCGTTGAACTCGCCCACCACGTCGAACGAACTCTGTTCGCTTCCCAGCAGGTTGGCCACGTCGTGCAGCGCCTGCTGGTATGCAGTGCGGGCTTGGACCACGGCTTGGCGGTAGGCAAGACGGCCGGCGCGCACACGGTAGATCTCCACCGGCGCGGCTTCGCCGTTGTCGACACGGGTCTGGGTTAACTTCTCCGTACGCTCATATTGTTCGTTTGCCAGTTCCGCCAGTTTCAGGTTTTCGCGTGCCAGTACGGCGCCGGAGAACGCCTGGCGGAGTTGGAAAGTCTGTTGGCGGAGCGTATCCAGCACCGTGGCGCGCGCCGCCTCCGCCTGCGCACCGGCCTGTTCGGCCCGCAACTGCCGCTTGCCCCCGCGCTCAATCAACTGCTGCACCTGAAGCGTGTAGGTGGGTTGCGCGGCGGCGTCGAGATTCGTGGTGACGAAGCGCGGAAAGCTGCCGGGGATGGGCGAGCGGACGGGCAACTGCTCGCTGCCCACCTGGACCGTCGGATTGGGCCGGTAGCCGGCTATCAGGCGCTGCGCCTCGGCCGCCTCCACCAGGTGGCGGCTGACGGCCAGGTTGAGGTTCCGCTCAGCCAGCATCGCCTCGGCGTCTTTTAGTGTGAGGTGGTGCGGAGGCTGATCGTTCGGCCATGCGATAACCGGGATCAGGCATAAATACAAAAGCTTACGCACGTTGAGACAATCTCCCTATGTCTTGATCAATAAAGTGGAAGCACCGGCGTCTACACGGTGCGCCGGCCGGGAAACGTTACTTGCGGGAGGAGCTAGAGAGCAGGAGGCGCACGTCCGGCGTGTCCAAGTTGGCGCGCGGTATGTGCCTGGTGGGGCTCAACAAAAGTGATTGGAGTTGCGGCGTCAAACAGCGGATCGGCGATTGAGACCGAGTCGAGGCAGGACTCCTGGATGTCGTCCAGCGCCTCGGGTGAATTGTCGTCGTCGGTGGCGACGGCGCTGATCAACGGGTCGTCATGCCAGATCGAGGACGGGTAGATGCTGGCGTCGCCTTCCTTGAAGCGTCCATGACCATCATTCAGCCAGATGCCCAGTGGGGTGCCGTTGTCCGCGTTCACCACCAGCAAGTCCGGCCGGTGATCGCCGTCAACGTCGTGCGACGTGATCCGCAACGTTGAGGCGCTCGTTCTGATCCGGATCCGCTGCGTTGTGTGAGCTTTGCTGAGAGCGATGCGCAGGCAGTGATACAGGCGGCCGTCGGGACCGTGACAACGGTAGGCGCGTACCCAGTCTGTACGGCCGTCGTTGTCCAGTTGGGTGGCCAGACGGTTGACCGGCGTCAGTGGCGCCAGGGCCGGGACCACCGGTTTAGCCTGCACGAGCCCCGGCAAGGCCAGCGCCGCCAGCCACAACGCTTGCGCGACTGTGTGCCTCAGATTCACAGTGCTACTTCCAATATAGCGAACATCCGGCGTAAGACAGCGGGCGCTTTGAAGCCTCTGGACCTAAGATAGAGATGCTAAAATAAGCCAGTTTGACTCAATTGATCGACCCACGCCCGGCAAGGCGCGCCCGGCTGCTCGAAGCGCTTGAAGCGGCTAGGTGCGACGCAATGGTCGTCTCGCACCTGCCCAACGTACGCTATCTGACTGGTTTTTCGGGCAGTAACGGGCTCTTTCTGATGACCCGCCGCAGTGCGGCGCTGTTTACCGATCCGCGCTATACGATTCAGGCGGGCGAGGAATGCGACTGCGCGTCACGTGCTGTTTCGGGCCCCACCTGGAAAGCGGTATTCGCAGAATTGCGCCGGCGGCGTCCGCGGCGTGTGGCTCTGGAGCCGGCCTACCTTTCTCACGAGGCCTGGATGTCGGTTGAGGATGCTCTGGGCGCGGGTGTCCGGCTGATCGGCATGCGGGATGTCATTGAGACGCTCCGTATGGTGAAGAGCCCGGACGAGATCGCCGCTATTCGACGGTCGGTGAAAGTCTGTTCGCAGGCCTATACGCAGGTGGTCAAGTGGCTGCGGCCGGGCCGCACGGAGCTGGAAATTGCTGCCGAGCTCGACCACCGCATGCGCCGTTTAGGGGCTGAGGCTCCGTCGTTTGACACCATCGTCGCCGTGGGAAAACGGGGCGCATTGCCGCACGCCCGGCCGGGCCAGACGCGTTTGGAAGCGGGCGACAGTTTGCTGGTGGACATGGGCGCTTCAGTCGCCGGCTACGCCAGCGACATGACTCGCGTGGCCAGGTGTGGCGAGGTGACGCCGCGGCTCAAGCGGATCTACGACGCTGTGCTCGAAGCGCAACTGGCTGCCATTGCGGCAGTCAAGCCTGGCGCCACGGCTCACGATGTGGACGCGGCCGCCCGCAACACGCTGCGGCGTCGTAAGCTGGATCAATACTTCACTCACTCCACCGGCCACGGGCTGGGTTTGGAGATTCACGAGGCTCCGCGGCTGGGCGCGGGGTCGAAGACGGTGCTGGAGCCCGGCATGGCCATCACCATTGAACCGGGTGTTTATATAGAGGGAGTTGGAGGCATTCGTATCGAGGACACGGTTCTCGTGTCTGCAAGCGGCGTGGAAGTACTCACTCCGACGGGCAAAGAGTATCTGGGAATTGCATCATGACGATTGAAGAGATTCGTGAACTGATCGAGACGGTCTGCGCGACGGGCGTGGCCGAGTTGGAGGTACAGCGCGGTGAGAACCGCGTCTGGATTAAGCGGACGGGCGGCGTGGTGACGCAGGAGATCCACGTGCCGGCGCAACAGATGGCAGCACCGGTTCCGGCCGCTATCGCTCCGTCGGGAGCCGTGCCGGTAGCGCCGGCCTCGGTGACGATTGCCGCCCCTCAGGCGGCGCCGTCGCCAGGCCAACCCGACCTCACCGATCCGACGCTGGAGGCCGTCAAGTCGCCCATTGTCGGCACTTTCTATGAGGCGGCCGCGCCGGGCTCGGATCCGTTTGTCCGGGTCGGCGATTCAATCCGCCCCGGACAGGTGCTCTGCATTATCGAGAGTATGAAACTGATGAACGAGATCGAGGCCGAGATCTCGGGCACGGTCGTTAAGCGCCTCATTGAGAACGGCCAGCCGGTGGAGTACGGCGAGGCGCTGTTCCTGGTCAAGCCGTAGTCACGCCATGATCCAGAAAGTCCTCATCGCCAATCGCGGAGAGATCGCCCTGCGCATCATCTGCGCATGCAAGGATCTGGGCCTGAACACGGTGGCTGTTTACTCAGAGGCCGACCGCTACTCATTGCACGTGCGCTTCGCTGACGAGGCCGTCTGCATCGGCCCAGCCAAGAGCGCGCTCAGCTATTTGAACATTCCGTCCGTGATCAGCGCCGCCGAGATCACGAACGTTGACGCCATTCATCCCGGCTACGGCTTTCTGAGCGAGAACTCGGATTTCGCCGAAGTCTGTCAAACGTCCGACATCAAGTTCATCGGGCCGCCGCCCGACGTGACGCGCATGATGGGCCTGAAGCAGTTGGCCCGCGAAAAAATGCGCCAGTGCGGCGTGCCCATTTTGCCGGGCTCGGATGGAATCCTGGAGAGCTCCGAGCAGGCGCTGGAAGTGGCCGCCTCCATCGGCTACCCGGTGATTCTCAAAGCGTCGGCCGGTGGCGGCGGGCGCGGCATGCGCATTGTGCGCGAGCCAGCCGACCTGCCCGGTCTGTTTGCCCAGGCGCAGCAAGAGGCGCTGGCCGCGTTTTCCAATGGCGATCTCTACTGCGAGAAGTTCATCGAATGCCCGCGCCATATCGAGTTTCAGGTGTTGGCCGACGAGCACGGCGACGTGCGCGTACTGGGCGAGCGAGAATGCTCCATCCAGCGCCGGCATCAGAAACTGATTGAAGAGGCCCCCTCGCCTGTGATGACGCCTGAGTTGCGCGCGCGCACGGCCGAGGCCATTGAGCGAGCCTTCGTCGCCATTGGTTATACCAACGCCGGCACGGTCGAGTTTCTGATGGATGCCGATGGCAGCCTCTACTTCATCGAGGTGAATGCGCGCATCCAGGTGGAACATCCGATTACGGAGTTCGTCACGGGCATCGACCTGGTGAAGGCGCAGTTACGCATCGCGTGTGGCGAAAGGCTTGACGACATCCTCGGCGGGCCCATCCAGTTGAACGGCCACGCCATTGAGTGCCGCATCAACGCCGAAAACCCGGAGACCTTCACACCCTCGCCTGGGCGCATTCAGGCGCTGTCGCTACCCGGCGGCATCGGCGTGCGTGTGGATACGGCGGTCTACGCCGACGGCGTCATTCCGCCTTATTACGATTCGCTGGTGGCCAAGTTGATCGCCCATGGCCGCGATCGTACGGAAGCCATCGCGCGTATGCGGCGTGCGCTGGATATGTTCGTCATCGAAGGCGTCCAGACTTCTATTCCCCTGCACCAACAGATCATGGCCGATGAGGAGTTCCTCCGCGCCGGGATCGACACGCATTACATCCAGCGCTTTCTCGAGCGCCGCAAGCGCGCATCATGAACCGCCGCGATTTCTTCTCGTCGACCACCGGCGCGCTAACCTCGGCGGCGCTGGACGCCGCTCCGCGCGGCCATATGAAGCTGGGCTGCCAGAGTGCGCCCACCACCGAAACGCATCTGCGCTATTTGGCGCGTTACGGCGTGGCGAACATCTGCGGTTATCCGCAGATTGCGGACGGCCGCCTGTACGCTACCGTGGACGAGTTGAAGCGCGTGCGCGAGCTGGCCGCCAGTTGCG
>CAYZIX010000056.1:0-26484 GCA_964478395.1 uncultured Candidatus Solibacter sp.
GGACGATCTGCTGCGCATCTTCGGCGGCGACCGCATCCAGGGCCTGATGCTGCGCCTGGGCATGGAAGAGGACGTGCCGATTGAGTCGCGGCTGATCACAAAGCGGATCGCGGCAGCACAGAAGGCCGTGGAAGCGCAGAATTTCGCGTCGCGCAAACACGTCAAGGAATACGACGACGTGATGGACAAGCAGCGCAAGGCCGTCTACGGTCTGCGCCGCAAGTTGCTGGAAGGCGAGGACGTCAAGGACCAGATCTTCGAGATCGTGGACGGCATTCTGGCAACGTTCATTGATGCCCGCTGCCCCGATGGCACAAATCCATACAAGTGGGACCTCATCGGACTGCAGACCGACATCAACTCCCAGTTTGGACTGAAGATTCTGCCGTCTGAAGTTCAGCAGATGTCGAAGGTCGAGCTGGAGGAATTCATTCTCGACCGGCTGAAAAAGCGCTACGACGAAAAAGAGCGCGTGGTGGGCGCCGAGGTGATGCGCGACACCGAGCGCATGATCTGGCTGAGCGTCATCGACCAGCAGTGGAAAGACCACCTGCTGTCGATGGACCACCTGAAAGAGGGCATCGGCATGCGGGCCTACGGCCAGAAAGACCCGCTGATCGAATACAAGAAGGAAGGTTTCCAGATCTTCCAGGACATGATGGACCGGATTGAAGATGAGACCATCCGGTTCCTGTTCTTCCTGCAAGCGGTGCGCGGCGAAAGGCCGATGATTCCGGGTGAAGATGTGGCGTGGGAAGAAGGCGGCGAACCGGCAGAGCCGGAACCAGTCGCGGTGGCGAGCCCGGAGGCGCAGAGTGCACTGGTGGATCTGACACGCAACATTCACCGGAAAAAGGACCGCGAAATGGAAATGTTGCAGTTTGCCGGTGGTCAGGCCACGTCGGAACCGAAGGCCCAGGTGATTAAGGGCGACAAGGTTGGCCGGAACGATCCCTGCCCGTGCGGCAGCGGCAAAAAGTATAAAAAATGCTGCGGAGCCTAGCCCTCATCGTGATGGCCGCCGCGCCTGCGGCGGCCCAGATCTGGCCGGTGAACTGGCATGGATCTACAAAAGTAAAAACAGATCCAATCCAGGCGGAAGACAAACTACTATGGTCGGAATACGGCGGAGAGACAGCCGAACGGGCAGAGTATAAAGGACCTGTCGGGCGGTTTACAGCGACAGCGTGGAGAATGCAGGACGCGACGGGGTCGCTGGCGTGGTACCAGGCGAGCCGGCCGTCGAATTGCACAATGTGGCGCGGGGGGCACATGCAGTGCACGACGCCGGGTGCGATGTGGGTGCGGCTGGCGAACTACGTGTTGCTGTTCGAGGGCTGGCGGCCTTTGGAAAAAGAACTGGCGGAGCTGGCCGGGAAACTGCCACAGATGAAGGCGATAGGTGCGGGTGAGCCATTGTTGCCCGGCTACTTGCCCGAACGGGGCCGGGTGCGCAACTCGGAGCGTTACCTGTTGGGCATGCAGTCGCTATCGAAGTTCATGCCATCAATCCCGACGGCGGTGGCAGGCTTTGAAGACAGCCCGGAAGCTCAGGCGGGCCAGATCGAGGTTGGAGGCAAGACGGTCGACTTCGCCGTGTTTGACTACCATACACCTCAACTGGCCTGGAAGAAGCTCCGTGAATTTGAGAAGCAGCCCGGATGGCAGGCGCACCGTTCCGGGCCTTTGGTGGCGGTGATTCCAGGCGGAGTGGACGCACAGGCGGCACAGGCGGTGCTCGGAACGATAGAGTGGCGCGCGGTTCTGATTGAAAACCAACCGACCAAACTACCACCCATGCCGAACGTGGGCGGGATGCTGGTGGCAATTTTCGAGCTGACCGGAGCGTTGTTGGTTATTTGCGTGGGCGGCGGAATTCTGTTTGCAACAGTATGGTTTCTGATCCGGCGAAGGCGCATGGTAACCGAAGGAACGGACTCGCCAATGACGATTCTCCAGTTGGGAGATTAGGGTCGACTAACCCTTCAGGATTCTCCAATTTAGAGCGAAAAGAGAGGTTCAGAACGGCTGTTTTCGGCCGGAGTCTGCCACGGCGAAGCGCTTGTGTCAAGTCAAATAACTTTTTTGTAATCAACAAGTTATCCCACAAACAGAGGGGTCGCCTTTTTCCCTTGACTTCAATTCGCGTAGGCTCTACGCTCAAATCACTACAGGTTTTTCGGTCTCGACACCGTTGAATCTGTTTCTCCCATTGAACATCAGGGCGAGGGCCTACCCTACGGGGTAGGCCCTTCGCTTGTGGTAGCCTGAAAGATCGGAGCCCGCCGCACGTCTATGCCAGACAATAAGTTACAGGTCATCCCTCTAGGTGGGTTGGGCGAATTCGGCATGAATTGCCTCGCCTTGCGCTACGGGGATGACATCCTGGTGATTGACGCCGGGATGATGTTTCCCGACGCCGAGTTGTTGGGGGTTGACATCGTCACCCCAGACTTCTCCTATCTTGAAGAAAATGCGGAACATGTCAGAGGGCTAATCCTCACCCACGGGCATGAGGACCACATCGGCGGCGTACCGTTCCTGTTGTCGCAATTGAACATTCCGATCTACGGAACGGCCTTCACGCTGGCGCTGGTGGAGCGCCGATTGGAGGAGCACGATCTACTGGACAAGGCCAAACTGCACCGGATCAAACCGAAAGATAGGGTCGAACTCGGCCCATTCTCGGTGGAGTTCATCCACGTTACGCACTCGATTGTGAATGCCGTGGCGCTGGCCATCACGACACCGCTGGGCGTCGTGATTCATACGGGCGACTTCAAGGTAGACCCGACTCCGACCGACAACGAGCTGTTTGACCTGCATACTCTGGCCGACTACGGCAAGCGCGGCGTTTTGCTATTGCTATCAGACTCTACAAATGTAGATCGATCAGGATATACGCCTTCGGAGCGTGCTGTCTATCCGCGGCTTGAGGAGCTTTTCAATCGCGCTGAACGGCGGATTGTGGTGGCCTGCTTTGCCAGTTCAATTCACCGTCTGCAACAGATTCTGGACCTGTCGGCAGCGATGGGCCGCAAGGTGGCGTTCATTGGCCGCAGCATGCTCTCAGCCTCCGAGATTGCTCATAATTTGGGGCTGCTGCACATCCCAGACAACCTTCTGCTGCGCCCTCAGGACGTGATGAGTGCGGCGCCGCACAAGGTGGTAGCAATCGTCAGCGGCACTCAGGGCGAGCCAATGTCGGCCATGAGCCGGGTGGCGGTGGACAACCACAAAAACCTGACGCTTGAACGCGGCGACATGGTGGTCCATTCGGCGCGCATTATTCCGGGCAACGAGAAGGCCATCGGACGGATGATGAACCACATTGCGCGGCGCGGAGCCGAGGTAGTGGCCGGGTCGATGAATCCGCCGTTGCACGTCTCCGGACACGCCAGCCAGGAGGAGCTCAAGTTGATGCTCAACCTGGTGCGTCCGCGCTTCTTCATGCCGATCCACGGCGAATTCTGGCAAATGTCGAAGCACGCAAGACTGGCGTCGCATCTCTACAGCTGTGGTTTGGAGGAGACATTTATCCTCGAAACCGGCCAGACGCTAGAAGTAGACAAGCGTGGCGCGCGTAAGGGCGCCAAGATAACGGTTGGACGCGTCTGCATCGACTCCGGCTCGATCGACGAGGTGGTCGAGGACATGGTGATCCGCGACCGCCGGCACCTGAGCGAGGACGGTTTCGTTATCCCGATTATCGCCATCGGCAAGCATTCGGGCCGTGCCGAGGGGCTGCCGGAGATTGTCTCGCGCGGTTTCGTGTCGTTGGAAGAGGGCTCGGACCTGCTGCTGACGGCACGGCAGATTGTGGCCCGGACGCTTGAAGACTCGTCGCACGAGGAACGCGCCGACTGGGGCGTGATGCAGGAGAAGATCCGCGCCGACCTGAAGCGTTTCCTAAGCCGGCAGACGCAGCGGCGGCCGCTGATCATGCCGGTGATTCTCGAGGTCTAAGAGATGTCCATCGAGATTGAGGACGCCTCGGGCTACCGGGGCTACGCGGAGCGTTGGACGGCGCCAGCCTCACTGAAAGAGCTCAGCGCGTTACTGGCTGAAGCCACGGCGACGCTCACGCCGGTGACGATTTCCGGCGCGGGCACAGGCATCACGGGCGGACGCTGCCCATCGGGCGGTTGGGCGGTATCCCTCGAAAAGTTCAAGACACTGGAGATCAGGGCCGGGCGGGCCGTGGCCGGGGCAGGCATTTCACTGCGTGAACTGCAGGAGGCGGCCGCGCGCACGGGGCAGTTTTATGCGCCGGATCCGACCGAGTGGACCGCCTCGCTGGGCGGCACCATCGCCACCAACGCCTCCGGCTCGCGTAGTTTCCGCTACGGCGCCACGCGGCGGCATGTCGTGTCGCTGACGGTGGTGTTCATGGATGGCACGGTGCGGCGCTTTGAGCGCGGCGAGCGAGTCGATTTCCCGTTTACGCCCGTTCCGGCGCCGGCGACAACAAAGTGTACGGCCGGCTATGCGCTGCACGAGGGGCTGGACTGGGTGGACCTGCTCTGCGGCAGCGAAGGCACGCTGGCGGTGGTGGCCGAGGCTGAAATCGAGCTACTGAAACAGCCGCGCGAACGGCTTTCAGGCGTAGTGTTCTTCCGGGACGACCGTGCGGCGCTGGCAGCAGTGGATGGCTGGCGCGGCATCGCGCAGCTCAATATGCTCGAATACATGGACGAGCCGTCGCTCGAACTGCTGAGGCCACGTTACGGGACGGACATCCCGGCCTCAGCGCGCGCCGCGCTACTGGTGGAACAAGACTTGGACGGCCTAGGCGGCGACGCGGTGGACGAGTGGGTGGAAAGGCTCGAAGAGAGCGGCGGGCTGGAAGAGAGCTGGTTCGGCGACACAGCCAGCGACAGGGAGCGCTTTCGCGCATTCCGCCATGCGCTGCCGGAGCTGGTGAACGAGCGCGTGCGGCGCAACGGCGTCGAGAAACTTGGCTCAGACTTCGCCGTGCCGGTGGCGCGCAACGGCGAAATGCTCGGTTACTACCGCAGCACGCTTGAGGCTGAATTCGGTGGCCGCCATGCGCTGTACGGCCACATCGGCGACGCGCACGTCCACGCGAATATCCTCAGCGAAAACCAGGACGAATTCTCGCGCGGGCGGGCATGGCTGGAACGCGCAGCAAAAGAGGCCGTGCGGCTAGGCGGAACGGTGAGCGCTGAACACGGGCTGGGCCGGCGCAAGCGTCATTTGCTAGCGCTACAGTTCACAAACGATGAAATTGAGTCAATGTGTACGGTGAAACAGCGCCTGGACCCGCTCTGGCTGCTGGGCCGCGGAATTTTGTTGCCAGAACCAGTTGTCACCGATTGACCTGGGAATCATCTATTGATATCGGTAGCTTATCGGCCTCCAACTGGGAGCCGGCCGATCCTACTGGGGGTGTCATGGGCAAGAACCTGCTTTCTATCACTGACGAGCGCACAGGCGCGCAGTATGAAATACCGATCACGGATGGAACGATCCGCGCCACGGACCTCAAACAGATCAAGACCTCGCCCGACGACTTCGGGCTGATGACGTACGATCCCGCGTTTCTGAACACGGCAAGCTGCCGAAGCTCGATCACCTACATCGACGGTGACAAGGGCATACTACGCTACCGCGGCTACCCGATTGAAGAACTGGCCGAGAACTGCACGTTCCTTGAGGTCTGCTACCTGATTCTGAATGGTGAACTGCCCGAGGCCGCGCAGCTTCACGAGTGGATCGGCCAGGTAAAACGGCGCACGCTGCTGCATGAGAGCACCAAGAAATTTCTGGAGAGCTTTCGCTACGACGCACATCCGATGACGATGCTGGTGTCGACGATTGCGGCGCTGGCGTCGGTCTATCCGGAGTCGCGCAACGTGCACGACGCGGCCAACCGCAAGAAACAGATCACGCGGCTGATCGCCAAAATGCCGTCGATTACGGCATATTGTTATCGTCACCACTTCGGGCTGCCCTTCATCTATCCGGATCTCGATCTGAGCTACACCGAGAACTTCATGAACATGATGTGGAAGCTGCTGGAGCCCAAGTACGTGGCCAACCCGGTGCTAGCCCGCGCTCTGGACGTCCTGTTCATCCTGCACGCCGACCACGAACAGAACTGCTCCACCAACACGATGCGAGCGGTAGGGAGTTCTCAGGCGGATCCCTATCTGAGTTGCGCCGCAGCAGCCAGCGCGCTGTCCGGCCCCCTGCATGGTGGCGCGAACGAAGAAGTGCTGCACATGCTCGGTGAGATCGGCTCGAAAGAAAACGTTCCGGCCTACGTCAAGCGCGTCAAGGAAGGCCACGGCAAGCTGATGGGTTTCGGCCACCGGGTCTACAAGAACTACGACCCACGGGCGCGCATCATCAAGCGCACCGCTGACGAAGTCTTCAGCGTGACAGGTCTGAATCCGAAGCTCGAGATCGCCAAGGAACTGGAGCGGATTGCGCTGGAGGATGAGTACTTCGTCAAGCGCAAGCTCTATCCGAACGTGGACTTCTACTCGGGCATCATTTACGAGGCGATGGGCTTCCGCCCGGCCCTATTCACGGTGCTGTTCGCCATCCCGCGCGTAGTGGGCTGGCTGGCGCAGTGGCAGGAGATGATCACCGATCCGGAGCAGAAGATTGCGCGTCCGCGCCAGATCTACACGGGCCACGACGAGCGGCACTTCGTGCCGATGGCGGAACGTGGCAAGGTCTGCGTGACTGCGAGCTAGAGCACGAGATGAGTAACGGGCGCCTGGGCGGCAGGATCGCCGTGGTTACCGGCGGCGCGCGCGGCATTGGCCGCGCCGCCGCCGAACGTTTATCCGAGGAAGGTGCGCGGGTCACATTCCTCGACCGCGACGCGGCGGCGGGCCATGCCACAGCGGCCGAACTGGGCCGCGGCGTGGAGTTCGTGCCAGCCGACGTCACCCAAGAGGACGAAGTGCGCGCCGCCTTCGAGCACATCTTTGAGCAGCACGGGCGCATCGACATTCTGGTGAACAATGCCGGGCGCAACGCTTATTTTGACGCCGCCCGGATGAGCACGGCCGACTGGGACGCGTCGATGGCGCTGAACCTGCGCTCCGCATGGCTGTGCGCGAAGTTCGTCCTGCCGGCCATGCAGCGGCAGCACGGCGGCGCAATCATCAACATCAGCTCCCTGCATGGCAAGCTGACCACCACCGGCATGTTCCCCTACGCGGTTGCCAAAGCCGGACTGCTGGGGCTGACGCGCAGCCTGGCGCTTGACTACGGTCCGGACCAGATTCGCGTGAACGCCGTGCTGCCCGGCTGGACGCGCACCGACGCCGTGGAAGCCTGGCTCCGGCAACAGCCGGACCCGGTGGAGGCCGAACGGCGGCTGAACGAAACGCAACCATTGCGGCGCATCGCGACGCCGCGCGAGGTGGCGAACCTGATCGCCTTTCTGGCGTCGGACGAGGCATCGGCCATCACGGGCGCCGAGTTCGCGGTGGATTGCGGGCTGGGCGTGCGCTACGCGGAGTAGCGCCTCACAGGGCGGCTAATCCAGGCGTTTGACAGTTTCCACCAGCACGTCGCCCACTACCTGCAGGCTATTCGCGCTGAGCTTGTCCATGGTGTCCTGAGGTGTGTGCCACCAGGAGTGGTTGGGACCATTCTCGAAATCAATCAGATCCACGGCGCTGACGCCCTTGCGCAGGAACGGCACATGATCGTCCTCGATAGCGCCTTCGCCACCGTTGAAATTGCCGGAGTGACCGAGTTGTGCCGCAATCTGCCAGATTAGGCGGCGGAGCGAATCGGAGGAGTAGAGTTCCCTCACGATGTGGAGGTCGCGATCGCCAATCATGTCGACGTTGATCAACGCTTTCAGCCGAGAGTTGACGCCCTCCTTCTGCCAGCGGTCCGCCAGATGGCGTGAGCCGTAAACGCCGTCGGTGGTGCTCCACTCCTTGACGGCCTCCTCGCCGTCGAAAAACACCAGGTAGACGTCGTTCTTGAGCGTCTGTTTCTTGAGGGTGCGTGCCAGCTCCAGCAGCGTGCCGGAGGACGAGCCCGCATCGTTGGCGCCCACGAACGGAAAGTTGAAGCGCTTGGTGTCGTAGTGGCCCGTGATGGCCACGGCCTTGCCGCTCGAGCCCGGCTTGCGCGCGATGATGTTGGACATTTGCAGCGTGCCGGCGGGCGTCTTGGCCGCGAAGGCGTCCTCGCTGACCTGCCAGCCGTGCGACTTCAGCACACCGATGATATAGGCGCGCGTTTTCGCCAGCGCCGGCGTGCCCGCCGGGCGCGGTCCGAAGGCGACCACGGCTTTGGTGTATTCCAGGGCCTGCTGTCCGGAGAAGTCACTGGCCGTGAGCGGCGCCAAGGCTAGCAGGGCAATCAGAGTTTGCGCGCGATACATCTATAGCCCAGTGTAGAGTGCTTCTCACGATCGAGGGAATCGCACAGAGGCAACAAGAGCCCGAGCGGAATCAGCACCGGAGCGAGCCACCAGGCCAGACGCGCCGCAGTGAGCGCGCGGCGGCCAAGCAACTGGAACAGGCCGCCTGCCGGCTCCATCTGCACGATGGCGAAGCCGGCACGGGTGAGCAGGCGCTCCAAACCGTGTCGCGTGTAGCGGAAGAAGTCGTGAGGCGACTGGTGGACTTCCCATTCCTGCGGCGCGACGATGAGCAGGCGTCCGCCAGACTTGAGCACACGCGAGAGCTCGGCCATGGCCAGGGCGGGCTCCGGCAGGTGTTCGAGCGTCACGACATTCAGCGCCGCGTCGAAGCTCGCATCGGCGAAGGGCAGCGCCACCAGATCCGCCATCGCATCCAGACGGGAATAGTCCCAACGCGCATCGCCAACCGCCAGATCGACTCCGCAATACCGCTGCGCCGCGAAGCAGGCCCGGAAGCGCCCCTCCCCTGCCCCGGCATCCAGCACGCGCGCAGCCGGGGGGAGCGAACGCGCAAAGGCGTCCACCGCATCGTCGATCATCGCTTCAAAGGAGTAGACGTAGCGCCACAGCCATCGTGGCAAGGCGCGGCGGGCCGTCCCGGCGGTCATGACTTCTTCAGCCGGGCTTCGATCATGATGGTGGAACCGGCGCGGCAGGCCGCCTCGACGAGAGTGAAGGGGATGGCCGCCAGAACCAGCAGAAAATAAAGCGCATCCTTGAAGAGCTTCCCACGCGGCGACTCCGGAGTGGCGCGGATGCGGCGCGCCATGGGATCCAGGCCCGGTGCAAGTGAGGTAGCGAGGCCGGCCGGATTGTCGCGCAGCGAGAAATGCTTACGGCGGACAATTTCAAATCCGCAATAATCAAGTAAATTCGATATATCACTCTCTTGAAAATCGAATAAATGACGCGGAATATCTACGCCAGTCCAGTTGGCGCCCAGCAGCAGGAACTGCCAACTGGCGGCGTTGGGCACCTGCACCACAAGACGACCGCCGGGCTTCAACAGTTCGCGCGCGGCCTCCAGATAGGCGGTGGGCTCATAGAGATGCTCCAACACATGGAACATCGTGATCATGGCAAAGGAGCGCGGCTTGAACGGCGCGCTCGGCAGCGCTCCGCAGGCCACCGGTATAGCGTTGGTGGACCACGCCACGGCCCCGGCGTTAACGTTGAAATCGAGCCCGAAGGCGGCGTTATGCGGCAGGTTCATCTCGCGCAGGAACAATCCGCCGCCGCAGCCGACATCGAGCACAGGTCCGGCAACGCCGCTTTCCTTGAGTGCGCGGCGCGAGAAGCGGACATGGTCGCGCAGCACGAAGCGGCGCCAGGTTTCGGCAAGCCTGTCGGCCGTATCCATCCCCGGATCGTACCAATAATTATCGGGATAATAGCCGCCGATTTCCTCCGGAGTGGGCCAGGGATAAAGGCGAATCAGGCGGCAGCCGTGACATTCAACGACGAGGAACTGGCGGTCCGTGGTCTGGTAGAGCCGGTCCGTCCCATGACACAGCGTGTGCATTTCCACTGAGCCGCAGCCCGGGCACGCGTTCACAGCATCGGCGATGCGGACTGCTCGCTCAACTCGCGTAGGCCGACGCGGTGGCTCATCAGCAGGTGACGGAGCTGGCTCGGGCTGAGGCGGCGCAGGCTGCGCAACTGGCGGCGCTTCATCCATGTGCGGGGCAACAGCCGCAGCGCCTCCAGATCCCCCCGGAGTAGCGCCAGCACCACCGACAGCTTCGCCCGCGGGCTGGAGAACCGGCTCATCTCCCCCCGGTTGAGGAGCGCCGCCCGAAGCCCGGCGAGAAGCCTTGCGAGATAGAACACGCCGTTTAGCCACAGAAGACTACCAGGAAATAGTTTAACGGCTAACAGCACTCGATTGCGCTCAATCAGAGTCACACGGCGAGGATTCTGCTGGCCGAGCGTCGAGCCGCGATGGTGCAAGACCACCGCACGGGGCATGTAAAGCGCCGTCCAACCGGCGATGCGCGCCCGCAAACCCAGCTCGGCGTCGTCGCCATAAGCAAACAGATCCTCGTCGAAGCCGCCAATTTCGTCGAGCATCGCCTTGCGGTACATGCAGGCACAGCCGTCGGGCCAGAGCACGTCCTCAACACGGTCGTACTGCCCGCGGTCGATCTCACCCGTACCGCGGCCACGGTTCTGGCCATCCAGGTAGATGAGGTGACCCACCTTGTCGATAATGCGCGGGTCCTCGTGCACCAACACCTTGGAAGCGGCCATGCCGACGCGCGGACCGGTGAATGCGGCAGCCAGCTCGGCCAGCCAGAGGGGGTGCACCTCAGCGTCGTTGTTCAACAGCGCTATGAGCGGGGCAGACGAGGCGAACATGCCCTGGTTGTTGGCCGCGCAGAAGCCGCGGTTTTCGTTGTTGCGGATCAGCCGCACCGGGAACGGCGCCGTGGCGGCGTGGCGTGCAATCACCGCCAGGCTGGCGTCGGTGGAGCCGTTGTCGACGACAATCACGTCGAAGCGCAGCCCCTGCGGCTGGGCCAGCGACCGCAGGCAGGCGTCGAGCAGCGCCGCGCGGTTCCAGTTCACCACGACGACCGAGGCCCCGAGGCCCGCGTCAGGCTGAGAAGGGAGGTCCGGCAACGTGTTGTATCATACCATTGAGAGCCCTTCCAACCATGTCAACGCTGGGCCAGAAACTCCGCGAGGAGCGTGAAAAGCGGGGTCTGTCCATCGAGCAACAAGCCGAGCAGACACGCATCCACGCCCATTATTTTGAGGCGATTGAGCGGGACGATAAGGATTCGCTGCCGGGTGGATTCTTCTACCGCAGCTTCGTGCGCCAGTACGCGCGGTTGCTGGAACTGCCCGAATCCGCATACCAGCACGAATTGGACACCAGCCTGCAGGCGGAAATCGACAATGCCGCCGGCCGCGAGACCGCGCTACCGGAACACAAGGTGACTGTCCCGCCCATGCCAACGGGGCGTGTGGATCGCGGTCTGGAAGCGCGCCGCTGGCTGACCCGCGTGGGATTGCTGCTGGTGGCCGTGGCCGTCTGTTCCGGCGCGTACATGCTGTTTGAGCGCTGGCGCCGGCAGTTAGCCGAGGCGCCGCAGCAACCGGCTCCCACACATGCCAAGCCAGCCGAGAACAAGCCGGCACAACCGGCCGCTCCGCCGGCAGAGTCACCGGCACAGACCGCCACCATGCCAGACCAGCCGAGTGGGCCGGTCCGGGTGATTTTGCGCGCGCACGAAATGACCTGGGTAGGCGTGTGGCGGGGCCAGCAGATGCTCTACGGCGACCTGATCCGCGCCGGCGAAACGCGCGGATTCGGTTCAGAGGACAAACTCCGCGTGCGGCTGGGCAACGCCGGCGGCGTGGAGATTGAGTGGAACGGGCGCGTGATTCCGCAAGTAGGACCGCGCGGCCAAGTGCGCACGGTGGACTTCTGGACCGACGGCTACGCGCCGTTTGAGCCGCCGCCGCCCGCGCCCAAGCCCGACGCGGCCACCGCTCCGCCAGCACAGCCATAAAAGAACACTCCTGCCGCATGCCGGCGTGTTTGGCATGATGGTAGGGGCATTTCCGGTGACAACGTTTCTCACTCCGCTGGAGCATGGCGCGAATGTGCTCATTTGGGTGGCGCTGGCCGCACTGGTGGAGGCGTGCTTCTACTTCAGCATGGCCTCTGAACGCTGGCGGGCACGCTGGCAACCGCTGACGCTAGTGGCGCTGGCGCCTGCATCGTACCTGGCCTATACCGTACCGCTGGGCGTTTTTGATGTGCGTCAACTTGCGGCCATCCTGGCGGCAGTGGCGTTGTCGGCATGGTGGTTCCGGTTCTGCGGCAAAAGCCGCTGGGCTGAGGCGGGTTTCCTGTTGCTGGCAGCGGCGGTAATTCTCTCGAAGTTGATGCCACAGATCTATCCGCGCGCCGATGAAATGCGGATGGATTTTCTCGGCCAGCTTGTATGGATCCGCGTCACGCTGATCACACTGTTGCGGGAAACACAGCCGGAAGGCGTAGGCTTTGGCTTCTGGCCGTCCTGCCGTGAATGGAAGATCGGCGCGGCCGCCTGGGCGGCGCTGCTTCCGGTGGCGGGCCTGCTGGCCTGGGCGACGGGCTTTGCCCGCTTCACCTGGCCGGAATGGGCGTGGTGGGAGACTCTCGCACGCGCCGTGGGGACGTTCTTCGGCATCCTTTGGGTGGTGGCGTTGAGTGAGGAATTCTTCTTCCGCGGCATTCTGCAACGGCGTATCGGCATTCTCGCAGCATCGGTGCTCTTCGGCCTAGTGCATCTCGGCTTCCGCCAGTTCCCCAATTGGGGCATGGTGGCGTTTGCGGCCATCGCCGGCGTGTTTTATGGGCTAGCCTATGAGCGCGCGCGCTCTATCCGCGCGTCGATGGTGGCGCACGCGCTCACGGTTGTCACCTGGAAAATGCTATTTCGCTAAAGCGGCGAT
Organism: uncultured Candidatus Solibacter sp.; assembly: GCA_964478395.1. Classification (GTDB taxonomy): domain Bacteria; phylum Acidobacteriota; class Terriglobia; order Bryobacterales; family Bryobacteraceae; genus Paludibaculum. The sequence continues at coordinate 12,875 of CAYZIX010000056.1, forward strand.
ATGGTCCAGCGCCTGCTCGAAGTCGCGCAGCAGGTCGCGCCAGTCTTCGACGCCCACGGAGATTCGCACCAGTCCGTCGGTGATACCGGCAATCTCCTTCTCCTTCGGCGAGCATCCGGAATGCGTGGTGGTGGCCGGGTGGCAGACCAGCGTCTCCATGCCACCCAGCGAAACGGCATTGTGCGCCAGTTTGATGTGGCGCAGAAACTCGAACGCCGCGGTTTTGCCGCCGTTCAAGTCCATCGAGATCATCGCGCCTGGATAGTCGCACTGGCTCAAACGGACGCGAATCTGCTCCGGATCGTCAAATAGCGTGGGGTAATAGACCTTGCGAATTTCGCTGCGGTGCACCAGGCTCTCGGCAATGCGCTGGGCGTTTTTCGACTGCCGGTTCATGCGCAACGAGACGGTGGGCAGGCGGCTGTCCAACGTCCAGCACTCATCGGGCTGCAAGATATTGCCGAACAGCCCGCGGCGGGCCCAAAGCGATTTGTAAATCTCGGGCGAAATACCCAGCACCATGCCGGCCAGCAGATCTGAGAATCCTCCCAGATACTTCGTTGCCGAGTAGATCACCAGATCCGCGCCCAGTGTGATGGGGTGCTGGAAGGCCGGGCCGAGGAAGGTGTTGTCCACCACCACGACAGGCTTCGGATCCATGGCGGCGGCGGTGAGCGCAGCACGCTTGATATCGGTCATCACCATGGTGGGGTTGGCGGGCGTCTCAATCAGCACGGCGCGGAGTTGCGGCGTGGTGCGAATGGCCTCGTCCAAATCCGCGCTGTGGCCCGACACCACCGGGCGGCACGTAATGCCGAGTGGTTCAATCACCTCGTGGATGAGGTTCTGGGTGCCGCCGTAAAGCGGGACAGTGTAGACCAGTGCGTCGCCGGGCCGGAGCAGGGTCATCAGGGTGGTCATCGAAGCGGCCATGCCGGAGTTGAACACGATGGCCCACTCCGCGCCCTCTTCCAGCGGCACCATCTGGTCTTCCAGAATCTCGGCGTTGGGGTGGTTGAAGCGTGAGTAGAAAAGCTCCTGCACCTCACCGGGCTCGGGCTGGACACGCCCAAGTGCAAGGTCGAAAGTGCGCTCGGCAACCTCAGGTGTCGCAAAGACGTAAGTTGAACTGCGGAATACGGCAGGCCGGGCGCTGCCAACCGAGAGGTGCGGGTCGAAACCGCGCGTCAGGACAGCCGTCGACGGATGAGCGCCGTGAGTGCCACGAGGATGAGGCATACAGTTCTTTTCGAGAACCTCCGGCGATTAGTGTAACTCGCCCCCTGCCCGCTGTCGCGCCGGGCCGGCCGGCCAGAAATTCGGCAATCCGTGATACGCTGCAACGCCACACGAGCACCAGCAACACGAACAGCGCCGCGAACGCGGCCTTCGCGGGGCAGAACAGGCGGCAGGCCAGAAGGTAGACCAGGATGGGAAACAGCGCGCCGAAGATGGTCGGCGACGGCAAGAAGAGCTTCAGAGTCAAGGCCAAGACTATGGCCATCAATACAATCCAGGCGCGCCTGCCGTATTTCGATGACAGTGCTGGTTCAGTGACGCCAACACCCCAAGCCGGGCTTCGCGCTGGCGTGTTTGATAGTGTGCATCCCGCTCACCGGTCCCATGGCGCTTGCGTTCACCTTAGTACTATTGCGCTGGAGTGCGCGGTGCTTACGACGGGCAATCTCACGCCGAACTCAGCCGATTCTCGGATTCAAAGGCGTGCGGAGGATTCATAGAATCGAAGTGAGGTTAACGAAAGAAAGCGCGCCATGATGATCCCCCGCCCCGGAAAAGGCTATTTCAATGAGAACGAAGCCGCGCAGGTGCTGGGGCTTTCGCTCGAGCAGTTCCGCGCCCACGTAAAGCGTTACATCATTGATCGCGAAGAGGATCTCGCGAATTTGCCGCTCACCACCTACCAGCCGTCAGACCTGCTGCTGCTGCAACTGTTATCGTCCAATCCGGAGATGGAGCGGACCGCGACGGCGCGTTAGTCTTTTTACCCTTGCCAACGTCCATCCAGCCTGCCATTATTTGTGTGTCTTGGAGAGGAGTAAGAAACGGTGAAGGAGCTACGCAAATCCATCGCGCAGGGGATGCTGGACATCTTCAACCGCTCGACTCGCGAACTGACTGAGTCCGATTCGGGCTTCGCACCGAAGCCCGGTATGTACACGGTGGCCCAGCAAGTGGCACATGCGGCGCAGACCATCGAATGGTTCGTGGATGGGACATTCTCCGACACGGGTTTTAATCTGGACTTTGAAGCCGAAGATCGCAAAGTGCGCGCGGTAACGTCGCTCACCAGCGCGCGTGCCTGGATGGATCGGGCGGTTGGCGCGTTGTTGGTGGCCATCGATCAACACAGCGATGAAGAGTGGCTTGTGCCGCTGGCGCCCGGACCGATCATGGGCGGTGAACCGCGCGCGTTAGTTCTTGGCGCAATCAATGATCATACGGCGCACCACCGTGGAGCATTGACGGTTTACACGCGCCTGCTCGGCAAAGTGCCACCGATGCCGTACGGTTAAGGTACGCGGCCGGCGGCCTGTGCGCCCATCACACGATGAGCGACATAGTAGACGTCCAGCGCAATGGTGGAACTGGCGGAAGCGCCGACTACCACTTGATAGGACAGCGGAAACCGTCCGGACGGAAAACGTTGGCGGAGCGCCGCCATTTCACGGGGTGAGCTGAAAAACTCAGCCGCAGCCTGGATGCCGGCCGAGTTGGTGCCAGTGAGCAGCACCGTCCATCGGTCACCACCCGGAGCGCCTTCGCTGGGCGAAACCGTGATCAGGCCATAGACAACCTCAGCCTCATCGTTGGCCACATACTTAGGCAACCACCAGCGTCCGCTGGAGCGCTCGAATACAGCGTATTCGCGCAGACCCGGGTGGTAGTCGACCGTATAGGGCGTGGCCTTCAGGATCCGTTCAGCCACGCGGCTGTATTCGGGACGTCCGAACAGGATCACGTTCTGCCCGCGCAGCACCGGTTCGCCGGCTACGCGCACCGGCAGCACATCCCACTGTGTACCGGCCGCCGACAGCACGCGGCCGACAATCACGGTACCCAGCGCGTCGCCCCACAGCAGCGAATTGGGCGTCGGACGCAGGTAGAGATTTTCAGCCGGTGGCAGTGACGGAAAATGCTGATACCAACGCATTAGCACGTCGGGCTTCACTTCCGGCCGGACTTCTGGAATCCGCGTCTCACGCGGCCGCACAAACAGGTGAAGTGGCGCTGAAACGTGAACGATAGTGCGGCCACCCGGCGTTACCAGCGGTCCCCACGCTTCTTTCAGAACGGGATGCAAGCCGGGCTTGCGCTGCGTCGCCCACCACACGCCCGATGCGACGGCCATCCCGGCAAGGAAGGCCCCGGCTATCCATAGAAGTGATCCCCGCATGCGGCGTGGCTGCACTGGCGGTGGCGCGGTGGTTGATTCAGTAATGGAGAAACTTGGCCGGTAGCTACCCCGCTGGACTTCAATCCGGATGACGGCGCCCACGTTTTCATCGCCGTAATACTCGTCCAGCTTTTTGCGCAGCGCGTGAGCCCGGTTACGCACGATGGCGTCCTCGCCCGGCGAATAGGTTGGCGCGCGCCCGAGGACCTCGACTCCGATCTGATACTCGTTGAGTTGATCGCCGCGCCCGGCAATCTCCTCCTCGCAGATGAAGCGAAGGAACGCGCGTAACTGCTCGCTGCGGTCGAAAGTCCGGCTCCGCAGAACCTCTTCAAGGGCCGCGCGTTTCGCTTCAGCGGAGATGGCGGCCGAGGGTTCACGCATGCATAAGTGCCTTAAGTTCGAACCAATTGTATATCTGTTCGCGAACCGTCCACAAACCGGAACACACTTCCCACACGATGCGGATGTCGGGCAAAGTAAGAAACATCATGCGAATGCCCAGTCTTGCAATCTCGTTTGCCCTGTTCGCTTTGTTGGCGGCCGGCCAATCCGGAACGGGCGAGGTGGTCGGCCAGGTCGTCGACTCGTCGGGCGCGTCGGTCCCGGGTGCGCGCGTCGTCATCCGGAACACCGGCACCGGAGAGCAGAAGGAATTTCCCAGCTCGGAAACCGGCGCTTACTATATTCCGCAGCTGATCCCAGGCGGCTACGAGGTGACGGTGGAGAAGGATGGGTTCCGGCGGTTCGTGCAGTCGGGGCTCACGTTGCAGGTTGGGCAACGCATCCGGCTGGATGTCACACTGCAACTCGGCGCGGTGAGCGAAAGCGTGGAGGTCAACGCACAGGCCTCGCAACTGGAAACGGAGAACGCATCGCTCAGCCAGATTGTCGAGAACCGCAAGATATTAGAGCTGCCGTTGAACGGGCGCAACATTGTCGCCCTCGCCAGTCTGTCGGTCGGCGTAATCCCTGGCACAGGTTTTGGGAGTTCTATCCCCAACGGACGCGCCGCCATCACGCAGGCATCCATGGCAAACGTAACGATGAACGGCGGTCTGGCCGCGCATAACGACGTGCTGGTGGACGGCGTACCGATGTCGGTGTGTTGCCAGAACCAGATCGCCTTCATGCTTTCCATCGACACCACCGAAGAGTTCCGCGTCCGCACCAGCCTTTACGACTCGCAGTATGGCCGCACCTCCGGCGGCTTGATCACGTTCGCCACCAAGAGCGGCTCGAACGACCTGCACGGCAGCCTCTACCACTTCCTGCGCAACAAAAACCTGGACGCCACCAACTTCTTCACCAACCGCGCCGGCCAGGCCAAGGGCCATTTCGTCTACAACCAGTTCGGCGCCCGCCTGGGCGGCCCAATCCGCAGGGACCGGACCTTCTTCTTCGTCAACTTCGAAGGCATCGAGAACCGCCGCGCCAACAACCTGTCGGGCGTCGTGCCTACTACCGGCGAGCGCGCCGGCACGTTTACCCAGACGGTTTACGACCCGCTCACCGGCAACACGCGTACGCCTTTTCCCAACAACACCATCCCGTCCGCGCGCATCAACACCGTCTCGGCCAACGTCATCCAGCTCTATCCACAGGCGAACACCACCGGCAGCAACAACTTCATCTCGAACGCCAGCGCGCTGGACTCCGAACGCCAAGTGAACGCCCGCATCGACCACCTGATCTCGCCGTCCAACCGCATCTTCGGCCGCTTCTCAATGGACAACAACGACGGCGACCTGCCCAACTGGTATGGCAACATCGCCTCGCCGGGCGTCTTCAACCAGCGCGTCGAGAACCGCAACATCGTTGTCGACGACACCATGACGCTCAGCTCCAGCGTGGTGATGAACCTGCGTTACGGATTCACACGCCAGTTCAACCGCCGCGTGCCGCTGTCGCTGGACACAGATCTCACTAAGTTCGGCTGGCCTTCGTCGTACTCCCAGGGCCGCCAGTATCCGACGTTGCCCACCGTCAGCCTCAGCGGCTTTCTGGGCCTCAGTTCCAACTCGCTGTTCCGCCGCGCCGGCGACGTGCACTCCGGCGCCGTATCACTGACACGCGCCCAAGGCCGCCACTTCCTGCACTTCGGTCTGGACTACCGCGTCTACCGTACCAACTGGGTTTCGAATAACACAGCGGCCGGCACCTTCGCCTTCAACACCGCTTTCACGCGCGGCCCGAACGCACAGTCCGGCTCGGGCGGCAATTCGGCCGCCAGCATGCTGCTGGGCTATCCGGCCTCCGGCTCCATTACGATCCTCGAACCGTTCTCCTCGCCGCACCACTACCACGCGCTGTACGTGCAGGACGACTTCCGGCTTTCCAGCCGCTTGACGCTGAACGCCGGTCTGCGCTGGGAGGTGGAGCGCCCGCGTTCGGAACGCTACAACCGCCTCTCCTACTTCGACCCCGACGTGGCCTCGCCACTGGCCAGCGCCACCGGCATTTCAAACCTCAGCGGCGGGTTGCAGTTTCTGGGAGTTGGCGGCAATCCCACGCATCAGCAACAGACCGACTGGAATAACTTCGGGCCGCGCTTCGGCTTCGCCTATTCGGTCAACCCAAAGACGACGCTGCGTGGCGGCTACGGCGTGACGTTCGTCCCCATCACGTCGCGCTATGAGCTGGCCAGCAATCAGGGCTTTTCCGCCACCACCAGTTTTTTCAGCTCGACGGATGGCATCACGCCGGTGGGAACGTTTTCCAATCCTTTCCCGGGCGGTATCACGCAACCCAAGGGCTCAACACCCGGCCTGCTGTCGAGCATCGGCGAAAGCTTCTCCACCATGCTCTACAAGGATCCGGTCGGCTACAACCAGCAGTGGAGCCTGACCGTGCAGCGTGAATTCAGCTCGGACATCCTGCTTGAGGCCGGCTACGTCGGCAGCAAGGGCACTAAACTACCGGTGCCGCTGTCGATCAACAACCTGCCGTCGCAGTATCTATCAAAAGGCGCCGACCTGCTGAAGACCGTCAGCAATCCGTTCCAGTCCTACGCCGCCTCGGGCACGCTCAGCGGCGCCACCGTCACGCAGCTCCAGATGCTGAAGCCCTACCCGCAGTTCCTTGGCATCAGCACCCGCGTCGACATTGGCAGCTCCATCTATCACGGCTTCCAATTGCGCGCCAATAAACGTTTCTCGAACAACTTCAGCGTGCTTGCTTCGTTCACCGCCGGCAAGACACTGACCGACACCACGCCGTTCCTGGTCAGCTACCTCGATTCCGCACCCGGCTACCAGGACACCGACAACCGCCGTCTGGACCGCTCCATCGCCCCACAAGACATTGCAAGGCGGCTGGCCGTCTCCTACGTCTGGCAACTGCCCTTCGGCCGTGGAGAGCGTCTCCTTGCCAACGCGCCTCGCGCCGTCGACCTGATTCTCGGGGGCTGGCAGGTGAACGGAATTACCACTTTCCAGGGTGGCCAGCCGGTGGTGATCACCAACTCCATCTCGACCACTTCCGGCGCCACGCGCCCCCATAGCGCCGGACGCAGCGCCAAGAAGTCCGGAGCCGTGGATCAACGCCTGGATGCCTACTTCGACACCACCGCCTTCACCCGGCCAGGCGCCTACGAGTTCGGCAACCTTTCGCGCACCCTGCCCGACGTGCGCGAGGATGGGATGCGGAACTGGGATGTGTCGCTGTTCAAGAACTACAAGGTGCGCGAGGGCTGGAATCTCCAGTTCCGCGCCGAGTTCTTCAATGTCTTCAACACACCGCGCTTCGACGGCCCGTCGGGCTCCTACGGCACGTCCACCTTCGGCGTCATCAGCGCCCAGGCCAACGACCCGCGTGACGTGCAACTGGCTCTGAAACTGGTCTTCTAACCATGACTCGAATCCTTGCAACACTCGCCCTGTCATCGGCGCTTACAGCGCAGACGCACGATCCGGCCCGGCTGCTGGACGATCCGGCACGCCTCGCCCAGCCAGGCACGCTGCCGGCCGCAAACGGCGAGACGGCAACCGTCTTTCGCGGCGAGCCCGGCACATCGGGCTTCAACCTGCACTCCTACATCGCTCACCACAATGGGCGGTTCTGGGTGATTTGGAGTTCAGCGCGCAATAACGAGGAAGACCCCGACCAACTGGTGCGCTACTCCACCAGCCGCGACGGAAAGAACTGGAGCCCGGCGCAAATTCTCGTTGACGACCCGGACGGGCCCACCGGTCCGGCACGCTGGATTGCCCGCGGCGTTTATGTCGAAGGCGGCAAGCTTCAGGCGCTGGCTGCATACGTCGAAAGCGCCGACTATCGCATGCAGGGCAATGGCGAAGTGTGGAAGGGTCTGAAGCTGATGCGTTTTGAATGGACGGGCCGGCGTTGGGCGCCACGCGGCGTCTTTGCCGGCAATTGCATGAACAACTTCCCTCCGGCGCATCTGGGCGGCGCTTACGCCATGGCGTGCCGCGACAGCCAAATGCGCGTGTCGGTGGCATTGGCCGAAAAGCCCGGGGCTTGGCGGTATACGCCCCTGGCGGCTGAGCCGCCCTTCGACCGCATGGACGAGCCGTCGTTCTATCAGGCGCGCGACGGAAGCGTCCACATGATTGTCCGCGACAACAACCGCTCCGGCCGTCTCATCCACTCGGTCAGCACCGATCAGGGCCGCACCTGGTCGCATCCGGTGCTGACCAACTTCCCGGACGCCACCAGCAAGAACTTCACCGGAACGCTGGCCGGTGGGACGTCGTTCCTGATCAACAACCCCGTGCCGCGGCGCCGTGATCCGCTCATCGTGACGTTCAGCGCCGATGGCTGGACGTTTTCACGCGTCGTGGTGGTACGGCGCGACGCACCGCCGAAACGGCCATCGGGCAAGCCCGGCACCGGCACGCTGCAATACCCGCACGCGGTGGAGCACGGCGGCTCATTGTGGGTGGTCTATTCCACCAACAAGCAGGACATTGAGGTGACGCGCGTCGCGCTGGAAGGGACTCCGGCCCGATGAGGCGGGTGGTGGGACTCTTCGCGCTGGCCGTACTGGCCGCAGCGCTGCCCGCCGCCGCCGCGGCCAACTATGACGTCGTCGTCTACGGCGCAACGCCCGGCGGCATCGCAGCCGCCCTGGCCGCGGCGCGGCTGGGCCACACGGTGGCATTGATTGACGATCACGACCACATCGGCGGCATGGCCGCCAGTGGCTTGGGCAAATCCGACGTTGAAACGCGTGAAGCCATCAGCGGGCTGTTTCGCGAATTTGTCGGCCGTGTCCGCCAGCATTATGCCAGCCGCTACGGCGCCGGTTCAAAAAACGTGGCGCTATGCCGGGACGGCTATTATTACGAACCATCGGTGGCCGAAAAAGTGTTTCGCGACATGGTGGCCACAGAAAAGGGCATTCACGTTCTCACCGGCCGAAGGCTGGTCGAGGTCGGGCGCGCGGGCCGAACCATCTCCTCGGTCCGCGTCTCCGCTCGCAGCGCTCAGGCCATTGAAGAATACCGCGCCAAGGTGTTTATCGACGGCACCTACGAGGGCGACCTGGCCGCCTGGGGCGGCGCGCGCTACCGGGTCGGGCGCGAAAGCCGCGCCGAGTTCAACGAGCTCCACGCCGGCGTGATCTATCAGGACTACGAAACACGCACTTTCCTGCCCGGATCGAACGGCGAAGGCGACCGCCGCGTGCAGGCCTACACCTTCCGCCTGTGCCTGACTACCGATCCGGCCAACAGCGCCATGCTCACCGCGCCTCCACCGGATTACGACCGCCAGCGCTATCTCGGCTACGTCGGCGATTGGAAAGCCGGACGGCTAGGCAAGCCGCGCCAGTTGCGCGATGGCGTCGGATATTACGAGCCCACCTTCGGCACACTGGTGCGGGCCTTGTCGATGGCCGAGCTGCCGAACGGAAAGCTGGACGTCAACATGAACCCACGTCCACTCGGCTTCCCGTTTTGCGAGATCAACTACGCTTACCCGGAAGCCGGCTGGGCCGAGCGCGACCGTATCACCACACTGATCCGCAACATCACACTCGGGCTGCTCTACTTCCTGCAAAACGATCCGGACGTGCCGGCTGCGCAACGCGAGTTGGCCCGGCGCTTCAATCTGGCGCGCGACGAATTCACTGACAACGGCAACTTCCCCTGGCAGCTCTATGTCCGCGAAGCGCGGCGCATTGCCGGCCTCTACACGCTGAGCGAGCGCGACGTCACCCTCGGACCGGAGCTCGGGCGGACACCGGTGCATGCCGACTCAATCGCCGCCGGCGAGTTCCCCATTGACAGCTTCCCCGTGCGCAAGTACGAACCGGGGCACGACCGCGCGTTGGAGGGCTACATTCTCATGCTCGACCAGTTCACGCGCCCCTACCAGATCCCCTACCGGATCATGGTGCCCGAGGCCACCGATGCGCTGCTGGTGCCTGTCGCCGCTTCGGCCACACACGTGGCCTTCTCCACCATCCGCCTGGAGCCCACTTGGATGGCTATGGGACAGGCCGCCGGCGTAGCGGCGCATCTGGCCATTCAACGGGGCGTCGAACCGCGCCAGGTGCCGGTCGAGTCGCTACAACGCATCCTGCTCGGCCAGGGCCACGTCCTCACCTATTTCAGTGATATCGATCACCGCCACCCGGCCTACGCGGCGCTACAGTATTTCGGGACGAAGGGCTTTTTCAACGACTACCAGGCCCGGCCCGACGACGCTCTGGACACCGCCACCGCCAACCGCTGGCTGGCCCTGGCCGGCCGCACCGAACGCTTCGAACACGGCGTCGACCGCGCCACATTTGAGCGCATGTTTCCGCATTACTCAGCAACGGGTGAAAAGGTGACGCGCGGCGACCTCTGCCTGGCGCTTTACGCCGCTCGCTAAAACTCCACGGATCTCAAGTACTCGCGGAACGCCGCGCCCAGATCGCCGCGTTGCAGCGCGAACTCGACCGTAGCCTTCAGAAAACCCAGTTTGTCGCCGGCGTCAAAGCGCCGGCCCTCAAACCGCAGGCCATAGATGGGCCGTGACCGCAACAGGTTGCGCAGGCCGTCAGTCAGCTGGATTTCGCCGCCGCGCCCCGGTTGCGTCGCCTCCAGCGCGCCGAAAACCTCGGGCGTCAGAATATAGCGGCCGATGATGGCCAGCCGGGAGGGCGCATCGGCCCGCGACGGCTTCTCCACCAGGTCGTGGATGCGGAAGACACCGTCCAGTCCGTCGTGCTTCACCGGCTCCGCCGCCACTACGCCATACGCCGAGATCTGGTCCTCGGGCACTTCCATCAGCGCCAGCACCGACGCGCCATAAAATTCGTAGACGTCCAGCAATTGCCGCAGACACGGCCGCTCCGCCGCGATGACGTCATCGGAAAGCACCACACCAAACGGCTCCGGACCCACCAGATCCTTGGCGCGCAGCACGGCATGGCCCAGGCCGAGCGCCTGCTTCTGGCGCACATAGGCCACGTCGATCATGTCCGAAATCTGGTGCACTGCGGCGAGCAGTTCATGCTTGCCGCGCGATTCCAATTCCTGCTCCAGCTCGTAGGAGACGTCGAAATGATCCTCAATCGCCGTTTTGCCGCGCCCGGTGACAATCACAATGTTGTGCATGCCACTGTCCTTGGCCTCTTCGATGCCGTACTGGATCAGAGGCTTGTCCACCAGCGGAAGCATCTCTTTGGGCATCGCCTTCGTCGCCGGAAGGAAACGGGTCCCCAGACCGGCGGCCGGGAAAACGGCTTTGCGCACCGGGATAATCATGTCCCCTATTGTAGGCTGGCCAATTGAGTTATCCTACTCAGACAACGGCTGACTTACTGTCCGGAAAGACATGAATCCAGCAACAGCGCCCTGGAACGACCTCGCCGGCTGATTCAGTAGCGCAAAAGAGTACCATTCTGTTATGTTTTAACCAAGAGGGGATTCTGTATGGCTTATGTAATTGCCGAGCCCTGCATTGGGACCAAAGATACCGCCTGCGTGGACGCCTGCCCGGTGGACTGCATCCACCCGCACAAGGACGAGCCGGGCTACGCCGAAGTGGAACTGTTGTCGATTGACCCGGCCGAGTGCATCGACTGCGGCGCCTGCGTACCGGTCTGTCCGGTAAGCGCCATCTTCCCGGCCGAGGATCTGCCCGAGAAGTGGGCTGACTTCACCGCCCGCAACGCGGCTTATTTCGGCCGCTAGCGCGCGTCGAATGCCGCCAGAATGGTGCTGACCGCCGCCAACGCCGCGGTCTCGGCACGCAAAATGGAGTTGCCCAGCGAGACAGCCTGCCAGCCGGCCTCGGCGGCTGACTGACGCTCCCGCTCATCCCAACCACCTTCCGGACCACAGAGCAGCGCCACGGTTTCGCAGTCCGTCCGCAGTTCGCGCAAGATGGGCGGCGCACCGGGCTGTTCTTCCAGCCAGAGACGCTGGCCGGCCTGCTCCGCCAACGCCTCGGCTAGCTTCACCGGTTCGCCCAGCGCAGGCGGCGACAGCCGGCGCGACTGCTGGCCGGCTTCAGCCAGGATGCGCGTCCAGCGCTCCGTGCGCTTTTTCGCGGCCACATCCAGACCTTTTTCGACACGCAGTGAATAAACCGGCGTGATGCGCTCCACACCCAGTTCGGTAGCCTTTTCGAGCATCCACTCGAAGTGATCGAACTTGATGAGCGCCGCCAGCACATGAATGCGCACGGCCGGCTGCACCACCAGCAGCTCTTCCAGCAAGGTGAACTCCACCTCGTCGCGGCCGAAATCGGTCAACTCGGCCAGGTAGACGGCCTCGCCGGTGGAGATGTCGTATTTCTGGCCGCGCTCACCGCGCAGCACCTTGCGCAGGTGCTGCGCCACGTCGCCATGCAACCATGCTTTGCCGTCGTGCACATCTGAACAGTAAAAGAGCCGCCGGGCCATCTGTCTGATACACTCCTCATGTCATGGTGCCAAAGCTGACGCGCCGAATGTGGCTGGCCACGCCCGCGGCCCTGGCTGCGCCGCCGCCCGTGGCGCGCCTGGCGGGTACTCATCTGCGTGTTGCCCTGAACGCCTACTCGTTCAACCAACCGCTGCGCGACGGCTCGATGACGCTTTCCGGCCTGGTCCGCTACTGCGCCCAGAACGGCATCGACGCGCTGGACGCCACCGGCTACTACTTTCCCGGCTACCCCAAAGTTCCCACTGACGATTACATTTACGCGTTGAAGCGCGAAGCATTCCTCAATGGCGTGACCATCCACGGCACCGGCGTGCGCAACGACTTTACCTCGCCGGGCCGGACCGACATCGACCTCGTTAAGAACTGGATTGAGGTGGCGGAGAAGCTGGGCGCGTCCATCCTCCGCGTTTTCAGCGGGCCCAAGGCGCCGGAAGGCAAAACGTTTGACCAAGTGCTCGAATGGATGATCCCCGCCTTCCAGGAATGCGCCGATTACGGGCAAAAACACGGCGTCTTGCTGGGCCTGCAACATCACAACGACTTCCTCAAAACCGCCGACGAGACGCTCCGCGTGGTGGAGCGCGTGAATCACCCATGGTTCGGCGTGCTGCTCGACATCGGCAGCCTTCGCCAAGCCGACCCGTATCCGGAGATCGAAAAGCTGGTGCCCTACGCGTTCTCCTGGCAGTTGAAGGAGAACGTCGGCGTCTACGGCAAAGAGACGCCAACCGATCTGCGGCGCGTGAAGGCGATTATCGAGAAGGCCGGCTACCGCGGATTCCTGCCGATCGAAACGCTCGGCGCCGGCGACCCGCACGAGAAGGTGCGGAAGTTCCTCGCCGAGGTGCGGTCCGTGTTCGGGGCGGGTGGCTAGGAACAAGGCCCGGTTACCTGAGCTGCCAATTCACTTAGCAACGCCCATTTGCGCGACCGCCGTAGATAGCCGGGATGATAGGTGCGATAGCTGTGGAACGGCAACGACGGGTGCGTCAGACGTGCCAGGCCTCTCGCCAGATCCGACCGGCGCACTCCTGGGAAGCATGAGTCCAGACGCCCATCGTAATACGGGCCGGTAAAGAAGACTACAACCTGGGGTTGGACGATTCTGATTTCGCCCGACAACAAACCCAATTCGCAATCCAACTGCTCGATGTCTACATGTAATCTATGTTTTACTGGCGCAAACTTCACGAGGTTGGACCACAGAAAACCACTGCGTGGAGCACCAGGATTCAACAAGCGGTGCATCTCGTGAGCGCCTTGCCAGAAAGGCGTGCTCTTGTACTCGATACCAAGATCGAAGCCGTCGTAAT
>CAYZIX010000057.1:0-26454 GCA_964478395.1 uncultured Candidatus Solibacter sp.
TTGAACGACCGCACGCGGCTGGTCATCCTGAACTCGCCCGCCAACCCGACCGGCGGTGTGATTCCAGACGCGGACATTGCTGAAATCGCCAGGCTTCTAGCCGATCGCGACGTGGTGGTATTGTCGGACGAAATCTATTCGCAGGTGACCTACGGCCCGGCGCCACGTTCGATTGCGACGTACCCGGGCATGCTCGACAAGACCATCATCCTGGACGGTTTTTCGAAGACCTATGCGATGACCGGCTGGCGGTTGGGCTACGGCGTGATGCCACCCAAGCTGGTGGAGGCCGTGAACCTGCTGATGGTGAACTCGAACTCCTGCACGGCCAGCTTTTCGCAGCGCGCCTGCATTGCGGCGCTGCGCGGCTCACAGGAACCGTCGCGTAAGATGGTGGCCGAGTTCCGGCGGCGGCGCGACGCGTTCGTGGCCGAACTGAACACGCTGCCGGGCTTCCGTTGCGTCGTGCCGGAGGGCGCGTTCTACGCCTTCCCGAACATTGAAGGCACTGGTTGGAAGTCGAAGCCGCTGGCCGACGCGCTGCTGAACGAGGCGGGCGTGGCGTCGCTGAGCGGCACGGCGTTTGGCGCGTATGGCGAAGGATATCTGCGCTTCAGCTACGCGAATTCGCTGGAGAACCTGATGGAGGCGGCGCGGCGGGTGCGGGCGTTTCTGGAGACGCACACGGCGCCGGCGGCGTAAGGGAAAGCCAAGACAGGCACATCCGCCAGAGTTCGACGGATGTGCCTGATTGCACGATTGATAATTGCACTGTGGATGTCCATGTCGTGCCTGCTAACGCAGTTGTTCAAATGGCAACTGGCAATACCAGGGCATGGAAACTTTCCACTTCTGGTTAAGCCAACTGGCCTCGGCAAAGGACATTACCGAAGCTATTGTCAACACATATGAATTGGCGAGTGGAATAGCCAGCATATTAGGCGGCGACCTCAGAACGATACCCACACAGAGTATTTGTTTGGTCCGCAGCCTTCTGCGGAAGCTGGGCTTACGAAATGCGAGAACGGCCATGCTGAACTATCCGGCGGTGTTCGAAGAAGACGAAAAAAGCGGCAGCTACACGGTGACCTTTCCGGATCTGCCGGAAGCTGTGACACAGGGTGAAACGCTCGAAGAGGCCGAGAGCATGGCGCAGGATTGCGCGTTGAGCGTACTTGCCTACTATGTCCGCCACAGCAAGCCTATCCCCGCGCCAACGCCACGGCGCGGCGCGCGCGTGGTGGTATTACCGGCCCTGGCATCGGTGAAGGCCGAACTCTACAACACGTGGTTGAAGTCCGGCCTGCCGAAAGCCGCGCTGGCGCGGCGTCTGGGGCTGCAAAAGACGGTGATGGACCGGCTGTTTTCCCTCACGCACCAGTCGCGGCTGGAGCTGATTGAAAGAGCCTTTCGCGTGTTGGGCAAGCAACTTGTGGTTGATGTCCGCGACGCGGCCTAGAAGCCCAGTTTGTCAATATTGGCGCGCAGGCGGCGCAGGGCGTCGACGTGGAATTGCGGGATGACGCCGGTGCGATCGGGCGGCACGTCGAGCAACAGATTGGTGTGGCGCGAACGGCTGACCAGATACATGCCGAGCAGTTCGGCGTCGGAACGAGGACGATCGCCCTCGGCCCAGAACCAATCCTTACCGATGGGATCACAGACCTCGCCCGGGATGTAGTGGCGCTTGCCGAGCACGGTGCGCCAGCACACGTGCGCGGTGCCGGAGTTAGGCAGGAAACGTTCAATCGCCAGCAAATCAGTGGGCCACACCTTGCCGCCGTTCATCACGGAGCCGTCGCCGACGCCGTGGTTCATCATGATGACGGTTTGCGGCTGCCACTTCGCAATTTGATGATAGAGGCGCGCACGGTAGTCCATGGTTAGAACGGCCGGGATGTCGATCCAGACCTCGCCGATCTTGCCGTAGCCGGTGAGCAGTTCCTCTAGCTGGGCGAGCTGGAAATCCTCGTATTCGCGCGTGACGTATGCCGGCGGCAGCGTGGAGTTATAAGTGCCACCGGCCTGGCGCAGAGGCCCAAGGTCGGATGGCGTGAGCGAGCCGAAGCGGTTGTGATTGTCCCAGGAGCAATAGTAGAAGCCGGGCATGACGCCGCGGCGCTCGCAGGCCTTAACGAAGGCCGCGACCACGTCCGTTTTGTTCGAACTAGTGCCGACGTGATAATCGTTCTTGCGGGTGGGCCAGAGACAGTGGCCGGCAACGTGCTTGGTAGTGAGCACGGCGTATTTCATGCCGGCGTCGCGCGCGACGCTGACCCACTGATCGACATCGAGGTGCGTGGGGTTGTAGAGCGTGGACGGCTTGTCGCCGCGCGAGAACTCCTCACCATCATAGGTACTCATGCCGAAGTGGATGAACATGCCGTAGCCGAGGGCCTCCCAGCGGTGTAGGGCATCGAGCGAGAGGCGTTGGGCACCAGGCTCTCCGGCGGCGGGCTGAGCGGCTTGCACGGCGGCGGCGGCCAGCGGCGTTTCAAGAAATGTCCGGCGATTCATGTGCCCAATTATGTCAAAAGCGCGACGTGGATCAACTGCTCCAACTGCTCCTGGCTGAGCGTGGTGGAGATGAAGAGCTCCTGGCGCGCGCCGGCCGCCAGCGCGATGGCCTTCCAGCCGTTTTGCACCGGCACGGTGATTCGGATTTTCACTTCGCCGCGCGCGTCGCGCACCGGCCGGATGACGCCCGGAATGATGGAGCGGATCTCGCCGTTTTCGAGCAGGCGCTCCAGCACCGGGCGCAGACCATCGATGATGCTGTGCTCGATTTTAAGCTTGTCGTGCTTGGCGCGCAGACGCATGGTTAGTTAAATCTCCGGCGGAACAGGAAGTCGACGGCGAAGGTGCCGTTCTCGTCCTTGATGGCGATGAGAGACCACTGACGATTGAGATCCCACTCCAACTGCACCACCTGTTGCTGCGAACGGTTGAGGTTGGTGATGTAGGTGAGCGTGATGTCGCGCGAGATGGACTGTTCGATGCTCAAACGCGCGCTGGGCAGGTTGTCGACACCGGTGGCCGACGGGTCGATACGGATACGGCTGGCGCCGAACAGACGCTCGGCGCGGCGGCTTAACGCGGAACTGAGCGCGCCGCCGAGCAGCGTATTGGTGGCCGCGGAGTTTTCCATCTCGGTCTGCGTGCGGATGCGGTCGGAGGTAACGATGGACGTCGTAGTGGTGGACGGCGCGCGGCCGACGGTGAGCAGGGCGAGGATCTCGGACGACTGCAAAGGCGGGTCCGAGCGGTAGTTCACGTTGATGCGGCTGAGTGGGCCGGCGATGTTGAGGTAGACGGTGATGCCGCGCAGGCGCGTCTCCAGATCCAGATCGATCTGCGGCTGAACGACGGCGGTGTTGTAGAACAGCACCTCACCACGCGAGATGGTGTAGCGGTTGCCGAGGAAGTTCACCTGGCCCTGATTGGCCTTGATGGAGCCGATGAGGATGGGCTTGGCGGGGCTGCCGCGCAGACGCAGATCGGCCTCGGTCTGCACGCCGCTGGTATAGGAGGAGAGGAAGACGGCGTCGGGCGACGTGCGGACGCGGATGTCGAACTGAAGATTGCGTAAGAACTCGTTCTGCGTGGCCGCGGTGGGAATGGGATTGCCGGTGGAGCCGACCAGACTGGCGAGATCTGAACTGACGTTGAAGCCGGAGCGCTCGACCGTGATGGTGCCGGCCAGCAGGGCGCGGCGCGTGGAGCCGGTGAGCGAGATATCGGCGTTCAACGTGGTGCTGACGCCTTCGGGATAGCGCACGCGCACGCTAGAGGCCTGGGCCTGGAGGCGATAGATGAGCTCGTCGGCATGGAAGCCGACGAAGCCGCCGAGGCGGAAAGTACCAGCGCCGGTGCGGCCTTCAAAGCGTTCGATGTTGGCGCGGTTCTGATCAAAAAGAATTGTGCCTTCGGCCTGTTCAATGCCATTCGGCAGGTCCTTGAGGTAGAACGACGCATTCGAGATGGTCATGCGCCCGGTGATGCGCGGACTGGCGGCCTCACCACGCAGCGCGGCGCGGATGCCGGCTGAGCCGGAGGCGAGCAGATCCTTATAAAACGAGCCGAGCACGGCGAGGTTGGCCTTACCGTCGATGTCGATGGCCCAGGGCGAGCGTGCGCCGGGCGTGTAACTGCCAGTGAGCGTGAGGTCCGTTTCCAACGCAGTGAACTTGGCCTGACGGACACGAGCGACGCCGTTCGCCAGCTCGAAGATGAGCGGCACGGAATTGCGCAGCGCCAATTCACTGGTGTCGACCTGGTTTTCAAGCAGATCCTGCTGGCGCGGACGCACTTGCAGGCTGGCGACGGTGAGACGCGCAAAGATGTGATGCGGGTCGGCGAGCGGGCCGCTCCAGGTGGCCTCGCCATCGAGGAAGCCGCGGACAGGCCAGGGCTCGGCGCCGGGGTCGGCGAAGAGGTCGTGCAACAAACCGAAGGTGAGACGCGGCAGATGCACGCGGCCCTCGGCCGGAAAGTTGCCCGCCAAACGGATGCGCGCATCGCCTTGAATAACACCCTGCGGCACGGCAAGAGTGGCTTGCACGGTGAGCGTACCGGCCTTGGATTCACCACGCACGTTCAACGCGCCCAGATTGCGGGAGCCCAGGTGCACGCCGGCGGCGTGCAGAGTACCATCCAGCGAGCGCAGCGCGACGCTGGCTCCGGTGAGCACAACAACGGCGCGAACGTCGCCCTGGAGTTCGCCGGACAGACCCGGACGGGCGCTTTGCAACGCCTCAATCTCAGCCAAAGGAAGCGCGGCCAGCGCGGCGCGAAGGTCCAGCGTGCCGTTGGCGAGGTCGCCGGTTGGATGCCGCCATTGGCCGGAGAGCGAAAGACGGGCGTGGTCGGCGGTGAGCGAGCCGTTCAACAAGCCGTCCGGCGAGAGATTCAGGTCACCGGCGAGGTGCTCAAAGCGCTCTGTCGAAAAGCTGCCGCCGGAGATGGTCCAGTGCAACGCGCCGGCGGGTGCGCCGAGCGTGCCGTTCAGCCGGGCGCGCACCTCAATGGAGCCGCTGACGGGCAGGTCAGCGCCCAAAAGACGAGCCAGGCGCGCGACATCGCCGCGTTCAATGGTGACGTCCGCGTCGAGCGCGCTGGCAGGCACGGGTTGCCAGGCATCGAGCGCGAGTTTCAAGTTACCCAAGGTGCGCCCGGCATTATGGGTGGAGACGAGGTCGGCGATTTCAAGCTGCGTGGAAGTGAGATGCACGGCGGCCGTGACACGGTCGTAGCGCACGGACGAATACACGACGCTATCGAGCTGCACGCTGCCACGGATATCGGGGTTCACGAGCGGCCCGTTGACAACGGCGGCCACATGCGCGCGGCCATGATCGAGCGTCAGCGGCAGGCGCACCTCGTTCCGGCCAGCGGCGAGCGCGATAAGCGGCGAGAGCTCCTCAAGATTCGTAGAGGAGAGCTCGGCTTCAAGATGCTGGCCCAGCACACCGTGAAAAGTGAGTGAGGCAGTGGGCGTCGAGAGCGTGGAAGTGCCGAAATCGACGCAGGCGCAGTCCTGGCGCCACAGAACATTCAGCTCTCCGCGCATGGGCAACTGGCCTTCGGAAGGCTCGACGTGCAGGCGCGCTTCGGCGCGCAGATTGGCGGCGCCGGAAGCATAAAGCTGGCCGGTGAGTGAAAGCGGGCCCGTAACGCCGGCGTCCCATGGATGAGGGCGCTCGACGAACATCGCCTGAAGCTTTGCAAGCGGGCCGCGCGTAACGCGGCCGGCAAGCGAGAAGTCGCGCCAATCGCGCAGATCGCCCTCGCCGGCCCAGTCGCCATAGGGGCTGCGCATGCGGATGCGCGCGAGCGCCAGCCGCGCCGGCGTAAGAACGTAATCGGCGTCGGCCGCGACGCGGCGGAAGTGGAAACCATGGATGGCGTAGGCGAGCTGTTCAGCGTGCAGGCGGCCATCCAGGCGCAGCCCCGGGCCTGCGGAATAAGTAAACACGCCGGCGGCGGTAGCGAAGCCTTCGCGCACGGGACTGACTTCGATGTCACGCAACAGCGCGGCGGCGCGATAGTCGAAGCGGATACGCGGATGGAGCACGTCTTCGATGGAACCGGAAAATTCGGCGTGACTCTCGCCAAGGCGCACCTGGCCGCGCTCGACGCGCACACGGCCGTGCTCCAGCACAACACTAGCGATGACGGACGGATGGAGCCGGCCGGGCAAATGCACGGCGCCGGCAGAGAGGCCGGCACGGTAGGAGGGCTGGCGGGCATCGTACGTCAAATTGGCCTGGACATCCTCGGCGCGCAAGGAAAATGGGATGACGCGCGAGTCGTAAACAAACTGACCACCGGTGAGCGTGAGCGTGCCGATACGGGCGTTCAACAGAGTCTCGATGAAATCGCCGCGTGGACGAAGCGGCTGGGGCGAAGGCAGGTTGGTGGAGCCGTCCGGATAGACGTACATGCGGAAGCGCGGGCGCGCAACATCCACCGCGGCCAGACGCAGGCGTGGCGAAAACCAGTTCAGCCACTCGACCGACACGCCGACGCGGGCGGCTTCAAACAGAGGAGCCTGGCCGGCGTGTTCACGGCCGTGCAGGGTAAACCCGCTGGCGGTAGCGCTCATTCGCAGCAAGCTGAAGTCGAGGTCAGAAAGCTCGGCGCGGCCGCCGGTGGCGCGGTTGACGGCGGCGATGATGCGGGTGCGTAGCTGATCACGCAGCCATGCGCTATCGATCACCATCGCGATGGCGCCGATGAGCAGTACAGGCACGGCCAACCAGAGCAGGCGGCGCTTCACGGCTGCGCCTCCGGATGGTCGAGCGCCTCCTCAAACAGGTGCGGGTGCAGAGTGGCGCGCTGGCGATCGAGCCACTGCTGCATAACGGCGTCGGTCTTGCGGACACTGAGGAGGCGATCAATCGACGAGCGCACGGCGTCGAGCGCGGGCACCGCGCCGGGGCCCTTCCACTGCGGGATGAACTCGTTGCGGTAGTAGGTTTCGATTTCGTCAGCGGACACTTGCGTGCCGGCGGCAAAACGGAAGTCGATAAAACGCTCAACATGCAGGCGCCACTGAATGCTGTGGCGGAAGTCGTCTTCGGTAAAACCGAAACGCGCGATTTCGGCGGCCAGCGCCGCCCGCGTGATGCCACGCTGCTTGATGTAATCGTCGATCTGCGCATCGGCCTCAGCCAGCGCAGGCGGAGCGAAGTTGCCGAGTTGGATCTCACGCTCAAAGATGGCCTGATCGATCAGGCGCCCGGCGGCGGCGCGGCGGCCGGCAAGCGTATCGTCGAGCGGCTTACCGGAGGCGAGCGCTTCCATACGAAGTTGGCGGCGCACCGCACTCAAGGTGATCACCTGGCGGCCGAGCGAGACGGCGACGCGGTCGATCACAGCGGGCTGCTGGGCGCCGACCAACATGGCCCAGGAGAGAAGCAACGCGCGTAGAGAAATCGTCCTCATACGTTAAAACGTCTGGCCGATGGAGAAGTGCCACTGGAAACGGCTGACGCGTTGTGGCACGTTGTATCTGCCCTGGCCTGCGTAGAGCTCCTCGCGGGTGCCCTCGTAACCGACGAAACGCGGGGTATTGGGCGAAAACGCGAGGTCCAGGCGCATGGGGCCGACGGGCGTCTTGACGCGGACACCAAAGCCGGCGGCCTGCACCATATAGTCGAAGTCCTGCTGATTGTGCTGGCGGAAACGGAAGCTGAGGTTGTCGAGCGTCGAATAGACATTACCCATGTCGTGAAACAGGACGCCGCCGATGGTTGAACCAATGAGCGGAAAACGCAGTTCGTGCTGCATGAAAAGAAACGCCTCGCCACCGATGGGAAAACCCGTGATCAAGTCGCGCGGGCCGGCCTGGTTGTCCGGGAAACCGCGGTGCGTGGAGGCGCCGCCGGAATAGAAGTTCTCGGGCAGTGGCATGGCGTTTTGGCTGAGGTTGTAGAGATGGCCGAAGCTGATGGAGCGCGCAAACACCGTTTCCCGGCTGAGCGGATGATAGGTGGAGTTGCGCGCGATCATGCGCGTGTAGTGAGTGGACGTCTTTGAAAACTGCGGCGCAAAACCAAAGTCGAACGTGTTCTGGTAGCCGGAGTGAGTCTGCGCCGGATCGTCCCGGCGGTCCTGGACGATGGACCCGGACACGGCGATGGTCTTCACCGGGCGCGAGTAAACGGGAATCAGCGCCGGGTCGATGATGAGCGAACCCTGATCGATGGAGACGAACCGCGAGGTGCCGCGAATCTGAAGCTCGACGGTGCGGCTCAGGCGATGGCCGATCTGGATGGAGCTCTCCACGCGCTTGGAGGTAAAGGTGCGGACGTCGCGCGAGCGGTCGATTAGCGAGCTGAAGGTGAGGCTGGTGTTATCGTGGCCGAGAAACTGCGGCGCGAGATAGCTGAGCACAAGCCGCTGCTGAATGTTGGACGCGCGCACGGTGGCGCTGGCGGTGTGAGCCAGTCCGAAGATATTCGATCGCGTGATGCCAACCTGGCCGCGCGGGGCAAAGCCGGCGTTACCGGCCGGCGAATCGAAACTGTTACCACCACCGATGCGGCCCATCTCGGCGCCGAAACCGAAGGTCATGGAGTAGCGGCGCGCCTCCTCAGCTTGCATCAGAACGTACTTGTCGCGCTCACGCCCCTCCGGGTTCTGGGTGGCGACGTCGACCTTGGCGAAGATGCCGAGATCGTAAAGACGGCGCTGCGATTCGACGACGCCGCTCTGTGAAAGCGGCTCCCCGGGGCGCACAACAATGCGGCTGGTAGCAAGATCGGGGCGTGTGGTCTTCAGCCCGCCGAGCAACACTTCACGCACAAAGTTGCGGCGGCCTTCAACGATGGCGTACGTGAGCTCGACCCGGTGCGTGGCGGCGTCGGCCTTCAAGCGCGCGTCGAAAGAAGCTTCCGGATAACCGTTATTGAAGTACCAGCTCAACACGGCGTCGCGATCGGCGGCGACGGCCGCGAGTGAATACGGCTGGCCGGGGGACTGGCTGAGCAGGCGGCGAAGCGTGTCGAGCAACTTGAGATCGACGCCGGTCAAATCGACGGCGGTGACTACCCACTGCGGGCCTTCAGTGATGTCAATGTGCGCGGCAATGTCGGTGG
The DNA here is from genome assembly GCA_964478395.1 of uncultured Candidatus Solibacter sp. Lineage (GTDB taxonomy): Bacteria > Acidobacteriota > Terriglobia > Bryobacterales > Bryobacteraceae > Paludibaculum. The sequence continues at coordinate 9,102 of CAYZIX010000057.1, forward strand.
CGCGGCCTTTCCAGTTGCGCTCCACCTTCGTTTTGACAACGACATCGCGGAAGCCGTTGGAGCGGTACAGGCTCTCGATGGACGACTGATCCTGTTCAAGCAGATCCGGGCTGAAGCGGCCGCGGCGGTAACGCGGGAAGCGCGCCGGAATGATGCCGAGGCGTTCATTGATGGTGGAACGATCGAAATACCGGTTGCCGTTGACGACCACGGCGGCCAGCTTGTAACGCGGTCCGCGATTGACGTCGAAGGTGATGGCGCGCTCACCAGAGGCAGCGGCCTCGTTCATCGAATAGGTCACCTTAGCGTCGAAGTAGCCGAGCGTGTGGAAGCGGCTGGCCAGGTTACGCGCACCCTCGATGAGCAGTTCGCGGTCGACGGTGCGTTCCTCGTAGATGGGGATCAGGCGGCGCAATTCACCGGACCCGACCTTCACGCCGGTGGTGTGGACGCGGACGCGCGGGCCCGACTCGATGGTAAAAACCGGCTGCACGGTGGTGTTGCCGGGCTGCGGAGTGAGCGGCGCCAGACGCACGGTAGCCATCAAGTAGCCGCTCTTGAGGTACGCGCCCTGGATGCGTTCCAGACCACGCTGCACGCGGGCGGCGTTCACCTCCTGCCAGCCGCGCAGGCCACGCAGGCGCTGCCAGCCGGACAGGTGCATGAGCCGCGCCGGCGAGAAGGCGAGCGCCCCTTGGAAAACCGGCGTGGTGAAGCGCGCGCGAGGGCCCGGATCCACCAGCAAGCGGATGTGCATCTCTTCGGTGCGGGCCACCTGAACGGTATCGGTCTGGATGTGCGGCGCGTAGAAGCCGTTGGCGCGTAGCAACGACTCGATGTTGGCAACAGCGCCCGGCAGAGCATCCTCTTCGAACGGCTCGCCCAAATTCAGCTTGGTGGCCGACGCCAGTTGTGCAGCGCCGGGCGGTTCCGGCACGCCTTCCACGCTGACGTCGCCAATGAAGTAGGCCGGACGGGTGACGAAGCGCAGCAGCACGCCCGACGGCACGGCCTCGGCCTGGACGACGATGTCGGCGTAGCGGCCGGTGGCCCAGAGGCTTTCGATGGAGGCGCCGAGCGCGGCTTCATCGAGCACATCGCCCACATGCAGCCGTAACGAGAGCGCCAGTTGGGGCGGCTCAAGTGGCTGAGTTTCCGGCTGAAAGACAATGCCGGCGATGGGCTTGCCGTAAAAAGACGCGAGGGGCCCTTGAGCGCCCGATAGCGGAGCATAGCCCGGCAGGCACACCAGTAGCGCTACGGCAATTCGTAGGCCGTTCACTGTCTGTCATCTTAACAGTCCCACTTGGTACGATCGGAGAGAATGGACGACCGATACAGTCGGCAGACCCGCTTCACGGGCATCGGAGAGGATGGCCAGCGGCGCCTGGCGCATTCGACCGTAGCCGTGGTGGGCTGCGGCGCGCTCGGTTCTTTTCAGGCCGGAGCGCTGGCTCGCGCCGGAGTGGGGCGCTTGCTGCTGCTGGACCGGGATTACGTCGAGCTGAGCAATCTGCAACGGCAATGGCTGTACGACGAAGCCGACGCGCGCGAAGCCATGCCCAAGGCGGCGGCGGCGGCGCGCGCGATTGCGCGGATCAACTCAAGCATCGAGACGCGCCCGCTGGTGGCGGACCTGGTAGCCGACAACATTGAAGAACTGCTGGACGGCGCCGACCTGATCCTGGACGGCACCGACAACTTCGATACGCGCTACCTGGTGAACGATTACGCGGTGGACCGCCAGACGCCATGGATCTACGGCGGCGCGGTGGGCTCCTACGGGCTGGTGATGCCGGTACTGCCGGGCCGCACGGCGTGCTTTGAATGCGTCTACCCGGAACCACCCACCGGGCCGCAGCCGACATGCGAGACGGCGGGCGTCGTCAACACCATCACCTCGCTGGTGGCGTCGTGGCAGACGTCGCTAGCGTTACGGCTGCTGTGCGGGCAGGAGGTGGAGGCGCGCATCACCACTTTCGACGCCTGGAGCGGCGTGACTCGCCAAATAGCGATGCCGAAGCCGGACCCCGAATGCCGGGCCTGCGCCACACGCGCCTGCCGGCACCTGCACGGAGCGACGCGCACGCCTATCAGCCTGTGCGGGCGCAATGCGGTGCAGATCCACGACAGCCGGCGCAATTTGGATCTGGAAGCGCTGGCCGAGCGGCTGCGTCCGCTGGGCGAGGTACGCACAAATGGCTTCGCGCTACGCTTCGAATTACCACCGCATGAGCTGACGGTATTTCCGGACGGAAGGGCGATAATCAAGGGGACACAGGACCCGGCGGTGGCGCGTACGCTATATGCGCGTTACGTCGGCAACTAAAGTCAGGCTAAACTCAAGAGGTAGCTGTGGGCGGTTAGCTCAGTTGGTTAGAGCGCGTGCCTTACAAGCACGAGGTCGCAGGTTCGAGACCCGCACCGCCCACCACACACCGTTTGTGAAAGGTGTCCCTGCCATGTTCCGCTACGCGCTCGCGCCGTCCGTCCTGCTTTCTTCCCTTCTCTTCGCACAGAACACTGAAACATTGCTGTCTCCGGACAAGCGCATTGAGGTGACCGTGCGCGCCACGGACAAGGTGCGCTTCGATGTCGCCGTGCGTGGCACGAAGGTGGTGAGCGACAGCTCACTGTCGTTGACGCTCGACAGCGCTCAACTGGGCGTGAATCCAAAGATCCGCGACGCCAAGCGCGCCAGCGTGGACCGGATTGTAAAGCCCGTCGTGCGGCAAAAGGCCGCGCAGTTCACCGACCGCTATAACGAACTGCGGCTGGAACTGGCGGACGGCCTCACGGTGACGTTCCGCGCCTACAACGAAGGCGTGGCGTACCGGCTGGAGACGAAGCTGGCGCCGCAAAAGGTGAAGGTGCAGGACGAAGAGGTGAACCTGCGCTTTGCGGACGACTACACCGTGTTCTACCCGCGCGAAGAGAGCTTCATGTCGCATAACGAGCGCAAGTACAAACCGGTGAAGCTCTCGTCGATTGACGCGCAGGCCATTGCGACGCTGCCCGCGGTGGTGGACGCCGGCATCTGCAAGATTGCCGTGGCCGAGTCCGGCATTGAAGATTATCCGGGCCTGTGGCTGGGTGGCACGGCCGGCGCCGGGCTGCACGGGCGCTTCCCCGGTTATCCGCTGAAGGAAGAGCTCGACAAGGATCGCAATTTCAAGGTAACCGAGCGCGCCGGCTACATCGCCGAGACCGCCGGCACGCGCACATACCCCTGGCGCCTGCTGGCCGTGGCCGAGAAGGACGGCGACCTGATTACGAATCCGCTGGTCTACCTGCTGGCAAAGCCGACCACGCTCACCGACACGTCGTGGATCCGTCCCGGCAAGGTGGCCTGGGACTGGTGGAACGCGAACAACCTGTACGGCGTGGATTTTGTGGCCGGGGTCAACACAAAGACCTACAAGTATTACATCGATTTCGCGGCGAAATACGGGCTGGAGTACGTTGTCCTGGACGAGGGCTGGTACAAGCTGGGCGACGTGCTGGACGTGGTGCCGGAGATCAACATGGCCGAGCTGAGCGCCTACGCCAAGCAGAAGCGGGTGGGGCTGATTCTGTGGGTGGTGGCCAAGACGCTCGACGACAAGATGATTGAGGCGCTGGACCAGTATCAGAAGTGGGGCGTGAAGGGCATCAAGGTCGACTTCATGCAGAGGGACGACCAGAAGTTCATGCAGTTCTACTACCGGCTGAGCGAAGAGTGCGCCAAGCGCAAGATGCTGGTGGACTATCACGGCGCGCAGCGGCCGGCGCTGCTGACGCGGACATGGCCGAATCTGATCAGCACCGAAGGCGTGCAGGGGCTGGAGTGGAGCAAGTGGAGCGCGGACACCGAGCCGGAGCACAACGTGACGATACCGTTCACGCGCATGTTCCTGGGCCCGATGGATTTCACGCCGGGCGCCATGCTGAATGCCACGCGCAAGAGCTTTGCGCCGATCTTCGACCGTCCGATGAGCCTGGGTACACGCTGCCACCAGTTGGGCATGTACGTGGTGTACGAGAGCCCGTTGCAGATGCTGGCCGATTCGCCGTCGAACTACCTGCGCGAGCCCGAGATGATGGAGTTCATCGCGAAAGTGCCGAGTACCTGGGACGAGACGAAGACGCTGGAAGCACGCATCGGCGACTATGTGGTGGTGGCGCGGCGCAAGGGCGCGGACTGGTACGTCGGTGCGATGAACGACTGGACCGGGCGCGACGTGGAGATCGATCTCTCGTTCCTGCCCAAGGGCGCGTTTACAATGACGTCCTACCAGGATGGCATCAACGCAGGCATGATGGCGTCGGACTACAAGCGAACTGTATCGGCTGTAACAGCAACGACGAAGCTGAAATTGCGGCTGGCGCCGGGCGGCGGCTGGGCCGCGCGCATTCACGCCGCGACGGCGAAGTAATCAGGCCTGACCGTAACGCGCGCCGGGGCCGTGCTTGCGCAGAAAGTGCTGGTCGTGCAGCGTCTGCGGAATGGGCTGCGCGCTGGCGTTGATCGACAGAGTAATAGACGCAATACGCGCAATCTCTTCCATCAACACCGCGTGCATGGCGGCCTTGGCGGGCGTGTCGCCCCAGGCGAACGGTCCATGCGAGGCCACCAGCACGCCGGGGCGCGTGAGCGGATCGATGCCTTCAAAACGCCGGACAATGGCCTTGCCGGTGTTCAGCTCATAGTCGTTATCGATCTCCGCTTTCGACAGTGGCGCGGTGACGGGCACAGGCCCATAAAAATAGTCGGCATGCGTGGTGCCGAAGCACGGGATCTCTTGCAATGCCTGCGCGAAGGCCGTGGCGTGGCCGGAATGCGTGTGCACCACGCCGCCCACGCCGGGGAAATGGCGGTAGATTTCGAGATGCGTGTCGAGATCGGACGACGGGCGGAGCGTGCCTTCAACGATCTTGCCGGAGAGGTCGGTCACGACCATGTCCTCGGGCCGCAGCTTTTCGAACGGCACGCCGCTGGGCTTAATGGCCACCAGGCCATGTTCAGGCGAGTAACCGCTTGCATTGCCGAAGGTATAGAGGACCAGACCGTGGCGGACGATTTCGAGATTCGCCGCGAGCACTTCGGCGCGCAGTTCGGGTATCAGCATTGACGGGGAGCTCCTTGCTCCAGCATATGCGATAAGATGCCGTGAGGGTGAAAGGAGTCTTTTGAATGGCCATCGTAGCGGGCGTTGATTTTGGCACGCAGAGCGTGCGGGTTTCGATCTTTTCCAGCGACCAGGGGCGCATTGGCGCCGCGTCGGCAGAATACGCCGTGAAGCGCCGCCGCGAGGATCCGGACCACGCCACGCAGAGCCACGCCGATCACATGCAGGCGCTTGCACAGGCCACGCAGGCCGCGTTGAAAGCCGCGGGCGCCGACGGCTCCAAGGTGGAAGCGATTGCGCTGGATACGACCGGCTCCACCGTGATCCCGCTGGGCGCGGGCCTGACGCCGCTGGACGATTACTACCTGTGGTGCGACCACCGCGCCAAGGGCGAGGCCGCCGAGATTACCGCCTATGGCCGCAAGACGCGCTTTGAAGCGCTGAACTGGTGCGGCGGCGTGTACTCGTCCGAATGGGGCTTTTCGAAGCTGCTGCACTGGCTGCGCCACAATCCCGAGCGCCGCGGCGAGATGGTGACGGCGATGGAACACTGCGACCTGGTGGCCGCGGTGCTGTGCGGCATCACGGACCCGGCACAAGCGCCGCGGTCAATCTGCGCGATGGGCCACAAGTGGATGTGGAACGCCGACCTGGGCGGGCTGCCGGGCGAGGAGTTTCTGGCCGGAGTGGATCCGCTGCTGGCCGGCGTGCGGGCCAAGCTGGCGGGCCGCTACGAGACGTCGAATCAGATTGCCGGCCACCTGTCGGCCGAATGGGCCGCGAAGTTGGGCCTGAAGGCCGGTATTCCGGTGCCGGTGGGCGCGTTTGACGCGCACTGGGACGCCATCGGAGCAGGCATCAAGGAAGGCGACGTGGTGAATGTCGTCGGCACATCCACGTGCATGATGGCCATCGCGAAGAAGGTGGGTCTGATCCCGGGCGTGTGCGGCGTGGTGAAGGGCTCGATTCACCCGGACTACTACGGCATCGAGGCCGGCATGTCGGCGGTGGGCGATATTTTTGAGGCCATCGCGCGGCGCGCGTCCACCACGGTGGCGGAGCTTTCGAAGGGGCTGGACAGCTACCATGCGGGCTCCACCGGCCTGCTAAGAATGACGTGGGACAACGGCGACCGCACCGTGCTGGTGAATCCGGACCTGGGCGGCGTGACGCTGGGCTGGACGCTCACCACCACGGCCGCCGACGAACTGTTCGCGGCGATTGAGGGCACGGCGTTCCACACGCGCATTATTCTGGAGCGCATGGCGGAAAACGGCGTGCCGATTGCGCGCGTCATCAACGGCGGCGGCATTCCGCAAAAGAACCCGGCGCTGAACCGCGTCTACGCCAACGTCTTCCACAAGCCCGTGCTGGTGCCGTCGCGCGAGGTGACCAGTTTGGGGTCGGCCATCTTCGCCTTCATGGCGGCCGGCGCGTTTGCCTCAATTGAAGAGGCGCAGGCCAAGCTTTGCCCCGAGTTCCACGTGATTGAGCCGGACGAAGCCGAGGCGGCGCGCTACGACGAGCTGTTCGCGCTATACCGCAAGCTCTATTTCGCGCTGGGCCAACCGGGCTCCGCGCCGGTGGATTTGGGCGACATTTTGCCGGAATTGCGGCGTATCCGCGCACGCGCCTAGCGCTTTTTCTTCAACTCGGCGGCGCGCGCGAAGTGCTGCAGAGCCTCGGCGCGCCGGCCCAGCTCGACCAACGCCACGGCCAGGTAGGAGTGCGCCACATCATCGTCCGGCGCCAGCTCCAGATAGCGCTGCCAGCGGTCCGCGGCTTCGGCGAACTGGCGTGTGCGCTGATAGTAAAGGGCGCGGTCCATCAGGCGGTACGCCTCAATCGCCGGCCCGCCGAGCGATTGCATATTGTCATAGCTCGTATTCACGAATTCCGGAATGTTCGACGCGCGGTTGGAGGCCGTGGTGTTTTCAATGAGCACGGCCGGACTGTCGGCGCCCTGCTCGTCGATGTGCGTCAGATAGAGTTGCGTGTACGGCGAGCGCAACTTCGAGCTGAACACCAGCCAGCGGCCGTTGGGCGAGAAGCTATGCCAGGAGTTCATGCGCGGCCCGTTTGAACGCAGCCGGCGCGGCGTGCCGCCCGTGGCGGGCACGATGTAGAGCTGGCTGTCGGGGCGCATCAGCAGGCCGTTGCGCGCCTGCACGTAGACGATCCAGCGGCCGTCGGGGCTCACCTTTGGGAACGAGTTGCTCATGCCGTTGGCCGAGGCGCCGGCGACAGGCACGGCAACGCCGCCAAGACCGTTGTTGAACGGGATGCGGTAGAGATCGTAACGCACGCGGCGCTCATTGGCGTCGTTGGCCGTGCGCGCCAAGGGCGTGGCGGGCGGATTGGGCTCCTGCGCTTCAGCACGGGCAAAAATGATGTCCTTGCCGTCGGGCGTCCAGACGGCGTTGGCTTGGACAAAACGTGGATCGTCTGCACCGGGCAGCGGTTTCAAGATGCCGCTCTCACGCGAGTACCAGGCGAGGATACCGCGCGTCGGATAAAAGACCTGCAAATAGCGGTAATCCTTGAAATTGGCGACGTAATAATTGCTCAGAAAGCGGCCGGACTGGCGGACGCTGTCGATGGCCGTGACGACATGCGCGCCATCGGGCGACACCTGGCTCATGAAGCCGATGCGCACGCCACCCACAAGCGGCCCTTCGGCCGTGGCCCACTGAATGACGTTGGAGCCGCCGATTTGCATTTGTGGCTCGATGGGCGTGAGTGTGTAGAGACCCTTATTGTTGCGTGGGCCATCGAGGTCCAGGCCCATGGTCTTGCCGTTCAGTGCGAAGGAATGGCAGTTGGCGCACATGGGCAGCTTTTCGAGCACGACTCGCGACTCCGCGCGCGTCACGTCACGCAAGCGCCATTTCACCAGGCGCAAAGCGGAGGTCGCGAGCGGCTTGATGGAGCCGTTCTCGGTCTCGGTGGGCATCAGCGGCACATCGCGGTAGAAGATGGGCGCGCCGACGGGGTCGCGCGAGGTGGTGAAAGTGGTTTCTCCGTGCGAGACGGGCTGCTTCATCGCATCGTCGGCGTAGCCGGTGATGACGACGCGCACGGGCGCGTCCGGCACGGCCTGGATTTTGCGCCACACGGCCTCAGCCAGCCGCCAGGCGTGCGACGCGGCGAATTCGGGCTCCAGGCGCGGCGGCCGGTTGGTGGGCGCAACGCAATCCGGATCGATCGCGCCCAGCCGCGGGCGCGGGCCACGGCTCACAAAGCGCAACGCGCCGATCTCGATTCTCCAGACGCGCGCCGAAGCGACGTTGTCGCGCCACAGCAGCTCCGGCGCGGGAAATTGCGGCGGAAAGACGGTGCCCGCGCGCGGGTATTCAACGGTGATCGCAGAAGCGATGGAACAAGCGAGAAAGAGGAGCAGCGTGCGCACTAGAGCAGGTCGTCGCGCTTGTGCTTTTCGACGAGCTTGACGGCCTCACCGACGCGTTGCGCCAGCGCGCGGCGCGTCACCAGAAGAGCGTCAGGCGTATCGACCACGACAAGATCGTCAACGCCAATCAAAGCGACGAGCTTTTCTGGCGCATCGACGTAATTGCCGCGCGCGTCGATGGAAAGGAGCTTACCGCGGGAGGCGTTATGGTCGGCATCGCGCGTGAGCAGTTCGTAGACAGCGTTGAAGCTGCCGACGTCGCTCCAGCCGACATCGCCGGCGGCGAAGCCCACCACACCCTTAGCGTTTTCGAGCACGGCGTAGTCCACCGAGATGTTCTCGCACTGCGGGAACAGTTCTTCCAAACCGCGTGCAAAGCCGCGCGAGCCGAACCGGGGCACGCCCTCCAGCAGCGCGGCGGTCTTCGGCTGGTGCTTCCACAGCTCGGCGAAGAAGACATCGGCGCGCCAGAAGAAGATGCCGGCATTCCAGGCGAAGTGGCCAGCATCGACAAACTGCTGAGCCTGCGCGGCATCAGGCTTTTCACGGAAGCGCACAACCGGAACGGGCTCCAGGCTGCCGGGCGTAACGGCGCCTTTTGGAAATTCGAGGTAGCCGTAGCCGGTTTCGGCCCAGCGCGGCGCGATGCCAATCAGCGCCATTTCGCCTTGCCCAGCCACCTTATAGGCCGCCTTCAGCAGGCGGCGGAACGGCGCGGGCTTGGCAACATATTGATCCGACGGGAAAACGCCCATCACGGCGTCGGGGTCGACGTCCTGCATGATGCGCGCGGCCAAGCCGATGGCGGGCGCCGTGTTGCGGCCGGCGGGCTCGGCAATGATCTGGCGCTTGGGCACCTGTGGAAGCTGGCGTATGATTTCGTCGCGCAACAACTGGTTGGTGAGCACCCAGATGTGATCGGCGCCGACGACAGGCTCCAGGCGCTCCACCGTTTGCTGGATCAACGTGCCAGCGCCCAGAAAATCGAGCACCTGTTTGGCGCGCGCGCGGCGGCTGCGCGGCCAGAAGCGCGTGCCGCGGCCTCCGGCGAGAATGAGGGCGTGACGATGCGAATCGCTCATTACCCTAGAGGATATCGCCGCGGGATCATAAAAGTGCGGCGCCAGCGGGTCTTCGAGAAGAAGTTGGTGGCCAGATCGATCAGGTGGTTCAGCGAGATGATGTTCGGATCGGCCAACGCCTCGGTGGGCGCGTCGTAACTCCAGAAAATGATGGCCGGTTTACCGACGATGTTCTCGCGCGGGACGAAGCCCCAATAACGCGAATCGAGCGAATTGTCGCGATTGTCGCCCATGGCGAAGTAGTAGTCTGACGGGACGACGACCTCGCCGTTCTTCACGTTCTCGGCCAACATGCGGTAGGCGCCTTCGGCCAGACGGGTGTTGGGCTCGGTGGGAAAGTTGTCGCGATAGGAATCGAGATACGCGGTCTTGTGGACCACGTAGGGCTCGTTCATTTTCTTCCCGTTGAGATAGAGATCCTTATTCGACAAGCGGATATGGTCGCCAGGGATGCCGATGACGCGTTTGACATAGTCCTTGGTCGGATCGACAGGATACTTAAAGACGATGATGTCGCCGCGGCGCACGTCCTGGTATGGCAGAAGGAAACGGCTGACCGGGCCTTGCGGCGCATAGCTGAGCTTGTCGACGAACATATGATCGCCGATCAGAACCGTATCCTCCATCGAGCCGGTAGGCACGACAAAGGCCTGTAGCAACGTGGAGGTGCCGAAGAGCAGCAGCACGATGGTGACGGTCCATTCGGAGACGAAGGAGCGTACCTGCTCGGCAAAATCAGGCTTCACCTTGACCGGCTTAGCCTCGGCTGGCGTTTCAGACTTGGTCTTGGACTTCATGGCGTTCGAACTCAGTTGTTAAGATCGTACCCGCGGATGAGCTGGAACGTGCGGTTCCAGCGGGTCTTCGTAAAGAAATGACGGATCAGGTCCTTAAAGTGTTCGTAATCAATGCCGGAATTGACAAGTCTCTCCGTCGGGGCATCGTAGGACCAATAGATGAGCAGCGGCTTACCAATGATATTGTCGCGCGGGACGAAGCCCCAGTAACGCGAATCGAGGGAATTATCGCGATTGTCGCCCATGACGAAGTACTTGCCGGGCGGGACAACCACTTCGCCTCCGGCGACGTGGTGCTCGAGCATGTTTATGGCACGGTCGTCCACCTGGCTGTTCGGCGGGCTGGGAAAGTTGTCGCGGTAGGAGTCGTAGTACGGCGTTTTCAGGAACTTGTACGGCTCGTCCAGCGGTTTGCCATTGATGAAAAGTTGCTTGGAGACGAGCTTCAAATGGTCGCCCGGCAGGCCGACGACACGCTTGACGAAAGTCTGGCGGATGTCGACGGGATAGTGGAAGACAACGATGTCGCCGCGTTTCACGCGTGTGTAGGGCAGAATGAAGCGGCTGATGGGGCCGGGCGGTGCGTAGGCCAGCTTGTCGACCAGTAAGTGGTCGCCAATCAATAGATTGTCTTCCATCGATCCGGTCGGGATGACAAAAGCCTGAATCAGCGTGGCGGTGCCGAAAATGAGCAGCAGGATGGTAACGGCCCACTCAGCCAAGGCGCTGCGCTGATCACCGGCCACGCGCTCAGCTTCCGGCTCTGCTTCAGCCGGCTCTGGCGCAATGGCGAGGGGCTCTTCCTGCACTATGTCATTGTAGCGAATCGGCGCTATCAGGGTTCCGGAACGCGCCGCTTGCGCTTACCGCTCTTCCTGACCTGCGGCGCCGTGGCGGCCTCGGCCTGTTTCCCATCGTCGGCCGGTCCACCCTTGGCGCGAACGCTGACCGACTCGGTGATGCTGGTCCGTTCACGCGGGAAGACTTCCAGGCGGAAGGTCACCTCTTCAGCGGTGTTACGGTAGAGCACTCCGCCGCGCGCAAGGTCCTCAGGGCGCAGATCGACAGTCTTTTCGTTATCGCCATCCTCAATGTGCAGCACGCCACGCCGGGCGTTCTGGAAGATGGCCATGTCCGGATTCCACTTCAGGTGCAACTGGCCGTCGAACTGAACGACGCTCATGTCGAGCTGGTAGGGATCCGCCATCGGATGAACAACGGCCGGCGGACGGTAGCTGAGCGCAATCTGGAAGCCGAGCACGACGCCCAGCAGCAGGAAGACGAAGGACAGCGGGATCCACACCCAGCCAGAACGCAGCTTGGAGCGCGGCGCCTCAGGCTCAGCCGTGCTCACGGGCCCGACCACGGGTCCTAAGGTGACACCGGCAATGGCGGCAGCTTCGACAGCCGGACCGGCGGCCTCCGGCGGCGCGGCCGCCTCAACCGGCTCAAAGCCAGTGGCCCGCGCCTCTGCCTCCGGGCTGGCATCCATACCGCGCGGCCGGTGAGCCGGGCGGCCGCCGCCTAACTCCTTGCGGCGAAAGGGGAAAACCTCGCCAGCGGGCGTGGGCGCAAAGCGCCCGGCGTCACGAACGAAAAACGCAGCTTCGCTGACTCGCGTTGCATACGGCTTGACCAGCAGACAGACCGCGGTCGGCGCCGGGAAACGCGCGTCCAGCAGTTCAACATCCTGAGGCGTCAGCTCCAGTTCGTCGCGCGTGTGGCTGCGGTAAAAGCCGACGGCATAAATGCGCTTATCCGGCGCCGGCGCCCAACGCTCCATGATCTCGTCAAAGGACTTCATGTCCTTTTCCGAGAGCAGGTAGGACGGCCCGCGCGCGTGCTCGCACTCGACGGCCTCGAAATCCTCAACGCGGATCACAACGTGGTCGCCCGGCTCAGCGGAACCAAGCAACACGCCACCCACTTCGGCGCCACGTCGGGGCACAGCGCCAAAGCCTCGCATGATCTCAAAACCCAGACGGTCGACCACATCGTAGTCGATAAAGACAGAGGTGGCCTTGCCCGGTATATTCCACTGATAGGAGGTGCCTCCCGGCGTGCTCGACTCGGCGTGGCGCCCCGGATTAGCGGCTGACTCTTCAGAACTCATGCGCTCAGCGGCGGCCGGTTGGCCGCACGTTCCCTCCTGCAGGCATTATCAAGCATAATCCATCACACGTTCTGCATCGGCCGAAACACCATGAAACTTCAGGCTTCCCCTGCCGCGCGGCTATACTGAAGAACGCGATGGCCGGCACGCTTTATATCGTCGCAACGCCGATCGGCAACTTGTCCGACATGACCTACCGCGCCGTGCAGGTACTGGGCGCGGTGGGCGTAGTGGCCTGCGAGGACACACGCGAAACGCACAAGCTGCTGTCGCATTTCGATATCACCACGCGTACCGTCAGCTACCACGAACACAACGAGGCGGCGCGCGCCGCCGAACTGCTGGACCAGATTGAAGGCGGTCTGGACGTGGCCGTGGTTTCAGACGCAGGCACGCCGCTGGTTTCCGACCCCGGCTTCCGTCTGGTGCGCGGAGCGGCCGAGCGCGGCATCCGAGTGGTGCCCGTGCCGGGCGCATCGGCCGCCGTGACGGCGCTGGCAGCCTCCGGCCTGCCCAGCGATGAGTTCCGTTTCTGCGGCTTCTTCCCACGCAAGACGGGCGAACGGCAGCGGAAACTGGAGTCGCTGGCCGGCGACAGCGCGACGCTGATTTTCTACGAGGCTCCACACAGAATTGTCGAGACACTGAACGACGTCGAGGCGGTGCTGGGCGATCCGCCGGTGGTGGTGGCTCGCGAGCTGACGAAGATCCACGAGGAGTTGCTGCGCGGCGCGGCCTCCGAAGTGCGGCGCCAATTGGAGGCGCGTGATTCAGTCCGCGGCGAGATGACCGTGTTGATTGGCAAGAGCGAGCGCCGTCCGGTGACCGGCGAGCCGTTGGCCGACGCCGTGGCGCGCCTGGAGGCTACGGGATTGAGCCGGATGGACGCGATCAAGGCCGTGGCGCGCGAGCGGGGCCTCCCAAAGCGGGAAGTGTACAAGACTCTCGAAGGCCAATAACGACTACAGCGATTCCAGCAACGTGCGCGCCAGCTCCGGGCGCGCCGCAATGGCCGTCTTCCACTGCTCACCGGCTTCGCTCTGCCGGCCCAACCCAGCCAGCACGCTACCCAGGTTGAAATGCACGTCAGGATCGTTGGGCGTAAGCGCCAGAGCCTCCTGATAGAACTGGGCGGCCTGGTCGAGATCACCCGCGGCGTGACGCGCCGCACCCAGAACAGCCAGCAAGGCAGCCTCCAGCGGCCGCGCCAGCTCCGGAATGGGGCCGGCCGAACGCGCCGCGGCCAGCATACGCTCCACTGCGTCCAGCTCGTCGTCAGCAGCGTAGAGCAATCCCAACCGCAGCCAGCCCTCGGCGTTGGAAGGCCGTCGTTCCAGCGCCAAACGCCAAGCCGACTTCCCTCCGGCGCGGTCGCCCGACTCCAGCAGGCTGGTGGCAAGCCCTTCCCATGCCTCGGCGTCAGACTGATCGATGCGCAATGCGCTATCAAAGGCGAGGGCCGCATCCTGCGCCCGGCCCAGGTGCTGATGGCAAACGCCTAGGTTGTACCAGTGCGTAAAGCCGGCCGGTTCGATTTCAGTGAGACGCACGCAGTGACGCGCCGCATCGTTGAAACGTCCTTCTTTCAGCGCCACTTCCACCAACACGCGCAACGCGTCGGCCGACGCCGGCTGGCGTTCGGCAAGCCGCGCGGCCCACTGTTTGGCATGCGCCCAGTCGCCGGCGCTGGCCGCCGCCTGCGCGGCGTTAGCAAGCAACTCCTCCTGGTCGGGCGAGGCTTCCAGCAAACGTACGTAACGCTCCACGGCCTGATCAAAAGCACCATCCATCTGGAGCGCGGCAGCCTCACCGCAGAGCGCGGGCACATAGCCGGGGCGCAGCCGTACGGCCTGCCCGAAGGCCGCACGGGCCTCAGCCACATTCTTCGCGTTCAGCAACGCAACACCAAGCACAAACCAGGCTTCGGCGCTGCCGGCGCGCAACACCACGGCACGCCGCAGACACTCGACGGCCTCCTCCCAACGCGCCATCCGGGCCAGGCAGAGCCCGCGGTTCAGACTGGCGTACGGGTGGCCCGTGGAAACTTGCTCCAGGCGGCCGTACATCTCGGCGGCCAGCTCAAGATTGCCCAGCTCAAAACGGATCTGCGCAGCCAGCATCAACGCGTCGGGGTTGGCCTGGGCCACGGCCGTGGATAGTTCGCTGAGCGCCTTTTCCGGCTCACGCCGCATCCAGGCGCGCATGGCTCCGACAACGGCCGGGTGCGAGGCGGCGCGGCGCGCCAACTCGGCGTTATCCGGCTGCACGCTGAGCAGCGTGCGCGCCAGCTCATCGTCGAAAATCCACACCCAATGCTGTAGACGTTCAGCCATTGTAGTTTCCCTTCAATCAGCCAGCCGCCAGAATTCTCGTAGCCGAACCAGATGGTTCGGCCGACGGCAAGGGCCCGAATGCATAGCCCGGCCGGAGTGGCAGGATGGTGATCTTCGGGACAAAAAGATACCGCGTTTGAGCAGAGGTCCGCGGCCTGACCGGCGAAAACGTGGAAGCGGCCGGGAGTTTCGCGGGCAACGGAGCGGGCGTGGACGCAGGCGCGGAGGCCTCAGGCTCTAACTCCAACGGAGACTCCGGCTTCACGCGCTCCGCCGCTGCAATCAACTGCTCCCATCGCACGCTTGCGCGCCATCCCAGCCGGCTGATGGCTAGTTCCACATAGTGAGCGGCAGACGCCGGCACAGGCTGCACGATGCTGCGCTTCCGGACACCCTGTGAGGGCATCGACGACGGCGGCACGAGTATCGTGGATGCGGGAGCGCCAGACGCCGGCGCAGCCGCGCACGGCGGCGGTGCGCTGGACGCCAATTCCGGCGCCAGCGCCGGGAGCCCGCCGGAGAAACGGTGGAGTGGAGCAGACGGAAGGCTGGGCAGACTCCGGGCCGGATCGCCCCAGACCTCTTCAGGCTGCCGTAGCTGAGCACCGGAGCCGGACGAAGCGGTATTCGGCCCCGGCAGTTTCATCATCGCGACGCGGCGCGCCAGACGGCGCTCAGTTGGCGCCCAATCCACTTCCGGAAGGGCAGATGCCAACGTGGGCTCATACGTGGCGGGAGCGCCCGTCGCGGGCGAAAACCGGCGGGTATTGGCCGGAGCCGCCCCTTGCGGGCACGGATGCTCCACCAATTGCGGCGCCACGGCAGGCAGAGCCAGACTGGCGTCAAGACTGGAAATAGAAGTTTCCGCGAGCACCGGCGGCAATGGCTTGGCTGCGCCCAGCCCTGGCAGGCATACCGCAGCGCACACCGGCACCGGGTAGAGCCCTTCATACAGTGGGGGATCGGGCTCCGGCGGCGCTACGGCAACCGGCTCCGGCTGAGCCGGAGTGTGATCCGGAAGGGCCTCTGAAAGTGTCCGGACTTGCTCCAGGGCAGAGATCAGCAGCTCTTCCTGATACTGGCGTGCGTGTTCCTTCGAGCAGAACCGGTTACCACCGAGCACCCGGTGCAGCAGTGGCAGCCGGCGACCGCAATAAACACAAACACTCACCGCCCAACGCACTCCTTGTCTTCTTATCGTATGCCAGTTTACCAAGACCTCGGAAATCACCAGCGGAACAGCCGAAAAAATGCGGGATTGCGGCCGTCCAAATCTCGGGTGAATGCCCGAAATTGATGCCGCCACCCGCATGTTGCGGCGTAAACCTGCCGATAGGAAATAGGAGATTTAACGCACGTGAAGCCTTTCGAACGCCTCCGGCAGGCCGCCCAGCTATTTCGCTCAGTACAGCCGGACCGGACCGGGTGGTTTGACGCTTCCAACCCGGATTGCCAGGAAGGGGAACGGCTGCTGCAATTAGGACAGGCGTCCTCCGCCGAAGAAGTATTTGCACGCGCGGCGGCCGATCCGCAGCACCACAGCCGTCCGCGCCGCGTGCGGGCGCGCATTCTGATGGCGCTGTCCACTGCCCGGCTGCAACAGGCGAAGCTGGCTGAGGCAGAGCGCAACGCGCTGGACGCGCAGGCGCTGCTGGACGAGTCCAAGGCGGACATGTGGATTGAAACATCGGACTGCTACGATCTGCTCGGCCAGATTGCGCGCCAACAAGGCGACCCGGCTGAAGCCGCGGCGCGCTTCCGGCACTCCCTGAGCCTGTTGCGCAGCCGCAAGGATCCGCCGGCGGAGGCGATTTCAGCCGGTTTGCGGCGGTTGGGCGAAGTTTTGAAGGAGAACGGCGAGGCGGACGCCGGCATCGAACGCATGGAAGAGGCCGTTGACGTGGCCCGCAGCGGCTGCGGCGCGCGCTCGGCGGAGCTGGCGGACGCCTTGATTGACTTGAGCCACGCCGAGGCGGCGCGCGGCCACTTTGACGACGCCAGGCGGTTGGCTACAGAGGCGCTGGAGATTCACCGCAGCACGTTGGGCAGCGACTCGGGCGCCACCGCGCGCGATTTGGAGGTACTGGCGCAGTTCAGCCGGTCGGCCAACGACCTGGAGGCTACGGTGGCCTATCTGGAACAGGCCCTGCTGGTGCGCGAGCGTCAGATTGGCGGCAATTCCACCGATCTGGCGCTGCTGATGATCACGCTGGCCGACATACACACGATGCTCGGCCGGTTGGCCCCGGCTCTCGAACTGATGCAGCAGGCGGTTGGCAAGCTCACGCCAGCACACGACGAGAAGTTCGCTCAGGCTCTAGAAAAGCTGGGCTCGATCTATGTCCGCACCGGACGGCACGAGGACGCCTTCGACTGTTTTCGCAACGCCCGGCAGGTGTGGCAGGAGCACCCTGAACAGCACGCCGAAGAACTCGCTTCAAACAGCGGCAGGCTGGCCGAGCTGGAAAGTTCGCTGCCGGTGATCGAGCAGCCACAGATTGAAGAAGATCC
>CAYZIX010000058.1:0-26130 GCA_964478395.1 uncultured Candidatus Solibacter sp.
CGAGTAGTTCGGCACGAGATTGATCAGGGAGAAGACGACCCATGTTGATGCCGAAGAAAGTCAAATATAGAAAGCAGCAGCGTGGCCGCCGCGCCGGTAAGGCGTGGCGCGGCTCGACGCTCTCTTTCGGCGAGTTCGGCCTGAAGGCGATGACGGTGGGCTGGGTGACGGGCCGCCAGATTGAGGCGGCGCGCATTGCGATGACGCGGTTCATCAAGCGCGGCGGCAAGGTCTGGATCCGGATCTTCCCCGACAAACCGATCACCAAGAAGCCGGCTGAAACGCGTATGGGTAAAGGCAAGGGCGCACCGGAAGAGTGGGTGTGTGTCGTGCGGCCCGGAAAGATCATGTTTGAAATGGAAGGCGTGAGCGACGAGCTGGCCAAGGAAGCAATGCGCCTGGCGGCGATGAAGCTCCCCATCCGCACGAAGCTGATCACGCGCGAGGAGACCGTCGGTTAAGTCCGGCGCGAGGATTAAGGGTAACGATCGCCATGAAAGCGGAAAAGATTCGGGAAATCGACGCCAAGGACCTGGCCGTGAAGGCGCGCGAGATCGACGAGCAGCTCTTTCGGTTGCGTTTCCAGATGGCCATGGGCCAGATGGAAGGGCTGAAGAAGTATCGCGAGCTAAAGAAGGACAGGGCGCGTATGCTGACCATACAACGCGAGCGGCAACTGAAGGAGAGCAAATAAGCCATGACCGAGACTCCTGTGGCCCGCAAGAACGAGAAGGTTGGCGAGGTGGTATCGACCAAGATGGCGAAAACCATCGTGGTGGAAGTGACGCGCCGGGTGTCGCATCCGCTCTACAAGCGCATTGTGACCAAGCGCACGAAGTTCTATGCGCATGACGAACAGAGCCAAGCGAAGTTGGGCGATGTGGTGCGAATCGTGGAATCGCGTCCGCTCAGCCGGCTGAAGCGCTGGACGCTTGGTGAAGTAGTCCGGCGCGCGGTAGACACTAGCGTGGCGGGGCTGACGGACTAAGTCCTCGGCCGAGACGGGATTACGCAAGGAAGACGAGGGTACTCGCATGATCGGAATGAGAACGATCCTGGAGGTGGCCGATAACAGCGGCGCCCGGCGGCTGAGCTGCATCCTGCCGCGTGGCGGCGACAAGGGCCTGCAGGCTGGGTTGGGTGACATCGTTACGGCTAGCGTCAAGGAAGCCGCCCCGGACTCCAATATCAAAAAGGGCAAGGTGGTGCGCTGCGTGATTGTGCGCATGCGTAAGGAGTGCCGGCGCAAGGACGGGACCTACATCCGGTTCGACTCGAACGCGGCTGTGCTGGTGAATGAATTGGGCGAGCCGGTCGGCACCCGCGTGTTCGGGCCGGTAGCGCGCGAACTGCGCGACAAGCGCTTCATGAAGATCGTGTCGCTCGCTCCGGAGGTGATCTAACATGGCAGGCCGAAGCGTGAGCGGCAAAACCCGGATTCGCAAGGACGACACCGTTAAGGTGATTGCAGGCCGCGACAAGGGCAAGATTGGACGCGTGCTTGAAGTGGACCGCAAGGCCGGGCGTGTGTTGGTGGAGGGCGTGATGCTCGCCAAAAAGCACGTCAAGCCGAATCCCGCCAAAGCGATCAAGGGCGGCATTGCGGAACGCGAGGCCACTATCGACGCCTCGAACGTCATGATCGTGACGGCCGACGGTAAGACGTCGCGAATCGGGACGAAGGTGGAGACGGTTAGCGGAAAGACGCGCCGTATGCGTGTGGCAGTGAAAACGGGCGAGTCCCTCGAAAAGAAGTAGGTACGAGGAAACGTCGCGGAAGGAATAGAAAAGAATGAAGGCGAGACTGAGAGAGCTATACGCGAATAAGGTGGTCGAAGCGCTGAAGAAGCAGTTCGACTACACGAATTCGAGCGCCGTGCCGAGGATCGAGAAGGTTACGGTGAACATCGGCCTCGGTGACGCGACGCAAAATCCGAAGCTGATCGACGGTGCTGTGTCCGAGCTCGGTTCGATCACCGGCCAGAAGCCGGTCATCACCAAGGCTCGTAAGTCGATCGCGGCGTTCAAGGTCCGCGAGGGCATGTCGATTGGCTGCATGGTGACGTTGCGTGGCGACCGGATGTTTGAGTTTCTGGACCGCCTGATGAACGTTGCTCTGCCGCGCGTCCGCGACTTCCGCGGTGTGTCGGAACGCAGCTTTGACGGCCGCGGCAACTACACGCTGGGCCTGAAGGACCAGTTCATCTTCCCCGAGATCGTTTACGAAAAGGTGGAGAAGGTGAAGGGCATGAACATTTGTATCACGACCACGGCGAAAACCGACGCCGAGGCTCTGGCGCTGCTGAAGCTGCTGGGCATGCCGTTCCGGAAGAACTAGGGTCGCGAGTAGGAATTAGCGAGAACAAGAGGAAAGCGAAAACTCATGGCCACCACGGCGAAAATTGCCAAGGACGAGAAGAAGCCGAAGTTCGCCATCCGGCACCGGAACCGCTGCAAGCGTTGCGGCCGCCCGCGCGGCTACATGCGCAAGTTTGAATTGTGCCGGATCTGCTTCCGTCAGCTCTCACTGGCGGGTGAAGTCCCGGGTGTGACGAAGTCGAGCTGGTAGGCGACCCTCTGACAGAAGCGGCGCAGCAGCGCAGGCCGTACGCGGCCGGGCTGAGCACGCCGAAACCGCAGGCTGGAAGTAATTAGCGAACGCTTAGGAAAGAGTAGCAGAAATGGTTTCCGATCCTATCGCCGACATGTTGACGCGGATCCGCAACGGCATCAAGGCCAAGTTCCCGAAGGTTGACGTGCCGGCCTCGAAGCTGAAGACCGAGATTGCTCGGATCCTCAAGGACGAAGGCTACATCCTGAACTACAAAATTGTGGATGACGGCAATCATAAGGCGATCCGCATCTACTTGAAGTACACGCCGGCCAATCAGCCGGTGATCAGCAAGCTGGAGCGCGTCTCGCGTCCGGGCTGCCGTGTCTACGTCAGTTCAACCGAGATCCCGAAGGTGCTGGGCGGCCTGGGTATCAACATTATGACCACGCCGAAGGGTGTGATGACGGGTAAGAGCGCGCGCAAGGAAAGCGTGGGCGGCGAAGTGCTGTGCCGCGTCTTCTAATGAGCGCAAGAAATTCAAGTCTGGAAATTGACAGAAGTTTCTGGAAAGCGGACTGGAGTCTAGGTAAATGTCAAGAGTAGGAAAGAAGCCCATCCCGCTGCCGGCCGGCGTCAAGGTGACGATCGGCGGCGACCTGAAGGTGGAAGGCCCGAAGGGCAAGCTGAGTGTTCCGGTGCCGCACGGCGTGCGCGTGGAGCGTAACGACGCGGTGCTTGAAATCAAGCGCGACGGCGATCAATTCGCTGCGCTGCACGGATTGACGCGGGCGCTGACGGCGAATGCGGTGACGGGTGTGAGCACGGGTTTTACGCGCGAGCTCGACATTGTCGGCATCGGCTATCGCGCCGAAGCCAAGGGCAACGTGGTCGTGTTTACGCTGGGCTATTCGCATCCGATCGAATTCGTACTGCCAGCGGGTATCGATTGCAAGATCGAGAAGAATACGCATATCGTGTTGAGCGGAATTGACAAGCAGGAGTTGGGTCAGGTGGCCGCCGAGATCCGGTTGCTGCGTCCGCCAGAGCCCTACAAGCAAAAGGGCATCCGCTACACCGGTGAAGTGGTGCGCAAGAAGGTCGGCAAGACCGGCGCGAGCGGCAAGTAAGAGCGGAGGGAAACGGGAATATGAAACGCTCGATTGACAAGGACTCTCGCCGGCGGCGGATTCATGTGCGCATCCGGGAGCGCGTGAAGGGCACGCCGGAGCGGCCGCGGCTGGCGGTTTTCCGCAGTCTGAAACACATCTACGCCCAAGTGATTGACGACCATGCCGGCCGCACGATCGCGGCGGCCTCGAGCGACGAGAAGAGCTCTCCGATTAACGGGGGCAATCTCGCCGGAGCGAAGCAGATCGGCCAATTGGTGGCCGAGCGCGCCAAGGCTCAGGGCATAGGCAAGGTCGTTTTCGACCGGGGCGGTTATCTCTACCATGGACGGATCAAGGCCTTGGCCGAAGCCGCCCGTGAGGCCGGACTGGAGTTCTAACCATGGCAGCCGTACCTGTGAAGAGAATGGATCCGAAAACGCTCAACCTGAAAGAACAGGTTGTCAGCATCAACCGCGTCACCAAGGTGGTGAAGGGCGGTAAGAACCTCAGCTTCTCGGCGCTGGTCGTCATTGGCGATCCGGAGCAGAAGGTGGTGGGCTACGGCACGGGCAAGGCCAAGGAAGTGCCGTCGGCCATCAAGAAGGGCATCGAATCGGCGAAAAAGAACCTGCACCAGGTTCACACGCTGGGCAGCTCGATTCCGCACATCGTGATCGGGCGTTTCGGGGCGGGTGCGGTGCTGCTGAAGCCGGCGCCGGAAGGCACGGGCGTGATTGCCGGCGGGCCGGTGCGCGCCGTCATCCAGGCGGCAGGCATTTCGAACGTGCTGACCAAGAGCCTGGGCACGCACAACCCGCACAATGTGGTGAAGGCGACTGTGGACGCCCTGGATCAGCTGCGCGACAAGGCCGCCGTGGCCGAACTGCGTGGGCTGGCAGTGGAGAATCTCTAGCCATGGCTGACGCGAAAGTGAAAATCCAACTCATTTCAAGCCCCATTGGCAGCCCGGAGAAGCACAAGAAAATTGTGCGCGCGTTGGGCCTGCACAAGCTGAACCATGTGGTGGAAAAGCCCGATACGCCGGCCTTCCGGGGCATGGCCAAGAAGGTGCCGCACCTGTTGCGCATCGTCGAATAGGAAGGAACGCCATGAACCTCAGCGATATCAAGCCTCCGAAGGGGCAGGTTAAGCAGCAGCGGCGCGTAGGCCGCGGCATGGGCTCGGGTCGCAGCAAGTACTCGGGCCGCGGCGCCAAGGGCGCCAAGTCGATCAGCGGCTATTCAAAGATGCGCGGTTTTGAAGGCGGCCAGATGCCGCTGCACCGCCGTTTGCCGAAGCGCGGCTTTTCCAACGCTATCTTTAAGAAGCATTTTGCCGTCGTCAACATCGGCACGCTCGAAAAGCTTGAAGGTGACGCCTTCACGCCGGCCGTGCTGATGGAGTTAGGCATCGTCAAGAAGCTCGGCGACGGACTGAAGGTGCTTGGGCACGGCGAGTTGAAACGGAAGATCACGGTCGAGGCGCATCACTTCTCCAAGTCCGCAGCGGAAAAGATCGCAGCTTGCGGTGGCACGGCGAAGTTGATTGAATGCGCGCCCGCGGCCGAGTAGGCGAAGCCGGCCGGCCCGCCGTCGTGCTGACACAGGTAGGATTCAACGTAGGCAGCCATGCAGAAATTTTTTGAAGCTCTGGCCAACGTCTTCCGGATCGCGGATCTCCGGCAGCGTGTTCTGTTCACACTCGGTCTACTGGCGGTCTACCGTCTGGGTGCGGCAATCCCAATCCCGGGCGTAGACGCGATTCGCTTCGAGGAGTTCTTCCGCCGGAACCAAGGCAGTCTGTTCGGCTTCCTCGATCTGTTTTCAGGCGGGCAATTCCGCCGGTTAACAGTGTTCGCGCTGGGCATCATGCCGTACATCACGGCGTCGATCGTGTTGCAGTTGTTGACCATCGTTGTTCCGACCCTCGAGAAGTTGCAGAAGGAAGGCGAACTCGGGCGCCGCAAGATCACGCAGTGGACTCGCTACCTCACGGTGGGGCTGTCCATCATGCAGTCGTTGTTCATCGCGACGGCGCTGCAACGCCAGGGCAACTTCGTGTTGAATCCGGGCTTCGGCTTCATCGTGATGACCATCCTGACGCTCACTACCGGTACGGCCTTTATCATGTGGCTGGGTGAGCAGATTACCGAGCGCGGGATCGGCAATGGCATGTCGCTGATCATCTTTGCCGGCATCGTGGCCGGCTTGCCCTCAGCCATCGGTAATATCTACAACAACACGTTCGTCACCAATCTTTGGAACCCGTTCCAGCTGATTGTCATTCTCGTCATCATGGTGGCGGTGGTGGCCTTCATCGTGTTGGTCGAACGCGGAGAGCGCCGCATCCCGGTGCAATACGCCAAGCGCGTGGTCGGACGGCGCATGATGGGTGGCCAGTCGACGCACCTTCCGCTGAAGGTGAACGCCGGTGGCGTCATCCCGGTCATTTTCGCCAGTTCGCTGCTGGCCTTCCCATTGACGATGATGAACATCCCGGTGGTGGCCAATAACAAGTGGCTAAGCGGCTTCTTTGGCTCGATCCGTTCGGGCGAACCGCTTTACATCATTTTGTTCGTCACGCTCATCATCTTCTTCTCGTTCTTTTACGTCAGCATCATCTTCAACCCGAATGAAGCGGCCGACAACATGCGCAAGTATGGCGGTTTCATTCCGGGAATTCGGCCGGGCAAGAATACGGCCGACTACATGAACAAGATTCTGACCCGCATCACGGTGGTGGGCGGCCTTTACCTGTCGATCCTGTCACTGATTCCGGAATTGATGATTGGCGGTATCAAGTTGCAGCACTTGCCTCCGGCCGTGCTCGGCAACTGGATTGACCTGCACTTCCCGCGCTGGCTGCTGGACGGTCTGGGTGTGACGTTCGTCTTTGGCGGAACGTCGTTGCTGATCGTCGTGGGTGTGGCGATGGATACGGTGAATCAGGTTGAGGCGCAGTTGATTATGCGTCACTACGAAGGGTTTACGCCACGTGCTGGCCGCATTCGTGGCCGCCGTAGCGCGGTCTGATGGTTGGCTGAAGAACTGCTGGCGCTGCGAAGCGCCGGTGGTGGGGTTCGGTAAAGAAGGCCGGTGCTCCAGGAGGCGCGGTCCGGGCTGTTGTGCGGATCCACATGAAAGTGGATTACACTAAGAGTAACAGCCGGATTGCGAGCTGAAAGCACTGGTGTGTGGCGGTGAGTAGCCGTCCGGCCGGATCCGGAGGTTGTTGAATTTAGGAATGATCATCCGTAAGAGCGCCGCTGAGTTGGAGAAGATGCGTCGGGCCGGGTTACTGGTCCACCAGGTTTTGAGCCACATGGCGACGCTGGTTCAGGAAGGTGTCACGACGCACGATCTGGAAGTGGCCGCTGAACGGATGATGAAGGATGCGGGCGCCAAGCCGGCATTCAAGGGTTATTACTCGCCGGCGGCGGGGACGAAATTCCCCTACGTACTATGTACCTCGGTCAACGAGGAAGTTGTTCACGGCATGCCATCGGCCAAACGCGTGTTGAAGGCTGGTGACGTGGTTTCCATCGACACGGGAGTGAGCATTGACGGCTACTTCGGTGATTCGGCGGTGACGGTGCCGGTCGGTGAAGTGAGCGACGAGGTCAAACGGCTGTTGAAAGTCACCGCGGAATCGCTCGAACTCGGCATTGCCCAGGCGCACGAGGGCAACCGGCTGTTCGACATCTGTGGGGCGATCGAGCGCCATGTCACCTCGAACGGGTTTTCGATTGTGCGTGATTACGTCGGGCACGGTATCGGAACGCAGATGCATGAGGATCCGCAGATTCCGAACTATATCGACCGGCGGAACGAGAATCCGCGCCTGAGAGAAGGTATGGTGCTGGCCATTGAACCGATGGTGAATGCGGGCCGGCCCGAAACGAAAGTTCTAGCGGACCGCTGGACGGCGGTGACGAAGGACGGCCGGTATGCGGCGCACTTCGAACACACCGTGGCGGTCACCGCCAAAGGGCCATGGGTGTTGACCAGACCGTAGGCGGGCGAGTGGTGGAGATTTTGCCGGCGGCGCTCTACAGGGTGGAGCTGGCAGACCACCGGATGGTGCTGGCGCATCTGGCACCGGCGGTGCGGCGCGGTTTTGAGCGATTGCGGGTGCGCGATGAGGTTGAGGTCGAACTGACGGCTTCGGACCCGACGCGCGGGCGAGTGGTCGCCGTGGCGCCGCGAACGGCATTGAGTTGAGTTTTTGATATGATGCTTCGCGCTCCGGCTAAGGGCGTGGGGCGGGAAGCGAATCGAGGCAAGAGATGAAAGTCCGGGCATCGGTCAAGAAACTTTGTGATAAGTGCAAGATCATTCACCGCGAGGGCGTGGTGCGCGTGATCTGCGTCAACCCCAAGCATAAGCAGCGGCAGGGCTAGACTGGACGAGGAGACAAGGGAAGAACTATGGCGCGTATCGCTGGTGTGGATCTGCCGAACCGCAAACGGGCGGAAATCGGGCTCACTTATATTTACGGGATCGGGCGCACGCGCGCTCAGTCGATCCTTCACCGCGCATCGATTGACGCGGACAGAAAGATTGGCGATCTGACCGAGGAAGAGATCAGCCGCATCCGTACGATTCTGGAAGAGGAAGGCGCGGTTGAAGGCGATCTGCGTAAAGAGACCACGCTCAACATTAAGCGGTTGATCGAAATGGGCTCCTACCGCGGCTTGCGCCACCGTCGTGGCCTGCCGGTGCACGGCCAGCGCACGCACACCAACGCGCGTACGCGCAAGGGCCCGCGCCGCGGCACGGTGGCTAATAAGAAGAAGGCCGGCGTCAAGTAGGCGCGGCGGAACCGTACGTCTCCGAGGAGTGAACTGATCCACCATGGCGAAGCAGCAGGCGAAGGCCAGTAAGAAGAAGTCGTTCAAAAAGAAAGAAAAGAAGAACGTACCGGTGGGCCTGTGCCATATTCAGGCCACGTTCAACAACACCATCATTACCTTTACCGATCAGATGGGCAATACGCTGTCCTGGTCGAGTTCGGGCTCGCTTGGTTTCCGCGGTTCGCGCAAGGGCACGCCCTTCGCCGCGCAGCAGGCCTCGCTCACGGCCGCCAATAAGGCGAAGGAGAGCGGTCTGCGGCAGGTGGAAGTGCGTGTAGCCGGGCCGGGCTCGGGCCGCGAGAGCGCTGTACGCGCGCTGGCGACGGCGGGCATCGAGGTGAAGGTGATCCGCGACACGACGCCGATTCCGCACAACGGTTGCCGCCCGCCTAAGAAGCGGCGTGTCTGATGATCAGTGCGGCTGGGAATCGTCTTTGTTTTCCATGCTTGGCGGGAAACGTGCAAGCGGGCCGCGAACAGTGTAAGATCTGAAATGGGCCAGTCTGTGGCTCAACGTGGCATCATCCTCACGGGCGATGTCGTCGACGGAAGCAGGATGAAGGAGGGCGCCTCCCCGGCGCCGGCCGTAAACTGCACCTCATTAGAAGCAGTGATCTGAAGGAGGTCCTTTGGCTCGATATATTGGCCCGGTTTGCCGCTTATGCCGGCGCGAGGGCATGAAACTTTTCCTGAAAGGCACGCGTTGTTACGGCGAGAAATGCGCCGTTGAAAAACGCAATTTCCCGCCCGGGCAACATGGTAAGGATCGTAAGCCGAAGATTGTCGGTTATGGCCTGCAGTTGCGCGAGAAGCAGAAGGCAAAGCGTTACTACGGTGTGCCGGAAGTTCAGTTCCGCAATCTGTTTGAGAAGGCCGAACGGATGAAGGGTGTCACGGGCGAGAATCTGCTCGATATGCTCGAGCGGCGCCTGGACAACATCGTTTTCAAGATCGGCTTTGGCGCATCGCGCGCCATGGCACGCCAGTTGGTTCGCCACGGGCATATCGCCGTGAACGGCAAGAAGGTGGACATCCCGTCCTACCTCGTCCGGCCGAACGACGTTGTTGAGGTGCGTGAAAAGAGTAAGCAGAATTCAGCGATTCAGCTTGCTCTCGAAGCCACCGCGCATCTGCCCGCGCCCAACTGGATCGAAGTCGATCGCCAGGCCCTAAAGGCTCGTCTCCTGGCTGGTCCGAAACGCGAAGATCTCGTGCAGATCAAGCTCGAAGAGCAGCTGATCGTCGAGTTGTATTCGAAGTAAGAGGAGCGTGCGATGTTCAAAGGATTCCAGAAACCCAAGCGACTGGTCGCGAATACAGAGACCCTCACCGAGCGGTACGGCATGTTCACGGCCCAGCCATTCGAGCGCGGTTTCGGGACCACCATCGGCAACGCGTTGCGCCGCGTCCTGCTGAGTTCGATCGAGGGGGCCGCTATCACGGCGGTCCGCATCGAGGGCGTGGAGCACGAGTTCAGCCCGATTCCGGGCGTGGTGGAAGATGCCACGGACATCATCCTGAACCTCAAGCAGATCCCCTTCAAGATGATGGACGACGGCGTCAAGACGATCAGTCTGCGCGTTGACCAACCCGGCGAAGTGACGTCGGCGATGATTGAGAGCGGTCCGGATGTTGAGGTGTTGGACCGCAATCTGCATATCGCCACGGTGTCGGACGGCGGGCGTCTGTCGATCGAAATGCGCATGAAATCGGGCCGCGGCTACATCAGCCGCGACCGCAATTTCGACGAGGACCTTCCGGTCGGCTATATCCCGATCGATTCGGTGCATTCGCCGGTGCGCAAGGTGAAGTATACGGTCGAAGCCGCACGGCTTGGCCAAATGACGGATTACGACAAGCTGATTTTGGAGCTGTGGACCAATGGCGCTGTCTCGCCGCAGGATGCGGTGGGTATGGCCTCCAAGCTGCTAAAGGATCACATGACCATCTTCATCAACTTCGAGGAAACTCCCGAAGTGGTGGAGGAGGTGGTGGAGCGCACCGCTGGCCATGCCAACGAAGTGCTCAACCGCAGCGTCGAGGAGCTCGAGCTCAGCGTCCGTAGCTACAACTGCCTGAAGAACGCCAACATCCAGAGCATTGCAGACTTGGTCCAGAAGACTGAGGCTGAGATGCTGCGGACGAAGAACTTTGGGCGCAAGTCGTTGAATGAGATTAAAGAGATCCTCAGCGGTCTGGGTTTGGGTTTCGGTATGAAGATCGATGCACAGGGCCGGCTGAGCGGTCCGACCGGCGGTTCCGCGCCGGCTGCCGAGACCGAAGGCATGGAGGATGGCGAGTAGGCCCGAGCCCGGGGCCAGCCACGTCCGCAAGGTGCGTGGCTGAGAGAAGAACGTAACTATGCGACACAAGAGAGCAGGTTTCAAACTCAAGCGCGATACCAGCGCTCGCCGCGCTTTGCTGCGCGGCCTGGTGACGAGCGTCATCGAGAGCGAAGGCGAGCGCATCATCACGACCGTGCCCAAGGCCAAGGCCGCTAAGCCCATCCTCGACAAGATCATCACGCTCGGTAAGCAGGACACGTTGCACGCGCGGCGTCAGGCCGCCAGTTTCCTGATGACGCCGGCGTCGGTCAAGAAGCTGTTCGACAAGCTTGGTCCGCGCTTTGCCCAGCGCAACGGTGGATATTCGCAGATTATCCGCGTTGGCTGGCGTAAGGGTGACGGTGCTGAACAGGCCATCCTGCAATTGGTCGGTTCGCAGCTGATCAAGCGCGCTGAAGAGCGTGCCAAGCGCCGCGAGGAGCGTCTGAAAGCCGTGAAGGAAGGCCGCGAGGCGGACGAGTCCGGCTCAACGCCGACCGAATAGTAGTTTCCTTCCTTAACCATGCGCCGGTGTCCCGCACTATGCGGGCCACCGGCGTATCTATTTCCGGGGCAGCGAAAAAAGAGTGACGCAAAACGGCCCGCGCGATCACTTTATTAGCAGGAAGTGGTTCACGCTCGCTCTTGGGCTGATCGGTCTGGCGGCTCTGGCCCAGACGTCGCGGCCGTCCTTGTCCACGAGTCCGATGTCGGACGCCGGGCCGGCTAACTTACCTGGGCAGAAGATTGGCCCGAACGATCTGCTCGCCATCTCGGTCTACGACGCTCCGGAACTCACCCGCACTGTTCGCGTCAGCGCGGAGGGCACCATTCGTCTGCCGATGGTCAAGCAACGGATCAAGGTCTCCGGCCTGCTGCCTTCAGAGTTGGAGACGGCCATCTCGGCCATCCTTGCCGACGAGGGCATCCTGGTCAAACCAGTGGTGATGGTAACCGTGGCGGAGTACGCTTCGCGCTCGGTTTCGGTGGTCGGCGCGGTGAAGAAGCCGGTCACATTTCAGGCTGTCGGGCGCGTGACGCTGCTCGACGCGCTGGCGCGCGCCGAGGGGCTTGCTGAGACGGCCGGGCCGGACATGCTCGTGATCTCCTACACGTCGGAAGGTGGTGAGGAAAAGCGCTTGATGCGGCGCTTCCTGGTCCGGGAGTTGATTGACGGCGCCAAGCCGGAGTTGAACCTGTTGCTCACCGGCGGCGAGGAGATCCGTGTGCCGGAGGCGCGCAAGATCTTCGTCGCGGGCAACGTCAAGAAGCCGGGCGCCTTTCCGGTCCGCGAAGAAAACCAGATGACTGTGTTGAAGGCGCTGGCGCTGGCCGAAGGGCTCAACCCGTATCCCCAAAAATACGCCTACATCTATCGCAAGGCTGACGATCAGGGCGGCAAGAACGAAATCCAGGTGGAGCTAGCCAAGATCATGAAACGCGAGGCCGTCGACTATCCACTGGAGGCCGACGATACGCTCTACGTGCCGGAAGATCAGGGCAAGCGCCGCCTGTTCGGAACCACGGAAAAGGTCCTGGGCTTCGGCATGGCTACGGCGTCTGGCGTACTGATCTGGCGCCGCTAGCGGCGCTGCTCTTCATCCCGCCGGCACACAACCGGCCTGATTCGGCGATAAAGTACCTGCATGGACCTCAGCCGCCGCCAGTTATTGCAAGCCGGTGCCGCTGCCGCCGGAGCGCGCCGGCCGAACATACTGTTTCTGATGCCGGACCAGTTGCGCGCGCAATCGGTGGGCTGCTTTGGAAATGCCGATGTACGCACGCCGCATCTGGACCGGCTGGCGGGCGAGGGCGCTCGGATACCTAATACATTCGCCAACACTCCCGTTTGCTGTCCGGCGCGCGCCGTTCTGCTCACCGGTCAATACTGCCACCGCAATGGAATGATAGCGAACGATCTGCGCCTGCGCGAAGGCGGCGTGTCGCTGGCGGCCACGTTGCGCCAGGCGGGCTATCGCACCGGCTTTGTCGGCAAGTGGCACCTGGATGGCGGACCGCGTCTGCCGGGCTTCGTACCGCCCGGCCCGCGCCGCCACGGCTACGAATACTGGGCCGCGAACGAATGCAGCCATCAGCACTTCGATAACACCTACTTTCACGACGACGGCCGTGCGCACCGTCTAGGCAAATTCGAAGCCGAAGGCTGGGCCGATCTGGGCGTCGAATTCCTGCGCGCATCGCGCGGCGACAAGCGTCCGTTCTACCTCACCATCCAGTGGGGTCCGCCGCACGATCCGTACCGCGCGCCGGACGAGTACGCGCGGCTCTACCAGCCGGAGCGGCTCACCATGCGCCGCAACTGGCGTGCTGCGCCGGGTGTGCCTGGGCCGCGCGAAATTGCGCAGTACTACGCGATGATTACCGCGCTCGACGACCAGGTGGGGCGCCTGATGCGCGAACTCGATTCACTCGGCCTAGCCGAAAACACCATCGTCGTGTTCTCCTCCGATCACGGCGACATGCTCGGCTCGCAGGGGCAGCGGCTAAAGCGTAAGCCGTGGGAAGAGTCCATTCGCGTGCCCGGCATCGTCCGCTGGCCGGGGCATATCCGCGCCGGCTCAACGAACCAGACGTTCTTAACCCACGCCGATTTTGCGCCGACATTTCTCGGCTGGGCTGGTGTCCCGGCGCCGCGCGAAATGCAGGGCGCGGATCTTTCGCGCGCACTGCTGGGCCATGGCGGCGGGCCGGATTCGGCATTCTTTCAGATCTTCGGCCCGTATCACGGCGATGGCACCGTGGCGGGATGGCGTGGCGTGCGCACGCGTCGTCACATGTACGCGCGCTACGAGGACCGCCCGTGGGTGCTCTACGATCTGGAACGCGATCCGGACGAAATGGCAAACCTTGCCGGACGCGCCGAAGCCGCTGCCGTTGAGCGTGAAATGCAGGCGCGGCTCGATCAATGGATGAGAAGCACGGGCGACGCCTGGAGCCTGAACTACCGTTATCCGGTGGAGGACAACGGCCGCTTGTATAAGGACCGCGCCTTCACCACTATCGACGAGTACCTGCAGTGGCTGAATAATCATCCCAGCCCGGATGGCGACGCGCGCTGATATATACTGGCCACGGCCATCCGACGACAGGCTTGGCGGGAAGGAGTGCGTGGATGAAAGCAACAGGTCCTAGCAGACGCCGTCTGCTGCAAGGCGGGGCATTGGCTTCGGCGCCGATGATTGTGCGGGCGTCAACACTCGGATTGGGAGGCGCCACGCCGCCCAGCGATCGTGTGACGCTGGGCGGGCTCGGCATCGGTAGCCGTGGCGCCAACGTGCTGAATTCATTTCTGGCGCAGGACGATCTGCAATTCGTGGCAATCTGCGATGTGCGCAATGAACGGCGCGAGTTCATCAAGAGCGTCGCCGACAAAAAGTACGGCAACAGCGATTGCAAGATGTACAGCGAGCAGGCGGAGATCTTCGCTCGCGCCGACATCGACGCGCTGCTGATTGCCACGGGCGACCGCTGGCACGCGCCGCTGTCGATTCTGGCGGCCAAGGCCGGCAAGGACATCTACTGCGAGAAGCCGTGCTCGATGACCATCGCCGAAAGCCGTGCGCTGGCCGACACTATGCAGCGGTTGGGGCGCATCTATCAGGCTGGCACGCAGCGCCGCAGTGGCGTGAATTTCCAACGCGCCTATGAGCTGTTGAACACCGGCAAGCTGGGCAAGCTGGTCACGCTGCACGCCGAGGCGGGGCCGGGCGACCGCTGGGCGCCCATCACGCGCCACGACTGGCTGGTGGGTGAGCCCGAGCCGCCCAAGCAGGTGGTCGACTGGGACCGCTGGCTGGGCCCGGCGCCGTGGCGGCCGTATCATCCGCAGTACGTGCGCGGCGGCTGGCGCGGCTTCTACGATTTTCATGGCGGCGGCATTCTCGAATGGGGCTCGCACACCATCGACATGTGCCAGTGGGCGGGCAAGCTGGACGCCACGGCGCCTATTGAATTCGTCCCCGAGGGGATGGATCACGATACGCCGTATAGCATCCGCTGCCGATATGCCAACGGCGTGAAGTTGGTGATCCGCGACAAGGGCTTCATGGGCCTGGGCAGTTGCGCGTTCCGTCTGGAGGGCGACGCGGGCTGGG
This sequence comes from uncultured Candidatus Solibacter sp., assembly GCA_964478395.1. Taxonomy (GTDB): domain Bacteria; phylum Acidobacteriota; class Terriglobia; order Bryobacterales; family Bryobacteraceae; genus Paludibaculum. The sequence continues at coordinate 14,955 of CAYZIX010000058.1, forward strand.
TGGAAACGGCCGACAGCGGCAAGGTGGCCGTATCGCCGAATCTGGCATCGACCGACTACAGCGTGCCGCAGGCGGTGGCCAGCCAGTCCACCACACGGCATGTTCGCAACTTCCTCGACTGCGTGAAGAGCCGGCGGCAACCCCATTCGAATGCGATGGCGGCGGCGCAGGCGCACATTGTGGCGCACTCGGCCTACATTGCGTTCCAATTGGGACGCAAGCTGGAGTTCGACCCCACGCGGGATCTGTTCCTGAACGACGACGAGGCCAACCGGATGCGGTCCCGCGCCATGCGCGAGCCGTGGCGGCTGTAAGGAAGGAGCACTGACCATGCAACAGACGAATCAAACAGCCAAACCGGCGCCACCGCCGTCGATGGTGGACTCGAAGTACGGCACGGCGCTCCAGATCCGCGCGCGGAAACCAGCCGAATTGGTCGCGATTTTGCAGGACCCGCAAGGTTCGGTCTACGCCAAAGCCAAGGCCTGCCAGAAGCTGGCCGTAACCGGTGACGCCACTGCGGTGCCGGCGCTGAAGGCGCTGCTCGGCGATGCCCAGCTTTCGCATTACGCACGCACGGCGCTGGAAACGAATCCTTCGCCAACGGCTGGCGCGGCATTGCGGGCTGCGCTCAGTGAGTTGAAGGGAAAGCTGCTGGTCGGGGTGATCAACTCGATCGGCGTGCGGCGCGACCGCGCCGCAATTGACGCGCTGGCGGTGTTGACCGCCGACGATGATGTGGAGGTTGTGGCGGCCGCCGTGGCTGCGCTGGGGCGCGTCCGGCCGCCACTGTAAGCGAGTAGATTGAATGGGCAAGAGCGGCCGTTCCAAGCAATTTGAAACGGCCGCTCACAGAAGAACTACTGCGCGAACACGATCTTCGTCTTCGAGTGGCCCACCATAATCGAAGTAATCAGCCGTTTGCCGTCTTTCGTTGACGAGTTGATGGCCGTTTCGCCCGACCACTTCTTTTCCAGAGTCTCAATTTTTACCGGAGCGGTAAAAGACTTGCCGGATTTCGGTGTAATGGTCGCGGTTGATTCGTCGACGCGAACGTCGTAAGTCCCACTTTTCAATTCGACCGAGCCGATGTTGGCGGGCGCCTCTATTGAGAACGAGCACTTAACGGCTGCGACGGCGATAAACGTGAAGATGGTGCAAAAACAAACGAGCAAAAGCAGTGTCTTTTTCATGACGATTCCTTGTTCCTTCAAAAACTTCCGTTCGGAGGCAGACTCGTAAGACCAGGTCCACCTCAGAAAAGCGGCATCATACTTCATGCTTCGCCTGAAGAAGCATAACTAATAGATATCTCCAGTTAAGAGATCTATCAGCTATATTTATGATACACGATTCCCGGTGAGTAGTGGGTGCCGCCTCACCGCGGCAGGAATAAGCGCCTGCGGGCCTGGGTGGATTTCAGCTAAAACTCCTGGTAGACGGCCGGATCCTGGTTGGCGGTGCGGCCGCCGGGGCGGGCCAGGGTGGCAATTTGCGCCATGGCTCGGGCGTCGAGTTCGAAGTCGAAGATGGCGATGTTCTCACGTTGGCGCGCGTCGCTGCTGGCTTTGGGCAGCGGCACGGCGCCGAGCTGGTATGCCCAGCGCAGGATCACCTGGCCGGCAGTGCGGCCGACGCGTGCGGCAATCTGCTCCAGCACCGCGTCGCGCAGCATCGCGTTGGCACGGCCCAGCGGGCTCCACGCTTCGGTGACGATGCCGTAGCTGGCGTCGCAGGCACGCTGCTCCGGCTGCGGAAAGTAGGGGTGCATCTCAATCTGATTGACGGCCGGCACCACACCGGTCTCCTGCTTGAGCCGCTCCAGGTGCCCGGGCAAAAAGTTCGACACACCGATGGAGCGCAGCAGGCCGCGCTTCCGGGCCTCGATCAACGCCTGCCAGGCTTCGACGTACAGGCCCACCTGCGGGTTGGGCCAGTGGATCAGGTAGAGATCGTAATAGTCGAGTTGCGCGCGGTAAAGCGACTCCTCAATGGTCGTAATGGCCTCTTGGTAGCGGTGATGGCGGCCGGGCAATTTCGAGGTGATGGATAATTGCTCGCGAGGCAGTCCGCAGCGGCGCACAGCTTCGCCGACGGCGCCTTCGTTCTCGTAGTTGAATGCGGAGTCGAGCAGCCGGTAGCCATTGCGTATGGCGCGCACCATTGTCGCCACGCCTTCGGTCCCGTTCAGCTTGTACGTGCCGAAGCCAATGGCCGGCAAGACGGCTCCGTCGTTCAACGTGCGTTGCGGCACAGGTCCATCAGTCATTGAACTTTTGCCTCTACCGAAAGCTTTCTCAAACTCCAGTGGGCGGCGTCAAGTGCGCGATGGCGCTGCCGGCGTGTGGAAGAGCTGGCCTTTGATGCGGCGGTTGATCAGCACCGTCCAGGGACCAAACCACTTGGCGGCCTGCACTTCAATAGGCGGGTTCTTCACCGGGCTGAGTTGGTCAAGACTAGTAACTTTTGTTTTCGGCATCGTGTTTGTTAGCCCTCACTAGTTCAGACGATCCGCGGATATGACAAGTTGCAAGTACAATGAGAAAGCTGTAATGTCAGGTTGTGGTCGATAACAAATCGACTGGTGCTCAACCGAAGTACCAGCAGATTGTGAACGAGCTGACGGAAGGGATTGCCTCGGGGAAGTGGACCCCGGGGCAAAAGCTCCCGAGCGAGGCCATGTTGGTGAAGCGGTATGCGACGTCGCGGATCACGGTGGGCCGCGCGCTGCTGGAGCTGCAACAGAGCGGATTGATTGAGCGGGTGGCGGGGTCGGGCTCGTACGTGCGCGGCGAGCTAAGAGCGTCGCACCTGGTTTTCGGGCTATTAATTCCAGACCTGGGCGAGACCGAGATCTTTGAGCCCATCTGCCGCGGGATTGCGAATGCGCCGCAGGCGCGCGGCTGCGCGCTGATGTGGGGCAGCACCGGTGCGACGGGCATCGACAAGGCGCAGCAGGCGCAACGTCTGTGCCGGCAGTATCTGGACCGCCGGGTGGACGGTGTGTTCTTCGCGCCGCTGGAATTCGAGGCGGACGCGCGTGAGGTGAACCGCAAGGTGCTGGCGCGCCTGGCGGAGGAGAAGATCCCCGTGGTGCTGCTGGACCGCCGTCCGGCCAGTGCGCCGGAGCGCGGGCGGCCGGATCTGGTGGGCATCAACAACCGGCAGGCTGGTTACGTCGCGACGGAGCACCTGATCCGGCTGGGTTGCCGCCGCATCGCCTTCATGGCCTATCACGGCTCGGAAGCGACCATCAGCGCCCGCTACGCCGGCTATCGCGACGCGTTGGCGGCGCACGGATTGAGCGAGCCCGTGCTGGCGCCCGGCGAAGGCGAGGTGGAGGCGTATGTCTGCATCAACGATCGCGTGGCTGGCCAGTTGATGCGCGCCTTTCTGACGAGTGGACTGCGCATCCCAGAGGATGTGCGCATTGTGGGTATCGACGACATCAACTACGCCGCGTTGTTGCCGGTGCCGCTGACGACGGTGCGGCAACCCTGCCAGGCGATTGGCGAAGCGGCGCTGGCCACCATGCTGGACCGCATTGAGCGGCCGTACGCGCCGGCGCGCGATGTGCTGCTGGACGGCGAATTGGTGATCCGCGAATCGTGCGGCGCGGCTAACGCAGATCGATAGCCACCACGGTGGCGTGCGGCTGGGGCGCGATTTGCGAGGCCGCGATAGTGAGCTTGCCCGCGCGGGCGGTGTACTTCAGGTCGCCGCCGGCCAAGGCATGGACGCGGCGCACGCCGGCGAGCGGCAGCTCGATATTGCCGGTGGGCATGTCGAAGATGTGCAGGTAGACGGTTTTGCCGCGCGAGGTGGTGCGGCCCCATTTCAAATCCTGGATGGGCCCGTAGGTGGAGCCGTAGATGGCGTCGCCGTTCACCTTGAGCCACGTGCCAATACCGCGCAGGCGTTCCTGAAATTCGGGCTGGATGGTGCCCTCGGGCGAGGGGCCGACGTTCAACAGGAAATTGCCGCCTTTGCTGGCCGCGTCAATCAATGCCCGCACCAGTTCGGTAGTGCTCTTGAACTTGTGGTCGTTCTTGTTGTAAGCCCAGGTGTTGTTGATGGTCATGCAGGTTTCCCAGGGCTGGAAATCCTCGGGCTTGGGCACGGTGGCCGAGACGCCTTTGTCGTTGGGATCGACAGCGCCGACGTGTGAATTGCGCGTGGGAATCCCGTTGGGCAGGCGCTGTTCGGGCGTGACGAAATCACCGGTGAGGCCGATGCGGTTGTTGACCAGCGCGCCGGGCTGGAGTTCGTGAATCAGCTTGTGGAAGCGTGTGCCGGCGTACTTCTCCTGGTGGTCGAGCCCGTCGAACCAGACGACGAAGAGGTCGCCGTAGCGTGTCAGCAATTCGCGCAGTTGAAGCTCCATGTAATCGAGGTAGAGCGGCCACTCGGCGCGCGTGGGCTGGCCGCGCCAGTTTTCAGCCGATGGCTTTGAGGTGTCGCGGTATCCCGGATGGTTCAAGTCGGGCGGCGAGTAGTAGAAGCCGAAGGGCAGGCCGGCCTCGTGCGCGGCCCCGGCCAGTTGCGCGGCAATGTCCTTGCCGTAGGGTGTGCGCGTGATCTTGTAGTCCGTGTAGGACGAGTCGAACATGCAGAAGCCGTCGTGGTGCTTCGAGGTGAACACCATGTAGCGCTGGCCGGCCTCCTGGGCGAGTTTCACCCAGGCGCGCGCGTCGAATTGTGTGGGATTGAAGCGCTGCGGCAAAGCATGATAGTCAGCCTCGGAGATGCCCCAGCGCTTACCAGCGCTCATGATGGGCCAACTGGCCTCAACGCTGGCGAGCGAATAGGGCCCCCAGTGGATGAACATGCCGAATTTGGCGTCGTTGAAGCGGCGCTGGCGCTCCATCTGAGCGGGGTCGGCTGCAAGCAGAGGTAGAACGGCGAGAGCGGCAACTGCGAGTTTCACGCTCTCGATTGTGTCGCAACCGGTGGGTGATTACCAGTCCATCTGACGCGGTTTCTCTTTGGGCTTGGGCGGCTCGCCCTTGAAGATGAGAGTGATGTCGACGGAGCGCTTCTCGTCGTCGATTTTTTCTTCCGCATTCGTGGGGCCGAGGTTGTCGAAGATACCGCGGTTGCGCACATTATTGAGGAACTCTTCGGCGTAGCCGTGGCGGAAAGGATCGCCGGCCTTGAGCGCCCAAAGCTTGCGAATGACGGGCTCGGTTTCAATGTCGAGGCCTTTGATGAGGAGCTTGCCAAACGTGTAGCGCTGGCCGGGAGCGACGTCGATCACCATGGTGACGGTTTTTTTCTCGTCGTCGATGGTTGGCCGGGCTGTGTAATGGGCCTTCATATAGCCCTGTTCCTTGATGCGATCCAGAATGCGATTCATGCCCTTGCCAAGCTCAGAGTAATTCACCGTCTGATCGAGCTTGAACTGGCCCTCGTTCTCAATGTCGCGATCCGAGAGTGGCGCTCCGCGCACGGCGACATGCTTGAGCGTGTAGGGCACGCCCTCGTCTACATGCACCGTGACTGTGACGTTGTTCGCGCCGGGGGCGGGCTCGATATCGATTTTCTGATAGGAAGCACGCAGCCGGCCCACGGTTTCGTATATAGGACGAATTTGATTTTCAAGAAATAGCCGGAAATTGGCCTCGACATAGGGTTGGCCGACGGCCACCGAGTGGAGCGCCTTGACCAGCAGCGGCGCGGGGATGATGCGCGCGCCGGCGAAGCGCACGGCCGCGATGTTGGGCGGAGGCGTCTTGGGTCCGAAGACGATGACGACCTGGTCCCTGCCGACCAGCATGACCCGGCCGGCCATGGCCTCGCGACGGCCCTTTTCCGCGGCCAGTTTTTCGAGCACGGCGGCGGCGCGGTCCAGTAGCTTATCGGTGGGTGGAATCTTCTCGCCAAACAAGGGCAGTTCCGAGCGGATGCGGGCGAAGAAGGTGGCGCGGTCCACTTGCGGGACGCGGTCCAGAGCCCAGGGGAGGAACTGGTCCGGCTCGTTGATTTGAAGCGTGACGCGGACGGCGCGCTTGCCGGGGATGGCGTCGTAGCGCCAGCCGAAGCCTTCGAAGAAGCCGGTGGCCAGCAGGCGGTCGCGGGCGCGTTCGAAGTTGGCGCGCGTGGCCAGTTCACCGACTTTGAGGCCACTGGCGGCGATGGCTTGGGCGGGGGTATAGACGGACAATCCCTCGACCGTGATTTCGGCAATGGGCAGCGGCGGCGGGGCGCTCTGGGCGGCCAGTAGCGCGGGGGCGAGCAACCAGAGCAGTCTCTTCATGGCTATCATTATCAGCAAAATTCCCCGATGGTAGACTGAAAGCAAATGTCCTACGATTTGATCGTGATTGGCAGCGGACCTGGGGGCTACTCTGCCGCGATCCGCGCCGGCCAGTACGGGTTAAAAACCGCACTGATCGAAAAAAGTTCCTACCTTGGAGGGACGTGTCTACACGTGGGCTGCGTTCCCACCAAGGCGTTATTACACACCGCCGAGGTCTGGGATTACTTCAAGAACCCGGCCGCGCAGGGCATTTCCTGCCAGGACCCGCGGCTGGACTACGCCAAAGTGCTGGAGCGCAAGAACAAGGTTGTTTCCGGCCACGCCAAGGGCATTGAGTTTCTGATGAAGAAGCAGAAAGTCGATGTCATCCACGGCTGCGCGCGCCTGCTGGGCGGCGGCAAGGTGGAAGTGCTTTCGGGCAACGCCGAGCGCACGCTGGAGGCGAAGAACATTATCCTGGCAACGGGCTCCGAGGCGCGGTTGATTCCGGGCGTCGAGGCCGACCAGAAGACCATTGTCACCAACATCGAGATCCTGTCCCGGCAGGACATCCCGAAAAGCCTGCTGGTGATTGGCGCGGGTGCGGTGGGCGTGGAATTCGCGTCCATTTTCAAGCGTTTCGGTAGCCAGGTGACGGTGTTCGAGATGCTGCCGCGCGCGGTGCCGGTGGAAGATGAGGAAGTCAGCAAAGAGCTGGAACGGCAGTTCAAGAAGCAGCAGATTACGGTTGAGACCGGCGCGAAGGTGCTGGAAGTGAAGCGTACCGATGCGGGCGTCGAACTGAAAGTGCTGCTGGCGACGGGCAAGACTGAGAGCTACTCCGGCGAGGTGTTGCTGGTGGCGGTGGGCCGCAAGCCGGTGACCGATGGCGTGGGCCTGGAAAATACCCGCGCCGAACTGGACCGCGGCTTCGTAAAAGTGAACGGCTTCCAGCAGACCGGCGAGCCGGGGCTGTACGCGATTGGCGACATCGTCGCCGGTACGCCGCAACTGGCGCACGTCGCGACGGCCGAAGGCATGATCGCGGTGGGCCACATGGCGGGCAAGAGCGTGGTGCCGATCCGCAAGAACCGCATTCCGGGCTGCACTTACACCGATCCGGGCATCGGCAGCGTGGGCCTGACGGAGGCCAAGGCGCGCGAACTCGGCTACGACGTGAAGGTGGGCAAGTTCCCGTTCGCGGGCAACTCCAAGGCCACCATTCTGGGCGCGCACGGCGGGTTTGTGAAGATTGTGGCCGATGCGCGCTACGGCGAAATTCTGGGCGTCCACATCATCGGGCCGCACGCCTACGAGATGATTGGCGAAGCGGTGGCGGCGATGGAGGCCGAGGCGACGGTGGAGACCATGATGGCCGCCATACACGCCCATCCGACGCTCTACGAGGCCATTGGCGAAGCTTTCCAGAGCGTCTACGGCCTGGCGATCAATGCGTAAGCTGGAAGTCCGCGACCTGGGCCGGCTGCGATACCTGCCGGCCTGGGAGCTTCAACAGAAGTTGGCCGAGGAGCGCAAGCAGGCGCTGATTCCGGATCAGCTTCTACTGGTGGAACACCCGCACGTGGTGACGCTGGGCCGCAACGGGCACGAGGAAAACCTGCTGGTCAGCCGAAGCCGGCTGGAGCAGTTGGGCATCGAATACATTGAGACCAACCGCGGCGGCGATATCACCTACCACGGCCCGGGCCAGATTGTCGGCTATCCGGTGCTGGACCTGAAGGAGTGGAAGCGGGATGTCGTCGGATACGTCCGGGCGCTGGAAGAGGTGGTGATCCGGGCGCTGCGGCGTTACGGTATTGAAGGCGGCCGCGAGGCAGGCGCAACGGGCGTCTGGACGGCTGCGGGCAAGATTTGTGCGATTGGCGTGCATCTGTCACGTTGGGTGACGACGCACGGTTTCGCGCTGAACCTGGAGACGGACCTGAACTACTTTGGCTACATCGTGCCGTGCGGGCTGACCAAGCCCGTGACGTCGATGCGAGCGCTGGGCGTGGAGGCAACGCGCGCGGAAGTGAGCGTGGCCCTGGTCGAGGAGTTCAAAAGCGTGTTTGAATACGAGACGGGAGATTAGGAATCATGGCTGATGTCGTCATGCCCCAGATGGGCGAAAGCATTGTCGAGGGGACGCTCACGCGCTGGCTGAAAAAGGTAGGCGAGCACGTCGAACGCGACGAACCGTTGTTCGAGATTTCCACCGACAAGGTGGACAGCGAGATTCCCAGCCCGGTGGCGGGCACACTGACCGAGATTCTGGTGCAGGAAGGCACCGTGGTGGCCATCAACACCGTGGTGGCCCGCGTGGGTGAAGGCGGGGCCGTCGAGGCCGCGCCGGCGCCCGCTCCGGCTCCGGTGGTGGAGGCTCCTGCCCCGGCGCCCGCACCTGTGGCGGCCGTGGTTGAGCCGCCCGCGCCTGTAGTGGAAGAGCCTGCGGGACCCGTGTCGCCGCTGGTGCGCAAGATGGCGCGCGAGAACGACGTGGATCTGAAACTGGTAACCGGCACCGGTCCGGGGGGACGGATTACCAAGGCGGACATGGAGGCCTACCTAGCCGCGCGTCAGGCGCCGGTGGTTGCTGCCGCGCCTGCGCCCGTGGCGGCGCCCGCTCCAGTGGCCGCCCCCGCGCCGGTTGTGTCTGCCGCGCCGCTGGCGCGCGTGGAACCGGCGAAGGTGCGCGTGGAGCCGATGTCCATCATGCGGCAGAAGATTGCCGAGCACATGGTGGCCAGCAAGCACACGTCGGCGCACGTGACGACGGTGCATCGCGTGGACGTGACGAAGATTGTCCGCCTGCGGGCACGGCTCAAGCAGGAATTCCAGCAGAACTACGGTTTCTCGCTGACCTATCTGCCGTTTTTCGCGCGCGCCGCGGCTGAGGCGCTGCGCACGTTCCCGATCTTCAACTCGTCGATTGAGGGAACGAACATCCTCTATCACAACGAGGTGAACATCGGCATCGCGGTGGCGCTGGAGAACGGCCTGATCGTCCCGGTGATCCACCAGGCCGATGAGAAGAACATCGTCGGCCTGCAGCGCGCGATTGTCGATTTGGCGGCGCGTGCGCGGTCGAAGCAGTTGAAGCCCGCCGAGGTGCAGGGCGGCACGTTCTCCATCACGAACTTCGGCAGCTTCGGCTCACTGTTCGCGACGCCGGTGATCAACCAGCCGCAGGTGGCCATTTTGGGCGTTGGCACGGTGGAAAAGCTGCCGATGATTATCGACGACGCGATTGCCATCCGCTCGGTGGCGCATCTGGCGCTGACGTTCGATCACCGCCTGATTGACGGCGCGCTGGCCGACCAGTTCTGCCAAAAGATCAAGTCGATCCTGGAAAACTGGAGCGACGAGATCCTGTAGTCCAGAGCGGGTGTTGCCCCGTGTGAATCATCGCCTCCACCGCTGGTCAGAGCGTTAGCTTGCTTGGGCCGGCGGTGGAGGCTTCTTCTTTTGCAAGCGCATTAGGCGCGCCAGTCCGCACGTCTGCCTGCCGCATGCGAATCCGAATAAATTATTAGAAGTAGGGAATTTGGTCGGGCCGCCGGGATTTGAACCCGGGACCTCTTGCACCCCAAGCAAAAGATATCAATCACTTGCGGGTAGAGGTCACTGAAAACACGAGACTTAGCTGGCTTCGGCACGGACCCAGCTTGGACCCAGTGTGCGAATCATTTCGGGATTGGACCCTGTTTGGACCCTCTGTCTAACGAGTGTCCAAAGCAGGAACGGGATGCGGTACGGCTCACGCGCGCGCGGTCGTTCTCGGCCGGGCGGTGTCTCTTCCGTCTCGTGAAACAGGAGACGAAGACCAGCGAGGGTCTTATACAGCGGTGCACCCAGAAGCCCGGGAATCGAGTCTTCCCCGCCGATCGGGTTGCAGTCAAGCATTCTGTTACGCCTTAGACGCTCCGAAAGCAAATGGCCGGACGGGACGGGACAGGAGATACTGTGGCTTTCGCTTCTCGGGTCCGACGCTCGGCGCGGGCGGTCGTGCCGATCTTCCGGCCACGCCAGGGTTCGTAACCGGCAGCTTACCGGCGTAATTCCGATCCGACGCTCGCGTGGCGATAGCGGTGGATAAACGCAGGAACCATCAGAAGCATCTCCTTGTAAATACAACCCTTGGCCATTTTTTGGGTTTTGGCCTTCCAATCGCATTTGCTTTCACGGGCGAGCACAGCGCCCGCTGCAAAGGAGACCGACACCATGGGTTGCGATGAATATGCCTATTTGAAACCGGACATCATTCCAGGGCTCGACTTTACTGCCAAGGAAGTCGAAGATGCGCGAGCGAACAACAAACTGCACTCCATGGACTTGGAGATCACCGAAGCGTGCAATGGTGCCTGCAAGTATTGCTATCGCTACCTGGTGGATGGACCGCAGCCTCCAGCGGTGGACGAGCTTACGCTCTCGGAAATCGAGGCGGTAATCCACCAGGCGCACGACGAGCACGGACTCCGGCGGCTTTGCATCCTCGGGGGTGAACCGCTCATCCCTCGCATCCGTCAGAAGTACCTTGGGACGCTCAGACTCTGCAACAGCCTAGGAATCCGCCACGTCACCTTCACCAACGGGCTCAACCTGAGCCTGGAGGCAGCCAAGGTGTTGCGCGACCACGGGGCATCGGTCTGCGTGAAGCTCAACGGCATGACGCCCAGCGTGCATGACGATTTAGTAGGCGTGCCAGGGGCCTTCCGCCGGGCGATGGATGGCTTCTCTCACCTACTCGCTTTGGGGTATGGTAAGCACGACCCCGATCACGAGATCGCCTTCGAAACCGTGATCACGCGGGACAATTACCATCAGATCGAGACGATGTGGATCTGGGCACGGGAGCGAGGGATTCTCCCCTACGTTGAGAAGCTGACGGTCCAGGGGCGCGGCGCGCGACACATCGAACAACTCTACTTTACTCTGAAC
>CAYZIX010000059.1:0-26126 GCA_964478395.1 uncultured Candidatus Solibacter sp.
CGCCAAATATGAGGCCGTGATCGGGCTGGAGGTTCACGTCCAGCTTGGCACGCACACCAAGATCTTTTGCAGCTGCCCGAATCAGTTTGGCGACGCGCCCAATACGAACGTGTGCCCGGTGTGCCTGGGCCTGCCCGGCGCGCTGCCGGTGCTGAACCGCGAGGCTGTGAAACTGGCTATCGAGGCCTCGCTGGCGCTGCACTGCGAGGTGCGGCCGAAGTCGATCTTCGCGCGTAAGAACTACTTCTACCCGGATCTGCCCAAGGGCTACCAGATTTCGCAGTACGACCGTCCGCTGGCCGAGCACGGCTGGGTGGAGATCGAACTGGAAGACGGCACGCGCAAGCGCATCGGCGTCACGCGCCTGCACATGGAAGACGACGCGGGCAAGAACACGCACGACGGCTATCGTGACAGCGACCGCTACTCGTACGTCGATCTGAACCGCACGGGGTCGCCGCTGGCCGAGATTGTCAGCGAGCCCGATATGCGCAGCTCGGAAGAGGCCTTCCAGTACATCAGCGAGCTGAAGCAGGCGATGCAGTTCGTGGGCGTCTCCAACTGCGACATGGAGAAGGGCAATCTGCGCTGCGACGCCAACGTCAGCGTGCGGCTGAAGGGCGCGGAGAAGCTGGGCACCAAGGCCGAGATCAAGAATCTGAACTCGTTCCGCTTTCTGCGCCAGGCCATCGACTTCGAGATTGCGCGCCAGGTGGGCGTGATTGAAGCGGGTGGGCGCATCATCCAGGAGACGCGGCTCTACAACCCGGACGTGGACGAGACGTTCGGCATGCGCAGCAAGGAAGAGGCGCACGACTACCGCTACTTCCCGGAGCCGGATCTGGTGCCGCTGGAAGTGGACGCCACGGAGCTGGCCGCCATCTGCGCGGCCATGCCGGAGCTGCCCGCCGACAAGCGCAAGCGGTTCATTGAGAAGTTGGGCCTGCGTCCTTACGATGCAGGCGTGCTGACCGCGACGCGCGCGCTGGCCGACTACTACGAGCGCGTAGCGGAGGTAAGCGGCGATGCCACGGCGGCCGCCAACTGGGTGACCGGCGACCTGGCCGGACTGCTGAAGGCCGAGGGCAAAGAGATTGAAACGTCGCCGATTGACGCCGGCCGGCTGGGCGAGCTGGTCAAGCTTGTTGTGAAGGGCGAACTCACCGGCAAGCTGGCCAAGGAGATTCTGCCCAAGATGGCCGCCACGGGAGACACCGCGGCCGCGATTGTGGAGCGTGAAGGCCTGCGCGCCATCTCCGATACCGGCGAGTTGGAAAAGATCATCGACGGCATCATCGAGAAGAGCCCCAAGCAGGTGGAGCAGTACAAAGGCGGCAAGACCAGCGTGGCGCAGTACTTCGTCGGCCAGGTGATGAAGGCCACGCGCGGCCAAGCCAATCCGGCGGCGGTGACCGAACTGCTCAAGAAGAAGCTGGGCTGAAGCGCTTCCAGCTAACGCGGGAGCTTCAGCAGGATTCCGTACGGCGGCGCATAGCCTTGCCGCACTGCGTTTGCGGGCGATGCGGTGAGCAACACCACTGTCTTGCCTCGCAAGGCGTCCAACACCGAGAGCACGGTCTGATACGGCACCCGGGCGTCGGCCTTCACATAGACTGTTTCTTCTTTCAAGCTGCTTAGGGCTGACGGTCCGGTGAGCCGGGTGTTGGCGTACACTTTGCGGTCTGCCGTGATGGCCACCACCATGGCGTTCGCGTCATCGGCGGCCCGCACCTCGACAGGCTGCGCGGCAACCGCCATCTGGACCGAAACTCCAGCTCGCAGTGCGGGTTTGGGCATGTCCTGGGCCGCCGCCCAACAGCTCAAAACCGAGGCGAGAAAGCACGTTTCAATTCGTGACCACATAGCCTCTGCTCCTTTATGGTGTTTCTGACCGCCGAAACTATCTCACCCGCCACATCCATGACGGGCACTGCCTATTGCACTATAGAGTTAGTGTACTAGTTAACTAATACATTGGTCAATAGAAAAGATCCGGCAGGCTGTGCGGCTTAGGCCTGACGAGTTCGGCCGGCGGCTGACGAGGTGGTAACGGGTCCGTTATTACGCAGGCCGAGGCGGGCCTGGATTTGGGCGAAGGACTCATGCGGAATGGGCGGCAGGGCGGTGAGCTGTTCGAGCATCGCGTACTCTTCGGTGGCGCTCATCGGGCGCTGCGGCGGAGGCGTGGCGAGCGGGGCCTCGTGAGTGAGAAAGTCGTGGACGGCGGCCGGGGAGGTGGAGCGGAGGGCGCGCTCGGACTGGAGCGCGCGCAGGTCCTTGAGCGTGCGGCCGTAGGAGCGTTCGAGATCACGACGGTACTTGGCGAGCAGCGGCAGGCGCGGATCGTCGGCGCCGTCGAGCAGAGCCTGCGTTTCGGCGTCCTGAACGCGGCGGAGGTTCCAGCCGTGGAGCAGGAGCCGACGGAAGTGGTCCTCCTCAATGACGTTGGCCGGGGCTGTCATTTTGAGCAAAGCGCGGCGATATTCGTCAAATTCAGCGCGCATTTCGTCAGGGATGACGAGCGTGGAGGAGTGATAGCCGGCCTTGAGGCTGTTCGCGGCGGAACGAGCCTTGCCCTCCGGGGTGCGCGGTCCGGTGGAGTGTTGCGCGTTGAGGCGGTTGGCGGTGATCTGAGCCGGTGAGGCCATGGGGTGCTCCTTTCAAAAACACAAAGAGGCAGGCCGCAGCCTGCCCCGACGCTCAAGAGCATACCCCCGGCGGAGCCGCGTCTTTAGCTATCTTTAACAATCTATTGGTGAAGAGTGGTGTGACCAGCGGGGCGCGAGCAGCCCTGGGTTGAAGCCCAGGGTCAAAAGGGTCGCCGGCGGCGGGATCGTAGGCCGGTAACCACTCGTTGCCACTCGCGGCTCATAGCGCAGCGCTGAGTCGGTCCATGGCGGAAAGAGGTACCTCGGGCGTCTCCAGTGGGGCCAGAGCAGGCGCAACTGGAAAGTCCGGTGAGAGTACTGTTGGCCGTAATCGAGCATCTCCGGAGGAAGTGGGAAACGCACTGTGGAAGGCGAGTTGAGGCGGCAATGGATGAACTGGAAGTGTTGACACAGAGCGCTACGGCCTGAACGGCTCGTTCTCCACGGCATCGTCCCAGTTCAGATCCATCCGCCGGCAAGCTTGCGCCAGAAAATAATCAACCACTATTTCGACTAAATATCAATTTTACAAATTTTAACCTTTGTATCGCGCCGTATCTACAATAGTTCTGGTGGGGGAGGTTTCCCTCGACCGACAATCCAGAAAAGCAGAGGTGGAAAATGCTAGTCACCAAACTCAGCGTGGCAGCGTGCACATTCTTCACTCTGTGCCTTGCTGGGCAGGTGAAGAGGACGACCATCGATGGCTCGCAAACCCCGGAGATGATACCGGACGCCGAAGCGTACCAAATGATGTTCCTGACGCTGTCGGACGGCAAGGCTAGTCTCTCAAGAGGAGCGCGCCTGAACTATCTTGCTCCATCCGGCCTTAGTGAGGCCGAAATGGAGATCGTCCTGGATGCGTCGAACCAGTTTGCAATCTATGCAGATTCAGTGGGGCAAAAGTACAAAAGCCTCATAGAGCAAAGAAAAGCGGGCTCGATCTCCCAGGACGAACTTTCTGCCCGGATCAGATGGGTATATGACGCCGCGAAAAGCCAACTCAAAGAAATGATCTCCTCGCTTGAAGCTGAATTGGGTTCGAGTGCTTCCACAAAGCTTCTGGCCCTTGTCCGAACGAAGGTGAAGAGATCGATGACCTATACCGGTTCGCCAAAATAAAGAGCGAAACAATGAACTACCGTGCAGCATTCTCACTTCTACTGTTTCCCGGCAGTATGTTATTGTCCGGACAAACTGCCGTAGCTACCACGCCAACGAACAATGTTTGCGCAGGTTACGATTACGGAACTATGCTGACAGTCGCACGGAGCAGTGACAAATTGACCGTGGAAGCGCTATTCAAAGTGGGAGGACTGAACCCTTGTTCGTTCTATTCCGAGGTGGAACTGCGCAGCCCAAGCGGTCGCACGCAGTCTGGGGTTTCCGCTTCGGGGGGAGCGTTTGAGCCTCAATTGGCCATTTCGGCGGCGAGTATGTCAGTTTTATACGACACGGGAACCTATAGTGCCACAGGCCGCTGGGCAGTTGAGAACGACGTCCAGGGGTTGCCATGGACCTACTACCGGGGTGAGACCGGTTGGGCGAATAAGAACGCAACCGCAACAGTCAATGGTTTCGTTCAGCTCACAGGTGTGGAGTGGAATCCCACATCTATACCGAGGAATGCGGGCGCTTCATTCTGGGTGTACTTCGTCAGTTCCACTGGGTGTACCGGTGACGTTGCGGTCACAAGCACAATCGGCGCCATTCCTGTCGGTTCGACATGGGCATGGGGCTCGGTTGCCAATCCGGTAGTCGTTACCACAGCATCGGCAACGAGTGGCAGTGTTGGGACCCAAGGGAGGGTGCAGTTTCCGCTTGTGGTTTCATCGCCATATACCGGAACGGTAACCGCCTCGGCCGGCCTTTGGACGGTGCCATATGGCTGTGAGTCGCGTGGCCCCGCCGTATCCTCCGCCGCAACGGCGACGTTGACACTCACAAACTAGCCCATCGGTTACAGGAGAGGGACGCACCCGCACCGCCCTCCTTTTCGCGCAAGTTTGGATCGCAACCGAAGCCAACACAGCCAGAGGAATTTGGGTGTGTGTTAGCGCGGCCGGTAGGCGATGCAGTCGATTTCGACTTTCATCGTTGGATCGGCAAAGGCAACGGCGACGGTGGTGCGCGTGGGGCGCTGCTCGCCGAAGAACTCGCGATAAACCTCGTTCATGGCCGCGAAATCGTTGCCGTCGCGCAGGAACACGGTGCAGCGCACGACGTCTGAAAGCGACGATCCCGCCGCTTCCAGAATGCGCTTGATATTGGTCAGCACCATGCGCGTCTCGTGCTGAATGTCGCCATAGCTCATCTTGTCGGTGGCGCCGTCGACCGGGCCCTGTCCGGAGACGAAGACGAAATCACCGGCCACGATGGCGGGCGAATACGGGCCGCGCGGCGACGGAGTCCCGGCGGGGAACACGCGTTCAATCTGGCTCATGATTGACTACTCGGCTTTCTTGCGGCGCGTGCGGCGCGGCTTTTCAACGGAGTTGCCAGGCTCGACGGCCTTCTTGCGCGTGACGCGTTTCTTCGGCTTGGCCGGCGGCTCGTCGTCGGGCGGAATTTCGCCGGTGGCGGTCGGCTGGCCTTTGACGATCGGCTGCTTGAAGTCGTGCTCGGTCAGCAGATCTTCCTCGCGCACTTCTTCCTTGGGAGGAGCCGACGGGTAGAATTCGCTGCCGAGGTTCACCAGCAGTCCGCCCTCGGCGCGCGGTTTCAACCGCACGACGGTCTTGTCCTGAGCGAAGTTGAGGAACTCGGAGAAGCTCTGGTAGCCGTAGGTGGCCACATCGAAATTCGGGTACTCTTCCTTCATCCAGTTTTCGAGATCCTCGGCCGATTGGCCGGACTCTTCGAACTCCAGACGGTGGATTTCGAGCACGTCACGCAGCAGCGGCAGCGCCTCTTCGGGACGGGGCAGGGCCTTGTCCTGGGCGCGGTGTTTGCGTTCGATGAAGTAGCGCCCACCGGTTCCCTTGACGAAGACCAGTTCAGCCCGCTTCAGCTTTTCGACGAAATCGGAGAAGCTGCGCGCGCCGTAGGCGTTCTCACTGAACGAGGAGTCCAGTTGCAGCATGGTGGACTTCAGCAGCCCGAGCTGCGGCTGCACGTTGCGGCGCTCCAGCACCTGCAAGGCGCGTTCCACCAGCGGCATGGCCAGCGCCAGATCGAGCGACGACGGCCGGTTTTGCTGCTGTTGCGGTCCCTGATTCTGGACCGGTCCCTCCTGCAGGCGCTGCGCCTCGCGCTCCTTGCGGCGCTCTTCGCGTTCCTTGAAGCGCTTTTCCTTACGCTCGCGCCAGCTTTCGCGCTGGGGCATGGACTCCGGCGGCAGAACCGCGCCCGGGTCGACATTCAGCAGCGATTCAAAGCTGATGAACTCGTGGCAGTTCTGCTGCAGGATGGTGGAGGTGAAGGCGCGGCCGCCGATGATAAACACCGTCTTGCCGTATTCCTTCAGCTTATTCACCAGAGGAATAAAATCCGAGTCGCCACTGACAATGGCGAAGGCGTTCACGTGGTCGTGCGTGAATGCCATTTCCAGGGCATCCAGCGCCAGGTTGATGTCGGCGCCGTTTTTGTCGCCACGTGGCGACGGAATGCGTTGCACCATCTGGACAGCATTTTCGGCCATCTGGCGCGTAGCGCCTTCCTGCCGGCTCCAGTTGGCGTAGGCGAACTTGGCGATGATGTCGCCGCGTTCCTTGAGTGCATCAAGCACGAGCGCCACTTCAAATTCGCGGCGCAGCGTGCTCTTCACGCCGATCTCGATGTTGTCGTAGTCGACAAACACCGCGATGTTCAGTCGGTCTTGCATGTTGTTCAACAAAATCCTAACAAATTGTTCCGGGCTCTGGAGCCGTGCGGCATTGCGCACGTTCCCGCGCTCGGGTTCAAGTGGCGCGGCCCTTGCTGGCGGCCTTTGCGCCGACGCTTGTTTGCCGCTCGCTTATCTGGCTGCCCATTCCGATGCTCGCGCATGGCGGGGAGCGGGGTGCGTGCGGCCCGACCGGCGGTTCAAAAGTCCCCGCGGGTCTTGATTAACGTTCCGTGGCATGGCCCTGCGCCGCTTAAAAACCGCTCTCCCAGGCGCACATCATTGCGCGCATGAACGGCGGCGCCGGCCTTCCGCGCCGGAATCCCGCGGACCTCGCCCGGCCGCCGACTCCAGCACTTCCAGTATAACCGCAACCCAGCACCTTTCCGCCGCCAGTCCGGCGGACGTTGTGATTGAATAAGGGCATGGCAGACACGGTAATTCTGATCGCGAGCGGCGACTTGCGCCTCTCGGCCAACCAACAATGTTGGCCGGCTCAAGCAGCCATGGAAGAAAAGGTCATGAACGTGGTGCGCAGCTTCGGCTACCAGATCGAGCGCGGCCACGGCTATGACGAAAAAGAAAAGCATGGTTTTATCAAGAGCCAGGCGCACGGGCTGGAGGTGTTCAAGAACATCCCGCCGACGGCGCCTCTGATTGTGGCCGAGTCCGTCTGGCAGTATTCGCACCATGTACTGGCCGGGCTCTCGACGCACCAGGGGCCGATTCTGACCGTCGCCAACTGGAGCGGCCAGTGGCCGGGTCTGGTGGGCATGCTGGGCTTGAACGCCTGCATGACCAAGGCCGGCATCCCGTATTCGACGCTGTGGAGCGAGAATTTCGACGATGAGTTTTTCCTGTCGGGCTTGAAGCGCTGGCTGGCCGGCGAGCGGATTATCCACGACACCAGCCATGCCAAGCCGCTGGGCGGTTTCAAGCTGCCGCGCGAGGCCGAAGAGGTTGGCACGCGTCTGGCGCGCGAGTTGCACCACGACAAGGCCGTGCTGGGCGTTTTCGATGAGTGCTGCATGGGCATGTACAACGCCATCCTGCCCGATGAGCTGATCAACCCGACCGGCGTCTTCAAGGAGCGGATGAGCCAGAGCGCGCTGTACGCCGAGATGCTCACCGTGAGCGACGCCGAGGCGAAGGACGTTTACGACTGGCTGGTCAACAAGGGCGTGAAGTTCCACTTCGGCTCGGACGCCGAGGTCGAACTTACGCTGGACCAGGTGCTCACGCAGTGCAAGATGTACATTGCGGGCATGCGCATCGCCGACGATTTCGGCTGCTCGGCCATCGGCATTCCTTATCAGCAGGGCTTGAAGGACCTGGTGCCGGCCTCGGATCTGGCCGAAGGTCTGTACAACAATGTGGACCGGCCGCCGGTGAAGAGCCGCGACGGCTCGCGCGTGCTCTATGAAGGTTGCGCGCTGCCGCACTTCAACGAGTGCGACGAAGGCTGCGGCGTCGACGCGCTGATCACCAACCGCGTTTGGAAGGCGCTCGGCTATTCGCCCGAGACCACTTTGCACGATGTGCGCTACGGCGAAAAGTTTGGTGACGACTTCGTGTGGGTGTTCCTCATTTCCGGCTCGGTGCCTCCGGAGCACAACACCGGCGGCTACGCGGGCACGGAGAGCATGCGGCAGTCGAAGATGTATTTCCGGCTGGGCGGCGGCACGCTGTGCGGCATCTCCAAGCCGGGTGAGATCGTCTGGAGCCGTATCTTCATTGATGCCGGCGTGTTGCGGGCCGACATCGGCCGCGCCAAGGTGGCGGAGTTGCCGAAGGAAGAGACGGAGCGCCGTTGGGCGATGACGTCACGTGAGTGGCCCATCATGCACGCCGTCTTCTACGGCATCACACGCGACCAGTTCATGGCGCGCCACAAGGCCAACCACATCAACGTGGCGTATGCGCCCACAGCGGCCGACGCCAATCGCGCCTTGGCAGCCAAGGCCGCTATGTTCCGCGAGATGGGCATCGAAGTGAGCATTTGCGGCACCAACCACGGCCTGGAGTAGTTTGTCCTTTGCGGAGGGCCCTGTCCGGGGTCCTCTGCTATCCTGGTTTTTCAGCTTTTTTCGAGGAGGTTCCCCGTGCGAGTCGGAATGATCGGAACGGGCGCTATCAGCCATAAGCACGCCCAGGCCTACGCCAACATCGGATACAAGATCACGGTCTGTACCGATATTTTCCCGGCGGCGGGCGAGAAGTTTGCCGCGCAGTACGGCGCCAAATTCGTACCGACCTTTGAGGAGCTTTGCAGCCATCCGGACGTGGATTACGTCGATGTCTGCACGTTCCCGGACTTCCGCCTACAGGCGGTGGAAGCGGCCGCTGCGGCGGGCAAGTCCATCCAGGTGCAGAAGCCGATTTCGACCAACGTGGAAACGGCGCGGAAGATGATTGAAGTGGCCCGCAAGGCCGGCGTCGTGCTGGGCGTGGTCAGCCAGCACCGCTTTGACGACTCCACGACTTTCGTGAAGAAAGCCATCGCGCAGGGCCGTTTGGGGCGTATCCTGCAGGCCGACGCCTATGTGAAGTGGTGGCGCGACGATGCCTACTACTCACGCCCGATCAAGGGCAGTTGGAAGGTGGAAGGCGGCGGCGCGCTGATGAACCAGGCCGTGCACCAGGTGGATGTGTTGAACTTCCTGGCGGGCGGCGTGGCCGAGTTGTTCGGCTACTGGCAGTTGGCCGCGCGGCACAAGATTGAGAGCGAGGACGTAGTCTGTGCGTTGCTGAAGTACAAGAGCGGCGCGACGGGCGTCATTCAGGCCGCCACCGCATTCTGGCCCGGCTATTCCGAGCGCATCGAGATCCATGGGACGAAGGGTTCCTGCATCTTCACCGGCGACCGGCTGACCGCTTGGGACGTGGCCAACGACGAGGGCGAACCCGCGCCGGTGGCGAAGGACGTGATGAGCGGTTCGTCGGATCCGATGGCGATTCCGCTGGAGCCGTTCGAACGCCAGTTCACCGATTTCGGCAACGCCGTGAAGGGCAAGACGCGGCCGTGCAGCGCGGGTGAAGACGGACTGGCGGCGCTCGAAGTGGTGCAGGGCGTATACGAGAGCTGCCGCAGCGGCAAGCCTGTCAGGCTCGGCTAGGATGAGTTGGACCGAAGTTCGCGTTCCGGCCACCAGCGCCAATCTCGGCCCGGGCTTCGATGCCTTGGGCATGGCGTTGAGCATCTATCTCGAATGCCGCTTCCGGCCTGCGCCGGAGCTGCGTATCGAGCCGCACGGACGCGATGTCGCAATGATGAGCACGGGGCCGGACAACCTGATCTGGCAGACCGTGCACCAGGTGGCCGAGCACACGGGCAAGCCACTGGCGAACATCGAACTGGTCGTCAACAACGACATTCCAATCGGGAAGGGCCTGGGCTCGTCGGCGGCCGCGCTGGTGGCGGGCGTCGTCATTGCCGATGAGATCCTGGGCCTCGGTTGGGACCGTGCACGCATTCTCGACGAGGCGGCGCGCATCGAGGGCCACCCCGACAACGTCGCCGCCGCGGCGCTCGGCTCGATTGTGGCCAGCGCCATCGACAGCGAAGGCATTACGCGCGCCGTACGCATGCAGTTGCCGGCGAACTATGGCGTAGCCGTCATTGTGCCGGATTTCATCCTGCCGACGTCGGAGGCGCGCGCCGTGCTGCCGCAAATGTATTCGCGCGCCGACGCCGTGTTCAACATCCAGCGCTCCGCACTGCTGATTGCGTCGATGCTGACGCAGACCACCGATGCTTTCCACGAGGCGCTGATGGATCGTCTGCACCAGCCCTACCGGCTGCGTCTGGTGCCGGGGCTTGAAGAGATGTTGAAGTTGCGCGCCAGCGGGCTGCTCGGCTGCGCGCTGTCGGGCGCGGGCCCCAGCGTGCTGGTGTTTTACGAGCGAGGCCATGAGCCGGTGTGTGAGCTGATGCGGCAGGCCTTTGCGCACCACGGCCACGAGAGTGAAATCCTCTGGGCGCACATCCCGGATCGCGGCTACGACGTGCTGCGCGGTCTATAGCCGGTACATGTAATCCCGCGTCAGACGCCGCCCTTGCGGCGAAGAACGCTTGGCCATCAGGATCTGGTAGACGGCTATCTGGCCGGTTGCGAAGAAGTGTGACGACGCAGCCAGGTAGAGCAGCCATGTGCGGTAGCGCGCCGCATCCACCGCACGCAGACAGCCAGCGGCGTTCTCCTGCAACCGCCGCACCCAGGCGCGGCAGGTGAGCACGTAATGCGGTCGCAGGTTTTCGACGTCGAGCACTTCGAAGCCCGCCGTCTCGGCCTCCCGCACTACGCCGGCCAGGTGGGCCAGTTCACCGCCTGGGAAGACGTTGCGCCGCAGAAACATCATCTCGGTTGAGTCCTCTTCCGTCTGCGGCCGGATGATGCCGTGGTTCAGGAATAGTCCGCCGGACGCCAGCAGCGCCTCCACCTTACGGAAGTACGCGCCCAGGCGGCGCCGGCCGACGTGCTCGAACATTCCCACTGAGGCGATCTTGTCGTAGCGGCCGTGCAGGTCGCGATAGTCCACTTCGAGAATCGAAATGTGTCCGGCGGCAGGGCTTGAGTGCGCCAACGCCTCGGCATAGTCGAACTGGCGCTGGCTCAGCGTGCAGCCGCTCGACACGGCGCCATAGCGCTCCGCCGCGTGTACAACCAGCGCGCCCCAGCCACAGCCGATGTCGAGAAACGTTTCACCCCGGTGGATGTCCAGCTTGCGGCAAATGTGGTCGAGCTTCGCCAGTTGCGCCGCGGCCAGCGGCGTCGAGGCGTCCTCGAAATAGGCGCACGAATACACCATGCGAGGATCGAGAAACTGCTCGTAGAACTCATTCGAGCAATCGTAGTGGCGGCGGATGTTGGCCGCCGCGCGGGCGCGTGTCTGGAAGAACGTCTCCAGCCGCGCCGGCGCCAGCAGCGCGCCTAAAGCGCGCACCAGATGGCGCCAGTTGGCAGGCGCCGCCAGGTGCATGCCCACCGCGGCAGCCAGATCCCCTTGCACGTCTATGTCGCCGCGGACAAACGCCATGGCGGCGGTATAGGTGCCGGCGCGCCAGAAGCGCTCGAAGGCTTTGCGGTCTGCGGCTAACACCCGGAACGCGGGCGGGCCCGCGCCGTACACTTCAGACTGGCCGCCGCCTAACACCACTTCATAGGCGGCTGCATTGGGACTCAGCGGAGCCGAAACTGGGGCCTTCGCAAGGTGGATCATCGGAATCCTCCTCACGCCGGCCCCAGTATGATTCCCCTCCCGCAGCGCGTCAAGCTCTTAAGTGAATCCGGCAAATTGACGATAGAGAATATCATAGGGTGCCTTCAATGAAGTCCCTCGCGGAAAAAGCGATCATCTTTGGCATTGGTGTGACGCTGCTCGCCCTGTTTGTGGTGGCGATTGTCCAATACCAAGTCATCCCCCATCTGATTGCTAACGAGGTCGAGATTGTCAGGGCCGAGAAGTTATCGAGTCTGGCTAGGGACTTGGCTTCAGCTACCAGCGAAATTGAAGAACATGCCAATGCTTTAGCTGCGAAGCACGATTCGGCCAGCGGGTTGGCGCATCTGCGGGCTGTGGCGGAGGCGCGTGCGCTGGTCCGGAAGATGCGCGAGGCTGCGGCTGGCAACGCCGCCCGGCAGCATGATGTCGAGACGATTGACCGCGCCTTCGATGCGTTCGCCGGTGAAATCGATGCGGTTGTGCAGCAGAGCCTTGAACGCGGCAAGCCGGCAACCGGAGACCAGGTACTGCGTGGCCCCGCGCTTGGACTGCGGCGTTCCATCCTGGAAACGGTGTATACGCTGACGCGGCGTGAACAGGACACACTGACGCGGACGCGTGCCGCATTGCTGCGGGGCTGGTCGGGGGTCCGTTGGCTGGTAGGCGTAGGGCTGGGTATGGCTATCATCTCCCTGGCTGTAGCTATCGGACTGATTTTTGTGGCACTCCGGCGCCGCACGGCGCTCGGAACTGAACTGATGCACGAGCGCTATCTGCTGCGTACGCTGCTCAACCACGTTCCGCTCGGTATCTTCTTTCGCGATTCGAATGGACGTTATACGCGAGTCAGCCGCACCTGGGCGCAGTTGGCCGGTATTGAGCAGTCGTCGCAGATGATTGGCAAGACAGCGTCCGACTATCTGCCCCCGGAACTTGCTGAAATTCAGGTACAGCGCGACCGCAGCGTGATGGAGACGGGCCAGCCGCTGCTCAATCAGGAGCGCCATCTCCGGTTGAACAGTGGGATAGATGGCTGGCTGCTGACTTCACTTGTGCCTTTATACGATCAGGCGAACCGCGTCAGTGGCACACTTGGCGTGGCGCTGG
Organism: uncultured Candidatus Solibacter sp.; assembly: GCA_964478395.1. Classification (GTDB taxonomy): domain Bacteria; phylum Acidobacteriota; class Terriglobia; order Bryobacterales; family Bryobacteraceae; genus Paludibaculum. Next base: position 12,802 of record CAYZIX010000059.1, read on the forward strand.
ATATCACCGATCGCAAGCGTGCCGAGCTCACACGCGAAGAAGAGGCGGTGCGCCAGGCCGCCTGGACCACCGAAATCGAGCAGCGTAACAGGGAAGAAGGCATGCTTGCCGAGTTGAGTGAGCTGCTGCAAACCTGCGCCACCGAGGCCGAAGCTGGCGCCTTGATTGGCCGGTACATGCCTGTGATCTGCCCCGCCACCTCCGGCTGCATTTCCATGATCAAAGCGTCGCGCAATCTGGTTGAACCGGTGGCGAAATGGAACTGGACGGGCGCTCAGGCCGGAGCTTTTGCTCCTGATGAGTGTTGGGCCTTGCGCCGTGGACGCGAGCACAATAGCGGCGAAGGACGGCTGGAGCCGGTTTGCGAACACGGCTGCACGCCATCGGCCGGGCAGTGCCTCTGCGTGCCGATGATGGCGCACGGCGAAAGTATCGGCGTCTTTATGGTTTCCACGGCGGAGCCGGCCTTCGATGAGAAGATGCGCCGCCAGGTGTACTCCGTCGCCGGGCGGATCGGCTTGGCGCTGGCCAGTCTGCGGCTACGCGACGCCTTGCGAGCACTCTCAATCCGCGATCCCTTAAGCGGGCTGTTCAACCGCCGTTACATGGAAGAATCCGGTGAGCGCGAATTGTGCCGCGCAATTCGTTACCGCGTTCCGCTTGCTGTCGTGATGATCGACCTCGATCATTTCAAACGTTTCAACGACACCTTCGGCCACGAAGCCGGCGATGCGCTGGTGAGCGAGTTCGGCGTCTTGTTGCGCACGCAAACCCGCCGCGAGGACATTGCATGCCGCTATGGAGGCGAGGAGTTTCTGCTGATTCTGCCCGAGCTTGACGCCGACGCGGCATGCCAGTGCGCGGAGAAACTGCGTCAGGCTATGCCGCAGATGGTGGCTGAGTTCAATGGCCAGGCGCTGGGCCAGATCACGGCGTCGTTCGGTGTGGCTGCTTACCCGGAGCATGGCGACGCTTTTGCTGCGCTTGTGCGTCTGGCCGATAAGGCGCTTTACGCCGCCAAACGCGCCGGGCGCGACCGGGTCATGGTCGCGCCGTCGCTACAGATGATCGATGCGGTTGATGAGAAAAGCGCCTAGCGCTTGTACGCCGACATTGAGAACGGCCGCGCTTCCGGCTTGGTTGCCCACGTCTTGTTCGGCGTTGCGCTCATCGTGAAACGCAGTTCGCCGCCGGCCAGAATCTCTTCGTGGCGGATGAAGCCCCGATCCAGCGGTTTGCCATTCAACGTCAGGCGGCCGACGTAGCGGTTCTGCTCACTCATTTGTTCAGCCACAATCTTGAACTGCTTGCCATTGGGCAGCGTCAGCGTCGCCTGATCGACAAACGGCCGGCCGATGACATATTCATTCGATCCCGGCGCGACGGGGTAGAAGCCGAGGCCTGAAAAGACGAGCCATGCCGACATCTGGCCCAAGTCGTCGTTGCCCACCAGTCCGTCCGGTGCGGGCTTGTACTGCGTGTCGATGATCTGCTTCAGCCGCTCCTGGGTGCGCCAGGGCTGGCCGGCGTAGTTATACAGGTACGCCATCTGATGGCTGGGCTCGTTGCCGTGAATGTACTGGCCAATCATGCCGGCGATGTCTTCCACGTGCGCGTAGGCCTTCGGGTCCACTTTGGCATCAAAGGTCGCATCCAGTTTCGCCACCAGCTTTTCATCGCCGCCGAGCTGCGTGATCAGGCCGGCCGTGTCCTGCGGCACGTACCAGGAATACTGCCAGGCGTTGCCTTCGGTGAAGCCGCTGCCGGCGCCGGCGCGGGCCGGGTCGAACGGTTCGCGCCAATTGCCATTGGCCAGACGCGGGCGGATAAAGCCGGTCTTCGCATCGAAGCTATTGCGCCAGTAGGCGGCGCGCTTGTCAAATTTCTCGGCGACATCGTTTGCGCCCATCGCGCGCGCCATGCGCGCCAGGGTCCAGTCGTCGTAGGCGTATTCGACGGTCTTTGAAGCCGCTTCGTCGTCGTTGTCCACCGGCACGTAGCCCAGCTTCATGTAGGCGCCCAGGTGGCCATACGGCGCGTAGGTGGCGCTGGCTTCCATCGCCTTCAGCGCCGCTTTGGCGTCGTAGCCGCGGATGCCTTTCATGTAGGCGTCGGCGATCACGGGCAGAGCGTGGTAGCCGATCATGCACCACGTCTCGATGCCCTGGAACTGCCAGACGGGCAAGATGCCGTACGGGCTGTACTGCTGCGAGACGACCAGCGATTTCACGACGTTGTTCGTGCGCTCGTCCGGCTGGATCAGCGTCATCAGCGGCTGCTCGGCGCGGTAGGTGTCCCACAGCGAGAAGGTGCTGACGAACTGGAAGTCCTTGGCCTGGTGTACCTGATTGTCGGGGCCGCGGAAGCTGCCGTCCACGTCGCTCGCAATGCTCGGCGCCATCAGCGTGTGATAGAGCGCCGTGTAGAGGTTCTTGCGCATGGCGGGCGAAGCTTGAATGTCCACCACGCTGAGCGCCTTCTCCCACTCCGCGGTGGCCCTTGCGCGCACGGTGTTGAAATCGAAGCCCGGCACCTCGGCATCCAGGTTCTTGATGGCGTTGTCTTCCGATGTCGGCGACAGCCCCACCTTCACCACCAGCGGGCCCTTCTTGGCGTCGAAATCAAACACCGCAATGACGCCGCGGCCCTCAATCGAGTCCAGGTCGCGCTCGTTGTCGCCCGGTCCCAGCTTGCCGCAGCCGCGGTACGCCACCGGCGTGGGCTCGCGATTGATGAATTCCTTGCCCGTTGGCGCGTAGGAGAAGCGCATTGCGAAATACAGCTCGCGCCCCGGCGCCCAGCCGCGCGTCTTTCGCATGCCGGTCACTGTGCCGTCGGCCCGCACCCGCACGCGCGACCACAACACCTTGCCCGGATAGTTGTAGATGGACGAGCGCATGTCGAGGAGCAAATGCGCCGGCTTGTCCTTGGGGAACGCGTAGCGATGCACGCCCACGCGCGCCGTGGCCGTGAGCTCGGCGCGCACGCCGTAGTCTTCCAGCGTCACGGCATAGTAGCCCGGCGTGGCCGTCTCGGTGGAGTGTGAGAACTTCGAATGATAGCCCGGCTGAGTCGCATCGCCCTGTTCGTAGCGCACCGTGCCGGCGATGGGCTGAATGAGGAAATCGCCGAGGTCGGAGTGGCCCGCGCCTGAAAAGTGCGTGTGCGAGAAGCCGGCGATGACCGTGTCTTCATGGCGGTAGCCGGCTGACAATTTGTAGCTCTGCTTGAAGAATTTGACCTGCGTGTCCGGGCTCAACTGCACCATGCCGAACGGCACGGTGGCGCCAGGAAAAGTATGGCCATCCTCTCCGGTGCCAATCAGCGGATCGACATCGGCCAACACGTTCGTGCGCGGCGTCTGCGCGGCGACAGTCAACGCGACCGCCGCCAGGGCAAGGTTCAGGCGAAACAGCATAGCTTCATTATTCCCGGATTAGCGTAATCTTGTGCACGCGCATGGCGGCGGAGCGGTCGTCATCGCCCAGCCGCAACGCGATGGTCAACGTCTCGGGCCTTACTACCAGCGTGCCCGGCAGCGCGCGCGTGACAAAGTTCCCGCCGGTGCCCTCCACTTTTGTCTCTTGCTGGCTCAAGGGCGCACTCTTCGGCACGTTCGAAGTGAGCACCATCTGGCTACCTGCCGCGGCATCATCGCAGGAGTAAGTAACTTCCACTTTGTAGTTGCCGTTCAGACTCTTGTACGGAAACCAGACCAGCGTATTGTTGGCCAGTCGGAAGTGCTTGAAGCCGCTGACGCTTTGCGAGGCGCGGTCGTAGCGCAGTTCCTGCCCTTGCAGTTCGCCCACCCAGGCGTCCAGGTCGAAGCGCGCCGGCCTCTGCCCCGGCCGGAAGCCTTCGGCGACGCGCGCCGCGGGCTCGGCCAACTCCAGCACCATCACGCTCACCGCCTCATCCAGCGGCTTGGCGGGCAGAGTGAATGTGAGCGCCGTGCCCTTCTGCCGGAATGGCACTGCCGCATTGCCGGCCAGCCAGTGCGCGCTCTTCACTTTTGTTTCAAGCCCTTCCACCTTCAGCTCGCGGCCGGGCCAGTTCAAGATGTGGATGTAGAGCTTGCCCGGTTTGGCCGTGGCGCGCCACGTGATGCCGCGCACGCCGAACGGGCTGGGCGTGGTGGCGTAAATCGCCTCGCCGTTCACCTTCATCCACGCGCCCACCGTTGCCAGAATGCGCTGGCTGGCTTCGGGGATGACGCCCTCGGCCGTCGGGCCGACGTTCAGCAGGTAGTTGCCGCCCTTGCTGACAATGTCCACCAGCTTGCTGATCAGGTCCTGCGGATCCTTCCAGTGCTGGTCGTCCTTCTTGTAGCCCCAGGTGTCGTTCAGCGTGGCAGGCACTTCCCACTTGCCGTCCACCGTGTAGACGTCAACCGGGATGGCGTTATCGCCGGTCTGCGTATAGTCGCCGCGGCCGTGGCCGATGCGTGAGTTGATCAGGCAGCCGGGCTGCAACGACTTCACCATCGCGCGCAGTTCGTCCACCTGGGCAACGCTCAACATGCCGGGCGTGTCAAACCAGATCAGCCGCAGCGGACCGTAGCCGGAGAGGATCTCTTTCACCTGTGGGAACACCTTGCCGGTGAGGTAGGGCTGCGCGTCGCGCTCCTTTGGAAAATCCCAGTCGTTGCCCCGCCCATTGCGTTCGTGCCAGTCCTGGTCCTGTGAATAGTAGAAGCCGAAGTTGAGGCCCTGCTTGGCGCACGCCGCCGACAGCAGCTTCATCGGATCGCGCGCAAACGGCGTCTGGTCGACGATGTTGTAGGACGATGCCTTTGAGCCGTACATCGCGAAGCCATCGTGGTGTTTCGACGTGATCACCAGGTACTTCATGCCCGCGCCAGCGGCCACGGAGGCCCACTCGTCGGCGTTGAAGCGTGTCGGGTTGAACTGCTTGGCCAATTGCGCGTATTCCGCCACCGGGATGCGTTCGCGGAACATGATCCACTCGCCGATGCCGCGCACCGGGTGGCCCTTCCATTCACCCGCCGGGACGGCGTATAGCCCCCAGTGGATAAACATCCCAAACTTCATTTCGTCGAAGGTGCGCATGGCCTCCTTGGTGGCGTCGGCGGCCAACATGGAGGAACAGGCGAGCAATGCAAGTATAGCGGCGCGTTTCATAACTGGGAATCCCTGCGCCAGTATACTAGCTCTGCTCTTACGCGTTGCCCGCTGAAATCGCCACGGTGGCCAGCGTCAGCAGCGCCAGTCCGCCCCATAACGCATGCCGCGCTTGCGGGGAGGCGCTCTTCCACTCGCCCGTGATGACGCCCGCCAGGTTCGCGGTCATGATCATGAAAATCTGGAACAGCGCCCAGCCCACAGAGGTGCCCAGCGCGCCCAGGTACACCGACGCCACGCCGTAGGTCGCAATGGCGCCCACCCACAGCACGCCCATCAGCCCGCCAAACCAGGCGTCCGGGCTCCATGCCTCCGCGAAGTGTTTCCAGGTGCGGTTGCGCGTCAGCAGCCAGAGCGAATAGCCGAGGTTGGGAATCAGCCCGCCCAGCAGACCCACCGGCCACACGGCGTAGCCGGCCGCGGCCGGCGAGGTGCCTTGCCGCACGGCTTCATCCGCGATGGACTGGCCGAACGCGAACGCGTAGTTCAACATCGGCGCCATGACGCCGCACAGCACCGCCAGCGCCAGCGCCGCCGCGTAGCCGCTGCCCGGTGCCGCCTGACCCGAGCCTTCCCGCAACTTGCCTGCGCGCGCCGCCACCGCAATGCCCAGCAACATGATTGCGACCCCGCCGATGATTAGCGCGCCGCGCCCGGTGGCGATGATGGCCCGGTTCTTCACAAACAGCGGCACCAGCGTTCCCAGCATGGCTCCCAGGCCGACGATAATGGCATAGCCGAGCGCCATGCCCAACCGCGCCACAGTCAGGCCAAACAGCACCTGCGCGATGCCCCAGCCCGCGCCGAACAGCAGCGGCGCCAAATAGGCCTCCGCCGGCAGAGCTGCGTACACTGCCCCTACGTCCTTCACCAGCCAGAAGGCCAGCGCCCAGGGCAGCGCCACCAGCGACACTAGGCTGAAAATCAGCCAGGTGGCCTCGAACGGCCAGCGCTTGGCGAACTTCATGGGCAACATGCAATTGCCCGAAAACATACCCGCCACCAGGGTCAGCGCCAGGCCGAGCCACACTTCCATTGCCACGGTTATCCGGCCTCCTTGGCCTTAGCCAGTGTATATGGACTGGGGCTGCGCTGCTGGCCCCTGCGGGGAAGCGCCTCAGCCCTGGGTGGTACACTGGAAAGTGAAATATCGGGATTCAAGTATCCTAATTTCCCTCAAGACTGGAGATCTCTAATGCCACTGGTTTCGATGCGTCAGCTCCTGGATGAAGCGGCGAAGGGCGGCTACGGCGTTGGCGCCTTTAACGTCAATAACATGGAACAGATCCAGGCGATCATGGAAGCGGCTCGGGAAACCGAATCGCCCGTGATCATCCAGGCCTCGCGCGGCGCGCGTTCCTACTCCCAGGACAAGTTCCTCTATCACCTGATGCTGGCCGCCACCGAACTGTACCCGGAAATCCCCACCGTGCTGCATCTGGACCACGGCAACAGCTACGAGACCTGCAAGTCTGCCATCGACCTGGGCTTCACCTCGGTCATGATGGACGGCTCGTTGATGTCCGACGGCAAGACCCCGTCCAGCTACGAGTACAACGTGGAAGTCACCCGCAAGGTTGTGGCCGAAGCGCACCCGAAGGGCATCACCGTGGAAGCCGAAATCGGCTGCCTGGGCGGTATTGAAGACGGTCACGGCGCTGGCCTCGACGGCCTGTCGCACCTCACCGATCCGGCGCAGGCCGCCAAGTTCGTCGGCGACACCAAGTGCGACGCGCTGGCCATCGCCATCGGTACCAGCCATGGCGCCTACAAGTTCACCAAGAAGCCGGATGGATCCGTCCTCAAGATGGACGTGCTGATGGCCATCCACAAGCTCCTGCCCACCACCCACCTGGTGATGCACGGCTCGTCGTCGGTTCCGAAGGACCTGCAGGACATCATCAACCAGTACGGCGGCCATCTGAAGCCGACCTGGGGCGTGCCGGTGGAAGAGATCCAGCTCGGCATCAAGAACGGCGTCCGCAAGGTCAACGTGGACACCGACAACCGCCTGGCCATGACCGGCGCCATCCGCAAGGTGCTGATGGAGACCCCCGAGAAGTTCGACCCGCGCGATTACCTGAAGCCCGCCCGTGAGGCGATGAAGAAGGTTGTGGCGCTCCGCATGCAGCAGTTCGGCCAGGCCGGCAAGGCCAAGTCGATCATTCCCATCCCGCTGCCTGAGATCGCCAAGCTTTACGCGTAAGGCGTGATGAGTTCTGTGTCCCGCTAGAGATGAGACGCCCCCGGTTGCGGCCGGGGGCGTCTCCTTTTTTATGGACTTAGAATGGAGTTGATGAGCGAAATGAATCTGCCTCCCGCCTCGCTGGATTTCCTCATTCTCAGTTTGCGCATGCAGGCCGAAATGAACCTGGGTCTGATGCCAAGCCCGAATCCGGACGACAAGCCGGATATCCGTCTGGCACGCCACTTCATCGATTTGTTGGCTGTGCTCCAGGACAAAACCAAGGGCAATCTGACGATGGACGAGCAGCGTTTGCTCGAAAACACCGTGACGGAGCTGCGTTTCCGTTACGTGCAGGCCTTCGAGTCTGAAAACCAGAAGGCCGGCGAAGCGCCCAGCAATGGCTGAGGCGACGCTGATTGTGCTGGGCTCCGGCACCAGCGTCGGTGTGCCCACCATTGGCTGCGACTGTAAGGTGTGCCACAGCGCCGATCCGCGCGACCGGCGCTTGCGGCCGTCCGTGGCGTTGCGCTGGGCCGACGGCGGCACGGTTGTCATCGACACCGGTCCGGACTTCCGCCAACAGGCGCTTACGCATTCCATCACGCGTCTAGAGGCCGTGCTGTTCACTCACTCCCACGCCGACCATATTCTTGGCCTGGACGATCTGCGGCCCATCAATTTCCATCAGAAGGGGCCGATTCCGGTCTTTGCCTCAGAGCACACGCTGGCGGTGATCCGGCGCGTGTTCAGCTATGTTTTTCAGGAAACACCGACGGAAAGCTCGCGGCCGAAGCTGACTACGCATCCGTTCGACAGTGAGCCCTTTGAAATTCACGGCACCACTTTCACGCCCGTGCCTGTGCGCCACGGCAGCGGTCCCTGTCACGGCTTCCGCTTCGGCAATAACGCTTATCTCACCGACCATAGTGAGATCCCCGAGGAGTCGCTGAAGCTGCTGGAAGGGCTGGACGTGTTGTTCCTCGACGCGTTGCGCTACAAGCCGCATGCGACCCACTCAACCGTGGATCAAAGCCTGCGCACCGTGGAACGGCTGCGCCCGCGCCGGGCGTTTTTTACGCACGTGGGACACGACCTGGCGCACGAACGCGCCGGAAGCCTGCTGCCCGCGGGTGTGCAACTGGCGTACGACGGATTGGAACTGAAGCTGGAGGTCTAGAGCCGCCGCCATGACGCGACTGCGCATCTTCCGCTCCATCGACGAAGCCCGCTTAGGGTTTGCCCCGTCGTCGGTCACCATCGGCAACTTCGATGGCGTGCACGTCGGCCACATGGAACTGTTGCGGCGCACCGTCGCGCTGGGCCGGCGGCTGGGCGTCAAGCCTTCGGCGCTGACTTTCCATCCGCACCCGGCCACCGTGGTGGCGCCGGAGCGCGCGCCGCGGCTGCTGTCGACGCCCGACGAACGCTGTGCGCTTATGGCGGCCGAGGGCATTCAGCAGGTGTTGATCATGCCCTTCGACCGGGCCCTGTCGGCGCTTACGCCGGATGAGTTCCGCCAGCAGGTGCTGGTAGGCGCGCTGGGCGCACGAGCCGTGGTGGTCGGCGCCAATTTCCACTTCGGCCATGGGCAGGCCGGTGGGCCGGAGCAGTTGAGCGCGCCGGGGCTGGAGGTGGAGGTTGTACCTCTGCTCAGTTGCCGCGGCGTGCGCGTGTCGTCATCCGAAATCCGCCGCCTATTGCGCGAAGGCCTGGTGTCGCATGCCAATCGTCTGCTGGGCCGTCCGTATGCCGTGGCCGGCAGCGTGGTGAGCGGCGCTGGGCGCGGCACCCGCCACACGGTGCCGACACTGAATCTGGAAACCAGCTCGCTGGACGATGTCACGTCGGCATTGCCGCAGGACGGCGTCTACTTCACGCGCACTGAGGATCTGGATTCTGACCGCCACTGGCAATCGATTACCAACGTCGGCCTGCGGCCCACCTTCGGGGGCCGTCATCTCACCATTGAGACGTTTCTGCTGGGTGGATTCGAGCCGCCCACACCGGCGCGCATCCGCGTCGAGTTTCTGCGCCGGGTGCGCGAGGAGCGGCGCTTCGATTCGCCCGAGGCGCTGAAACGCCAGATCCTGGCCGACGCCGCGCAGGCCGAGGCTTTCTTCCGCCGCCTGCGCCGTTTCAATCCGGCATTGCTGTCGCGCCGTCTACGCCCCGAATGGTATCCATAGCGCGGCCACGCCCAGCGTGAGCATCAGCGCGAACCCGCTCAGCACCACGTGGCCGAACTTGCGCCCGCCGGTGGAGTAGGCCATCACCGTTTTCACCACGGCGTTGGCCGCGATAGCCATCAACACGCCACCCAGCGCGATGCCGGTGGCCGAGCGGCCGTCGCGCAGCAGGCCGGCAAGTGAAAAGGTAATGGCGTCGACATCCACTGATCCGCCCAGCAGACTGGACGCTGCCACGCCGCTGGAACCGTATTCAGCCGAGGCCCAGTGCGCCACCAATCCGACGGCCAAGAACATCAGCCCGAACTTGAGCGCTGGCGCGAGCTGAAACGGGTTGCCGAGTTGCAGGGCCTGCCCCGTGGAGGAGGCGGCCGTCTTGTTGGTGCGATCCAGCCAATAGGCGAAGGCTAAGCCTGCCATCACCATCACTGTCAGCGGTAGAGCGGCCGCGCGCAGAAGCGGTCCGCCGGCCAGCCAGAGCACCACGGCCGTACGTGGATTCAGAATGGCGTTGGCCAATACGGTGGCCGCGCCATAAACACGCCAGCGCTCCGGCCGTTCGGCGGTCAGGCGCGCGAAAGCCAGCGTGGTGGCCGTAGTGGAACCAATACCGCCCAATACGGCCGTCAGCCGCAGGCCGCGCTGCTCACCCAGAAAGCGTTGCAGGAAGTAGCCGACGTAGTTGATGGAACTGACCAGGATGACGAAGATCCAGATCTGGCGCGGGTCGAAAAAGCCGTAAGGGCCGAACTCGCCGCGTGGCAGCACGGGCAAAATCACGAAGATGACGGCGAGGAACCGCAGCGTGTCCCAAAGTTCGTTTTCGTTCAGCGTTTCGCGGATGAAGACGCGCAGGCGGTCGCGAGCATCCAAGAACAGGGCGAGAATGACCGTTGTCGCGATGGCCAACTCGGACCCCCAGGGGAAGCTGGTTGTGGCCGTCAGTACGCAGAGCAGAAATGTGGCGACGGCCACGATTTCCGTGGTGATGCCGGTGCGCCCCGGCGTCTGGGCGCGGAAGATGACGAGCATGGCCGTTAATGCGACCAACGCCGCGGCTGTCACCCAGGCCTGCCCCAGAAGCCCGCAAACTCCGCCGGCCAGGCCGATGCTGACAAAATCGCGCAGCCCGGCGTGGCGTTCTTCTTTATCCGTTTCGCGCTCGACGCCCACGATCAGGCCAATCAGCAGCGCTTCACCCATCGAAATCCAAGCCTGCTCCTGATTAGTCATGCCAGTTTGCCTCGATTCTCCTCTGAACCGCTTGTGTTTGTGGGACCATCCGGCTAATTTGGAGCGATGTCATCTATTCGAGCCCTTCGCGCCAGCGCATGGATTCTCATGCTGACAGGATTATTGCATCTTATCGGACATATGCAGACCGCCGGAGCCCTGGCCCATCCAACGGATGAGCGGACAAGCGCCATGGCGGCCGCGATGAACGGCTACGTACTGCCTGATTTCCCAATTGCCCGGTCAATGACGAGCATTTACCTCGGTTTGAGTGTGATGTTCACCACCGTGGCGTTACTTGCCGGCGCCATCATGGTGATGGTGGCCAAAGCATTAGCCGACCAGCCGAAGGTGCTGCGCCCGATTGCGCGCATGTACCTGGCCGGCCTGCTGGTGATGACCATCATCTCAGTGAACTACTTCATCTGGCCGCCGACCGTGTGCCTGCTGGTGAGCCTGGGGCTAGCCGCTTTTGCCATTGCGCGGCTGCGCAAGGCTTAAGCCGGCTGCCGTTTCCAGTAGCCGGTGCGGTCCTCGATGGCCGCGCCAATCTTCAATAACAATGCTTCGTCCCAGGGACGGCCGACCAGTTGTGCGCCCAGCGGCATGCCTTCCGGGGTGAAACCGGCCGGCACAACGAGCGCCGGCAGCCCCAGCGCGTTGAAGCCGCGCAGAAAGCGCGTGCTTGCCAGGCGCGTGTCATCCTTCTGGCCTGCGATTTCGATATCAGTCTGGCCAATCAGCGGCGCGCTGAGCGGCGTGGCCGGAACAAGCAGGCAATCCACTTCCTTCAAAAGATTCAAATAGACGCCCTGAATCCGCTTGCGCAGACGCTGCGCTTGCAGGTAGTCAACGGCCGGCACCACGCGGCCCATGTCGATCAGCGCAGCGACGTCGGCGCCATAGGCGGCGCGCTGTTTGCGGATGTAGGGCTCGTGAACGGCGGCGGCCTCGGCCAGCAGCGTGATCTGGGCGATGGTGTTCAACTGGCCACCGCCCGGCACGCGCACCTGATGGAGCGTGGCGCCCGCGTCTTCCGCCGTGTAGGCCAACAGATGCACGGCGTTGTCGATGTTCGGCTCAAGGTTCTCAAAAAAGAAGTTGGCCGGCAGGCCGATTTTCACGCCGGCGAGCGAAATCCCGCCCAACGGCGGCATGTATTCGGGCACGGGCCGATCTGCGCTGGCAGCGTCGCGCGCGTCGTAGCCGGCCATGGCCTGGAGCATCACGGCCGCGTCGCGCACGGTGCGCGCGATGGGGCCGGCGTGATCGAGCGAAAAGCCCAGAGGCAGGGCGCCGTACATCGGCACTCGCCCGTAGGTGGGCTTCAGGCCGGTAAGCCCGCAATAGGCCGACGGCAAGCGGATGCTACCGCCGGTGTCGGAGCCGGTGGCGCCGAGCGCCATGCCCGTTGAGACGGCGACGGCCGAGCCGCCGGAACTGCCGCCCGGAATGCGCGCGTGATCCCACGGATTGCGGATGGGCCCGTAGTGCGGGTTGTCGCAGGTGATGCCGTAGGCGTGCTCGTGCATACCGGTTTTGCCGAGCATGACGGCGCCGGCGCGGCGCAGGCGCTCGACGATGGCGGCGTCTTCCTTGGGGACGTGCGTTGCGAAGAGCTTCGAGCCCGAAGTGGTGGCGACGCCGGCGGTGCAGAACAGGTCCTTGTGAGCGATGGGGATGCCGTGCAGCGGACCACGATCGAGCCCCCCGGCCAGGTCCTTATCCGCCCGGCGAGCCTCGTCCAGCGCGGCTTCGGCGGTGATAGTGATGAAGGCGTTCAGCTCCGGATTGAGCTTTTCGATGCGTGCAAGACAGTCCACCGTGAGCTGGACGGAGGTCTGCTGGCCAGAGCGGAGGGCGGCTGCGGCTTCGAGGATGGTCATGCGCGCGGCTCCTCCACACGGAACACCTGAATGGGCGGCTCGCTCCAGTCGATCAGCCCACGCAGACCGAGCATGCCGCGCCAGAGTTCAGCCAGGCGCGCGGCGCTCTGATCAGAGAGTTCAATCTTCTGCGCCGCGGCCAGCGCCTTCCAGTCCGGTCCTGATAGGGTCGCCATCGTCTTTATGATCCCACACGGGTTCGCCAGTGCAGATTCCAGGCAAGTTGGGGCCGGTTTCAGGCGATTTGGAGGGAATGAACCTGGCGGCCGACCGTTCAAAATCAAGCTGTTACGGGTTCGGTTCAGGTTTGTTCCAGGGCGGATTTTCAGCATTAAGCTGCCTGGAATCAACAAGTCCTGGCCCAACCTGGGGAATACGAATTTTTCCGCCACCGCCGGCCGGTTTGAAATTGCGCGATCCATATCGATTTGTCACCCGCAGAAGAGTCTGCCACGGGTGCGCAAGGGCCTGGACGGCGGTTTTGACGGAAGTTCTAGATAACAGGGAGAAAATATCGGGTGGAAATGGAGAACTGCTCCGCGAACTGCTCTGAACTGCTCCGAACTGCTCATCCGAACTGCTCAGCCTGATACGACCGCATCGTGTTTTTCATGAAATCGGCAGCCAGCTCTGCCACTTTCGCTGGTTTGCGGTTTTCAAGGGGTCTTCAGGCGTTACGAGGCGAAGGTAT